>JAAUSF010000001.1 GCA_012033255.1 Cyanobacteria bacterium RU_5_0
GGAGTTAGGACGGAATGACATCGATGACTCCTCCACCCTCCACCCCTCCACCCCTCCACCCCTCCACCCCTCTCCCCATTACTTCCCCGAATGGACTTGCTTCACGAGATGGGAGAGTTCTGGCAAGATTAGCTTTTCCATAGCTAAGCGAACGGCATTTGTGGAGCCAGGAAGGGAGAAAACAAGTTTGGTTTGGCAGACTCCGGCAACAGCACGAGAGGCGATCGCTCTTGAGCCAATTTCTTGATAGCTGAGCCAGCGAAAGACCTCGCCAAAGCCAGGGAGGGTTTTGTCGAGGAGCCGTTCGATCGCATCATAGGTTGTGTCTCTAGGTGCGATTCCTGTGCCCCCGTTTAGGATAATAGCTTCTAAATCTGGGCGATCGCATAATGCTTTTAAGTAGTCTTGAATTAGGACTGGCTCATCTTTCACCAGAACATAGTCCACTATCCGATGTCCGACATCCTGAAGCAACTGTTGGATCAATTGACCACTGCGATCAGTATCGGGCGATCGGGTATCGCTGACCGTAATGACTGCACAGTTGACACGAACAGGATCAGAATCGGGGTGAGGAAGATGAGCCATCGTAAAGGTTAGATTTTATGCCTTATTGAGCCTTACTGAATCCTAAATCGTTTTCATTGGCATATCGCTCCATGAAGCGGATAAATCGCTCCCACTCAGCAACGCTTTTCATGACGTAAGTGGCTTCGATCGCCTCTGGTTGACCGTTAATAAACTTTGCTTTGACTTCGCGGGTTGCGAGTTCGCCTTCTTCATCAATCAAATACATTCCAGTAATGTCGTTTGCCCAGTTATTAGTAAGGGCTTGCGGATTTTGAAAATAGAAAATTGCCTGTCCATTGGTGCCATCCTTAGAGCGGGTTAACCGCACATCCGGAATTACTTCTTCAGGAATTCCTCTAGAAAATTGAATTTCAGCCATGCTTTATTCCGTTTCAACAATTTATCGTGCGCTTAACCTAATCTTCCCATCTTTTAACCTGTCTGTTGAAAGCCGGGGATCAGATTCGGGATGGGTTTGCTTGAGCATGCCTGTGAGCAACATCATATTTTTCAGTGATTTTACAACGGTGGAAACTGCTTAAAATAAGTCAGATTAGTTTCAGTTAATCCGATTTCACCACCGCAACTATCTATGGGTAGAGATTCAAAGCGTTTCTGGTTTGTCATCACTGTCTGTGCGGCTTTAGGGGTTGTGTTTGGCGCAACGACTAGCCAAGCGGCGATCGATCAGTGTCTAAGCGACGATACTCCTAGTCATGAGTGTCTAACACAAGACCCCCTAGCTAAGCGAGTTGAAGGGATCGGCATGGGGTTGATGGTTGGCGTCGGAGCCGCCGTTGGAGCCGTCTGGCAAGTCGATCGCAAAAGCTAATGAGGCGCAACTGGAGCAGACACAATCCCTTGAGCTTCTAAAATAGCGGCTGCTCGTAGAATAAGGGCTTCATTATAGGGAGCCGCGATAATCTGCACTCCGAGCGGTAAGGCATTAGGGCGCTGGATGGGGACGGATAAAATCGGTAAGCCAATGAATGAAAGGGGTTGAGTAAACAATCCCAAATTTGGGCGAACCAAGACTTCTTCTCCAGCCAACGTCATGGTTTGTTGACCGATGAGGGGCGCAGGGCAGGGCGTTGTCGGTGCAAGAATCAGATCGACCTGATGGAAGAGTTCTCGCACCCGATCGCGATACCAGCGTCGAAAGCGTTGTGCCTGCAAATACCAGGAATTCGGGATCATCGTACCCGCCAAGAAACGATCGCGGGTTGCCGGATCAAAATCTTGTGGACGAGTCTTCAGCCGATTTAGATGCAAATGACTCCCTTCACTCGCCGTAATCACATACGCGGCTGCCCTTGCGCGATGAGCCTCTGGAATGGTTATGTGCTGAGAAGCACCCAACGCCTGAGCCACCTGATCAACCGCCACAAAGACTTCGGGTTCTCCACCTTGGGCAAAATAATCATTGGCGATCGCAATTTGCAAACCCTCAATGCCCAAATCAAGCTGAGGGATACAAGGTTCTGGAGGAAGTGAGGTACACACTGGATCACTCAAATCTTCGCCTTGCAGTAAATCGAAGGTTGTAGCAATATCGCGCACCGATCGAGCGAACAAGCCAATGTGATCGAAGCTTCCAGCAAACAGGTACACTCCGTTACGTGACAACCGCCCATAGGTTGGCTTCAGTCCAAAGATCCCACATAACGAGGCCGGAACTCGGACGGAACCGTTTGTATCAGACCCTAATGTCAACGGCACGAATCCAGCTGCAACAGCCGCCGCCGAGCCACCCGATGAGCCACCTGCCACCCGATCGAGATCATAAGGGTTATGCGTTGCGCCATAGTGACTATTCTCCGTGACAAAGCCATAGGCATACTCATCCATATTGAGGGTGCCAATCAAGATGGCTCCCGCTCGTTTCAGTGCGGCTACTGCCATTGCATCTTTTGTGGCGGCTGGATTGTCTCGATTGATTTTGGAGCCTGCTAGCGTCGGCAATCCGGTAACATCAAACAAATTTTTGACCGCAAACGGCACCCCCGCCAACGCGCCTGGTTCCTCTCCGTTCGCGATCGACCTATCAATTTGTTCTGCTTGTTCCAGGGCTTGCTCTTTTATCACCGCCGTAAAGCTATTGATTGCGCCATCTCTAGCCGCAATTCGCTCTAGGGTGGCACTGACAACTGTTTTTGCACTAACGTCTCGATTACGAATAGCGATAGCCGTGGCGATCGCGTCTGCCTGTTCAAAGTTAAAGGTCATGGGAAGGATGAAAGATGAAAAGTTTTAAGTTTTAAGGGTTGGGTTTTACAGCGGTTTTCAGATGAGTGAGCCACCGTTGTGTGTGGGTGGGTAGATGAGTGGATGAGTGGATGGGTATGCGTGTGGCTGATGCAAGTGAAACTGGCTGTAAGTTTTAAGTTTTAAGGGTTGGGTTTCAAGCGAATCATTCAAAACTCAAAACTTAGTCTTGGCTTAGGGTTGAAAGATGGGAGCGATTTCAATGTCATCAGGGATGGGAAATTCCATGACGAGTTGAGCGATCGCAGCCGTTCGAGCAAGATTGGCAATCACGCCTGGACGGTATTCTGGAGCGATCGGCAGATCTAGAAACTCGGACATCAAATCAACCAACTCTGCCGGATCGAATGGTTTTTCAGTCATGGGTCGCGGTTCGCTTCACGGGATTCTGACGCGAGAGTAATTCTATCGGAATGGACGATTGAAATGGCGATCGTACTGAGGAATTTAAGAATTACGCCGTATGCAACTAAAAACCTAGCACCCTTGACTTTCCGTGGAGCAGGCCTCTTGCCTGCTCGATTTGGACGGGCAAGAGGCCCATCCCACAGCCAAGCTACAAAAGTTGCACATCGCGTGAATCCTGATTTGCGATCCTTACACAACATCCGTTGCCACTATGAACGGGTAAGCTGTTATTACATCGGTTTTCATTTGCATAACCCACATTCCAATGGAAGGGCGAACGGCGTTTCGTCTCTATGTCTGTGGTTCACCTATTTGAAAATGGCTATAAGTTTACTCTCTCGATCGCGCACTCCTATGCAAACCCGTGACTCTCGCAACAATTTGACTGACACGCTGACAACAGTTTCTCCTCTAACGCTAGAATTTCCGGTGCGAATGGCTTCTGTGCATCGGGTGACGGGGGAAACGGATGTGCAAGTCAGCCTGAATTTGGATGGACAAGGACAATGTTCTGCGAATACAGGCATTCCGTTTCTAGATCACATGCTGCATCAGATTTCCTCGCATGGATTGATTGATTTAGACATCAAAGCAACGGGGGATTTGGAGATTGATGATCACCATACGAATGAAGATGTCGGGATTACGCTAGGACAGGCATTGTCAAAGGCATTGGGCGATCGCAAAGGGATTGTCCGCTTTGGTCATTTCTTCGCTCCACTGGATGAAGCCCTCGTGCAAGTGACATTAGATTTTTCGGGTCGTCCTCATCTCAGCTACGGGTTGCAAATTCCCACTGCGCGAGTCGGAAGCTATGATACACAACTGGTACGCGAATTCTTTGTAGCGATCGTCAATCACGCCCAACTGACGCTGCACCTCCGCCAATTAGACGGCATCAACTCGCATCACATCATTGAGGCAACCTTCAAGGCATTTGCACGGGCATTGCGAATGGCGATCGAGGTTGATCCGCGTCGGGCACACTTGATTCCGAGTTCTAAAGGAGTTTTGTGATATGGCGACCGCTATGGCTCCGCGTTGATGGATTGGATGCAATTGAAGCCGTGATGAATTTAATATCTGAATATATGTTCATATGTTATAGTAATTAAGAACGAATTAGGAGGATACCTCAATGACTACTGTGACTCAAATGAAATGTGCCTGTGAACCCTGCCTGTGCATTGTGTCGATCGAGAGCGCGATCGAGAAAAACAGCAAATATTATTGCAGCGAAGCCTGCGCTAACGGGCATCAAGGCGGTGCAGGATGCGGACACACAGGTTGTGGCTGCTAGGGAGGGGTTGATAAGGGGATGGGGAGATGGAAAGTCGAACTATCCCGTCATCTACCCATCTACCCATCTACCCATCTACCCAAATTACAGGCTTGACATTACCTCACGGGCAGCAGCGAGGGTGCGATCGATATCCTCGTCTGTGTGCGCCAATGATGTAAAACCAGCCTCAAACTGAGAGGGAGCTAGATAAACGCCTCGCTCCAGCATTCCTCGATGGAATCGAGCAAACTTAGCCAGGTCAGATTTTTTGGCATCTTCGTAGTTGTGGACAGGTCCCTCGGTGAAGAAAAAGCCGAACATGGCGCTAATGAAACCACCACAGGCGGCATGACCTGCCTCCTTGGCAACTTGAATCATCCCTTGAGCAAGCTTTTGGGTGACGCGATCGAGTTGCTCGTAGGTTCCCGGACGTTGCAATAGTTCCAGGGTCTTGATACCCGCTGTCATTGCTAACGGATTTCCAGACAGTGTTCCTGCTTGATACATCG
This sequence comes from Cyanobacteria bacterium RU_5_0, assembly GCA_012033255.1. GTDB lineage: Bacteria > Cyanobacteriota > Cyanobacteriia > Elainellales > Elainellaceae > JAAUSF01. Next base: position 5,035 of record JAAUSF010000001.1, read on the forward strand.
GCCCCGCAGGCGCAACCATTTCCATGATCTCCTTGCGTCCGCCGTAGGCTCCAACGGGCAAGCCGCCGCCAATGATCTTGCCTAGCGTGGTCAAGTCTGGCGTGATGCCAAATTTTTCTTGCGCCCCACCATAGGCAATCCGGAAACCAGTCATCACTTCATCGAAGACTAATAACGCGCCATGCTCCTGAGTTATCACTCGTAAGCCTTCCAAGAATCCAGCATCCGGCGGGATGAAACCTGCATTGCCAACCACAGGTTCCAGGATGACCCCCGAAATTTGGTCAGGATGTTCGGCAAATAGAGCTTTGACAGCTTCCAGATCATTGAATGGTGCTGTCAAGGTGTTTGCCGTTGTAGATTTGGGTACTCCAGGCGAATCAGGCAATCCCAAGGTCGCTACGCCAGAACCCGCTTTCACCAGGAACATATCCGCGTGACCGTGGTAGCAACCTTCAAACTTGATCACTTTGTCGCGTCCGGTAAATGCCCGAATCAACCGCAACACTGCCATACACGCTTCTGTTCCTGAATTGACAAAGCGTACCATTTCGATGCTTGGTACAGCATTGATCACCATTTCGGCTAACACATTTTCCAAATAGCAGGGTGCGCCAAAGCTGGTGCCCTTTTCTAGTACGTCTTTCAATGCTGACAGCACTTCAGGATGGGCATGACCGCAAATCGCGGGTCCCCAAGTGCCCACGTAGTCAATGTACTGGTTGTTGTCCACGTCCCAGATGTAGGCACCTTTGACGCGATCGAATACGATCGGCTGTCCACCGACTGACTTAAATGCTCTCACCGGAGAATTGACACCTCCCGGCATCAAGTTTTGAGCAGCCGCAAAAATTTCTTCTGATTTGGTGGTTTTCAAGGTCGTCGTCGTAGTCAAAATGATCTCCTCGTAGCGATTTCAATCTGATCTCTTTCAATTAGGGTCATAACAATCACAGCTTGCCGATCTATTATCCTACCCATGAAAACGTTTTGACACTCCCAATGTCATAACCCTGCCATTCGGTTTTATCGATCGTTTATTTCGCTGCTATTTCCGCCCACTTGGCGCTTTCATCTGATGGCGATTGATGGCGATCGTCCGTTTCATATCTCATAAACATTGACGCAAAATCATTCGCCCATCAACACTCTTGCATTGAAAACCACTATATGGAACGACGTTGAGCAAGATCCGATCTTTTCCAATCGTCTGAGCAGACTATATCTGACTTTTTCCTATCGACGTTGGAGATCGAGTTTTTTAGGCTAGATGCAGGGTGAATCAAACGCTGCAAATCACAATCTACATCGATCGAACTATTTAGATCATTTTTTGTAGGATAAGCACTGTTCTTTAAAGCATGGAATGTTTACATAGCAAACTATGTAAATAATATTTGTCCTGTAATTTTTGGTTCTAAATAGTATTCATTTAGCAGTGTTAATTTCATAAATTTTAGTTCTGCATAATGTTCAAAATGCGATCGTAAGGTTATTCAAGCAAGCATAATCCTGTGGTGTGAGATCAAGTCGCTTGCATCGATCACTTGTATCGCATATTCATCCAGACAACACACAAACAACAGACAACGGAGAAACCAAAATGGCTTTAATTGTAGGTTACGAAAACGTAAATGATTTCCTGATTGGCACTGGCTACGCCGATCGAATTCTCGGTTTAAGTGGTGATGATACGATCTTCAGTGGCGGTGGCAATGATACGGTCGAAGGTGGACTAGGAAATGATCTCCTCGCTGATTCTTTTTGGGAGGACATCGTGAGTAATGACTCCTTTGATGGCGGTGCTGGGAATGACACCATCTACGCTGGCGCAGGAGATGACTGGCTTTATGGAGGAAACGATCAAGACCTGCTCAATGGTGGGGAAGGCACTGATACGGTCATTGGGGGAGGCGGTAACGATACGCTGTATGGCGACGGTGGAATCGATCTACTGATAGGAGATGGCGGCAGTGATAATCTCTATGGTGGAACAGGGAATGACGTTCTCCTTGACAATGACCATATCCATTATGGTGGTTATCTTGGGCAAAATAAGCTCTACGGTGAAAGTGGACATGATTATTTGGAGGTAGTGACGGGTTATAACACTCTTGAGGGCGGAACGGGCAATGATACGCTGTATGGTGGCAACGACGCTAATAGCGGGTTTGATTCTCTGATCGGTGGAACGGGGAATGATTATCTCTCTGGTCGGGCTGGTACTAACCAGTTAATGGGCTTCCAGCCCGGTGCCTCACCCTACACGGCTGAAGTGGATACGCTAGTGGGTGGTTCTGGATCTGATGGCTTTTTCCTAGGTGCAAGCACTGACCCTAATAAGTCTGCTTATCTTGCTACTGGAAGTCATGCGATCATTCGCAACTTTGAATTCTATAAAGACCTCATTGTCCTAGCTGGGAACTACTCAGATTACCACCTGCTGACACCATTCGGCAGTTCATCCGGGACTCAAGCCCCCGACACTCTGATCATGAGAGGGAACGATGTGATTGCTGTCGTCGAAGATAAAGTCGGACTGCAACTCAATTCATCATTCTTCAACGTTTGGTAGCCAGTCTTAAAACTCCCTGTAGGATGGGCAAAGCAACGTGTGCCCATCCCGATGCGCGGAGGCAATGGGCAAAGGGCGATCGCCCTTTGCCCATCCTACGAGAACTAAACCTCGATCGCCTGTAATTCTGAGTGCAGGTCCAATGGATGTGTTTTATCAGTCGCAATCGATTGTTAGACTGTCGCGATCGCGAGTTGAAATTCTATTGACCACGTCCTGGATTGCAGTCTGCAAAACCTAGCGCCTCTGTATCAAGGAAACTGGCAATCGCCATCTCAACGACTGCTTCAATTGGATATTCAATTTCAGTAGCACGAGCAATGAGAGCAGCACGAATTCGTTCAGGCAAGCGTCCTAAGATGACTTCGGCATCAGCAGGAGAAAGTTGCTCTTGAAGTTTGGCTTGCATAGCGTCACCTTTCGGTTGGAATCTGGACGTTATACGGGGGTTCAGTGGCTCTCAGGATGATGGCTTCTAGCTCCAATAGTAACGCAGGGTTCTCCCAATGAGAAATTGTCTGCACTGCAATCCGAATGTCTTCATCGCTATATTTATCGAGCCATGCCCATAAAAAAGCCTTATGCCCACCGCTGAAGCGCCCTCGTAGACTCTTGGTTTTGCCGATGTAGAGCAACCCCTCCGTTTTATGCCGAATTGCATAGATACCAGGACGAGCAGGGATGTTAGCAAACTCACGGCTCAGGGGCTGGCATTGCTCAAAGGGAATGAAGGCGATCGCATCCAGAATTTTCCGAGCTTGAGCTTGAAGTTCAGAATCACACACAAACAACAGACAACGGAGAAACCAAAATGGCTTTGATTGTAGGTAAAGAATACGTCAATGATCTTCTGACCGGCACCGAATATGCCGATCGAATTCTCGGTTTAAGCGGTGATGATACGATCTTCGGTTTCGGTGGCAATGATACGGTCGAAGGTGGCTCAGGAAATGATCTCCTCGCTGATTATTTTTGGGATAGCAACGTAAGTAATGACTACTTTTACGGTGGTAGTGGGAATGACACCATCTACGCTGGCGCTGGAAATGACGCGATTTATGCAGGAGACCATCAAGACCTCCTCTATGGTGAGGCAGGAATCGACGTACTCTTGGGTGATGCTGGTAATGATACGCTCCATGGTGGAACTGAGAATGACTACCTCTATGGTGGTTTACAGGGTGACTATCTTTACGGTGAAGAGGGCAGTGACCTTCTTTCCGGTGAGGCGGGGGCAGATACCATTTATGGTGGCACAGGAAACGACTTTATCGATGGTGGTCAGAATGAGTCAGCCCCTGGATATAGCCACCTAACCGATAGGCTCTACGGTGAAGAAGGTCATGACTACATAGACGGTGGACATGGCAATGATGCTCTAGAGGGCGGTAGCGGTAATGACACCCTTTACGGAGATTTGGGAGACGACTACTCAAACCATAACAACGACCAACTGATCGGTGGATCGGGGAATGACTCTCTTTTAGGAGGAAACGGTAACGATCAGCTAGGTGGTTTTGACTATTGGATCTCAAACCCAAGTAATACGTCCCAAATCGATACTCTTGTCGGTGGGGGTGGATTGGATGCCTTCTGGATGGGTAAATCTGGTGCGACTGCTTACTTGGGGGCGAATAGCCATGCCATCATCCAAGATTTCAAAGCCTATGAAGGGGATTATGTTCTCGTATCAGGAAGCAAGTGGGATTACTATCTGGTGCAAACGATGAGCGTGACTGGTTCTCAAGCGTATGACACGCAAATCATGCGAGGAAATGATTTAATTGGGATCATTGCTGACAACATCAGCGTGAACATTAACAGCAATTTCCAAGGCTGGTAGTGATCGTTCCCATTCCATCGATATAGCTAGTACAATGCGGCGGAAGTTGAGCAACCGTAGTGCGGGCATCTTGCTCGCGACGTGAGCGTCTCGCTCACACTGCGAAATGGTTGATCGATTTATGCCTAGGTCTACTAGGTAGCCAGGTTAGGGTGGGCAATGCCCACCCTACTTTCAGGTTAGGAGATTTCCAACACAGAACTACCCACGATCGTAGGATGGGCAAAGGGTCTTGCCCGTGCCCATCGCCAGGAATCATGGCAGATAGACACGGATGCTAACGTTCAAACAGCGATGTCGGGCAAGTTTTGCAACTCAAAACTTAAACCTTAAAACTTAAACCTTAAAACTGAGAATTGGTATTAAACCTCGATCGCCTGCACTGGGTTCTGGGGATGGTTCTGGCGGTATTCGCGCATGGTTTGCACGAACTGTTCAAATAAATAATCGGCATCATGCGGGCCGGGGCTGGCTTCGGGGTGATATTGCACCGAGAACAGTGGCAGCGATTTATGCTTCAATCCGGCGACGGTGCGATCGTTCAGATTCAAGTGCGTAATCTTGATTTCGGCATCGGAGAGGGAATCGGCATCGATCGCAAACCCATGATTCTGACTGGTGATTTCGATTTGCTGACTCAAGCCACAAGGCTGATTTAAGCCCCGATGTCCAAACTTGAGCTTGAAGGTATCTGCTCCCAGCGATAAGCCCAAAATCTGATGTCCCATGCAGATGCCAAACATCGGTTTTTGGCTGGTGAGCAAAACTTTCACTGTTTCAATGCCTTCGGTGACAGCCGCCGGATCGCCAGGTCCATTGGATAGAAAAATACCATCAGGATTGTACTTAAGAATCTCTTCCGGGGACGTATCGATCGGAACAACAATCACGCGACAGCCATAACTTGCCAACCGACGCAGAATATTGCGCTTCACGCCAAAGTCGATCGCCACCACAGTAAACGGCAGTTCTGATTCATCGGTCTTTGCAGTCGGATTGAATTCCCAAACCGAAGTCGTTGGGTCAACCCATTCGTAGATCTGTTTCGTCGATACTTCCTTAACCAGGTTTAATCCCGTCATGCTCGGTGCTTCCTGAATCTTGGTCAGCAAATCGATCGGGTCGAGAATTTCTGTGGAGATGGCTCCATTCATCGCACCGATCGATCGAATCTTTCGAGTCAGGGCACGAGTGTCGATGCCATAAATGCCAGGAATGCGGTATTGCTTCAGATAGTCCGATAAGGACTGTGTAGAGCGCCAGTTACTCGGACGGTGACAGATATTGCGAGCGATCATGCCTCGAATTTGCGGACGTGCAGACTCCTCATCATCCGGATTGACGCCCGTATTTCCCAACTCTGGATAGGTGAATGTCACAATTTGCCCTAGATAGCTTGGATCAGTCAACACTTCTTGATAACCTGTCATGCCTGTGTTGAACACAACTTCGCCAATGACTGTGCCAGACGCACCAAACGACCAGCCTTTATACGCCGTTCCATCCGCCAACATGAGCAGAGCAGGTTGGGCACCAGAATACACCATAGAACCCCTTCCATGATTAACTAAGCGCCTTCTATCCTACGACTGGATCGAGAAGATGAGTAGTCTAATGGGTGACGGATTGGGGAAGAGGGGGGGTGGGGGTAATTTCTAGCATTGATATTAAGCCTGCTCGAATTCAGAACTTTTTCGAGTAGGGTGAGTATGGCGTAGATTGATTAATCCAACGTAATCCCGTTAGTGAAGGGGAAAACCTATGACACAAGCAAAACAGGGTGATACTGTCACCGTGCATTACATTGGTAAGTTGGAAGATGGCACGATCTTCGATTCTTCAGATGGACGTGAACCGCTACAGTTTGATATTGGTAGTGGCAATTTGATTCCTGGATTTGAGCAAGCGGTGGTAGGTATGAGTCCAGGGGAGTCGAAGACGACAAAGATTCCTGCGGATGAGGCATATGGCCCTTATTATGAGGAGCGAGTGTTGGTGGTCGATCGCGAACAGATCCCACCGGAACTCCCTGTAGATGTGGGTGCAGAGCTACAGATTCAACAGCAAGAAGGTCTATCAATTCCTGTCATTGTGACAGAAGTGACTGATTCGACGATTACGCTGGATGCCAATCATCCGTTAGCTGGAGAAGATCTGACTTTCGAGATTCAACTAGTGGCGATCACCTAAAATGTTGGTATAGAATCCTTCAACTCAGGCGAGTCGCCTGTGCTATGAAGAAAAATCTACGGCTTGAACGGTAGTATGGGCATCTTGCCTGCAAAGGTTTCGATTACTGGTCGATCGAATGCCGATGAAGTAGAGGATGTATGCCAGTAAATGATGCAGTCATTGTCACAACCCATTGCCCAAGATCTTGTCTTCATTGGTGGAGGTCATAGTCACGCGATCGCCCTTAAGCAGCTTGGCATGGAACCGCTGCCTGGAGTCCGAGTTACCTTGATCACGGATGTGTCTCATACGCCGTATTCAGGGATGCTGCCAGGATATGTTGCAGGATTATATGATTTTGATGATTGCCATATCGATCTACGACCTTTGAGTCAATTTGCTCAAGCCCATATGATCGTCGATCGCGCTATTGGGCTTGATTTAGATAACAACCGAGTGCAATTGGCAAATCATCCATCCATTGCTTTTGACCTCCTCTCAATCGACATTGGCAGCACTCCCACCGATGTCTCTGTGACTGGAGCCTCAGAGTATGCAATTCCTGTAAAGCCGATCGCCCAATTTTTGCGCTACTGGGATCAGGTCGTTGCGAGTGTGATCCAAAATCCAGAGCGACCCATTCGGGTCGCGATCGTGGGTGGAGGAGCCGGTGGCGTTGAGTTAACCTTGGCGATTCAGTCACGGCTTAGCGACATTTATCGAAATGTTCAACTGCCCGATCGCCATCTAGAAATTCATTTGTTGCATCGGGGTTGCCACCTGATTCCAGAGCGAAACGCTTGGGTTGGCGATCGCTTGCAGCAACTCCTGCTCCGTCGAGATGTGTGTCTGCATCTTGGAGAAACAGTCTCCTCGATCGAGCCATCTGAAGGGATAACGACAGGAGGAGATCAGGAGAAGTTGCTTCGCTGTAAATCAGGGTTGACGATCGCCTGTGATTATGTGTTTTGGGTGACACAAGCATCGGCTGCATCATGGCTGCGGGAATCGGGTCTGGCAACAGACGATCGCGGTTTTATTCAGGTTAGCGAGACGCTCCGGTCGGTTTCTCATCCGCAGGTGTTCGCCGCAGGTGACGTTGCCACAATGGTCAAACATCCGCGCCCTAAAGCGGGTGTGTTTGCTGTTCGGCAAGGAACGCCGCTGGTGCAAAATTTGCGTCGAGTATTGTTGGATCAATCACCTCGTTCATTTGTGCCTCAGAAAGAATTTCTGATTTTGATTGGCACAGGCGATCGTTCAGCCATTGCCTCTCGCAGCACATTTGGTTTCGGTCCTCATCCCCTCATTTGGCGCTGGAAAGACTGGATCGATCGCCAGTTTATGATAAAGTTCAGCAACTTAAAACCAATGACAGCACCAGATTCTGCAACAGATCTGTCATTCACACACTCAAAACTCAAAACTCAAAACCCCTCCCCTCCCACCATGCGCTGCGCGGGCTGTGGTTCCAAGGTTGGCAGTTCCGTACTGACGCGGGTTTTGACTCGAATTAAGCAGGAACAATGCGCGGCTGAGCGAGAGGATGTTTTAATTGGGCTGGATGATGCAGATGATGCGGCAGTGGTTAAGGTGCCGGTGGGGCAGGTGATGGTGCAGACGATCGACTATTTCCCTGCCCTGATTAATGATCCGTTCTTGTTTGGGCAAATTGCCGCCAATCACTGTCTAAGTGATATTTTTGCGATGGGAGCCGCGCCGCAGAGTGGGTTGGCGATCGCGACGCTTCCGTATGCTGTAGAAACCAAATTGGAGGAAACGCTCTATCAATTGCTGTCTGGCGCAGTAAACGTTTTGAACCAAGTGAATGCCTCGCTGATTGGTGGACACACGATTGAAGGATCTGAGCTTGCCCTCGGACTTGCCTGCAACGGGTTAGCGACGGTCGATCGGCTCTGGCGCAAGAGGGGTATGGTACCCGGACAAGTACTGATTCTGACGAAAGCCTTGGGAACCGGAATCCTGTTTGCGGCGGATATGCGGCTGAAGGCAAAGGGACGCTGGATTGAAGACGCGATTCGATCGATGATCCTGTCCAACCAAGCCGCCGTTGTCTCTCTTCGGGAACACCAAACAACCGCTTGTACTGATGTCACAGGATTTGGTTTACTCGGACATTTGCTGGAAATGGTGAACGCATCAAGGGTCGCAGTCGAACTCAATCTAAATGCAATTCCAGCGTTAGATGGCACTAAAGAAACCATTCAGCAAGGGATTCATAGTTCGCTATATCCGCAAAATTTATCTGCTGCTCGTTCTATTGCGAATTTGGCAAACGTGCGCGATCGTCCTCTCTATCCTATTTTGTTTGATCCTCAAACCTCCGGTGGCTTACTAGCGGCTGTTCCTGGCGATCGGGCTGAAGCTTGCCTTGCGGCTCTGCAATCACAAGGATATTCACAAAGTCGAATTATCGGTCGGGTTCTTCCGCAGCGTGGAGAGCGATCCATCTTAATTCAAGAATGAACATTACCTTCAAAGTGCAAACAGATTCTCTACCACGATCGCACTAACAGAACTATCCATACCTGCCAAAACTTGATGCCCACTCTAATCAACCTCATCCAACCGATCGAGGTTAAATTTTTCAACAATTTCTTTTTGCTCTGATTCAGCCAACCAATGATCGATCGCCTCATTCACGATCGCATTAACTGAAGAGTCTTTGATACCTGCGATCGCTTTGAGCAAACGATCTTTATCCTCAGTGATGTAAACCCTAATCTGTGGTTTAGCTGGTTTTGGCACTATCTTGATTGTGTTTACGGCAATTTACTTATGTTCCTTGGTTTAATACTACAAATCTAGAGATATTGCCTTATAAAGGCTATTGCCGTATTATTAGTAGCAACACAAAAACACCTAGAACCCTTGGGATATCTGGGCTAGTTTTCTATGGAGTTTAAAGTATGGTCACACTTTCCGATGATGAAGTAGCTCTAATTAGAGCCATCCTGACTGCACTTAGGGCGATCAAGGTTCGCGACATTGATAAAGCTCTCGTCATCCTGTCTAAAGGCGATCGCAGAGATAAATAGCAGAGATAAATAGTGTTAGTCTGAAACGATTCGCAAGCCTTGATCAGCGTCAACGCTCGCCTCTAAGAGAGGTGATTTCGGCTTTTAGAGGGATGAAATTGAGGCAAAAGATTGATATTCTGCTAAGCAATTTCACAAGCCGCAATGTCATCCGCCTGAGAAGGATATTTTATGAAAGTGGGCTGGCTCGGTATACTGGCACTATTAGTCTCGCTTTATATCCTGTGGCGCATTCGTCAGGTATTGCTGTTGCTGCTAGTGGCGATCGTTCTGGCAACCACACTCAACCGGTTAGTGCAACGTCTGCAAAAATTTGGGGTCGATCGTGGTTCGGCAGTTAGCATCGCTATTCTTTCTTTTTTCATCTTAGTGACTAGTTTTATCGGATTAGTTGTCCCTCCTTTCGTCGAGGAATCACAAAAATTTGTTGCTCTGTTTCCTGAGATAATTAACGAGGCAGAAACTCAATTAGAAGGGTTAAAAATTCGCATTCCAGGGCAATGGGCAGAAGATATCCAGCTAATGGAATTGTTAGTTCAACAGAGTCAGCCTTTAGTAAAACATATTTTTGATCACGTCTTTCTCTGGATTTCTGATTTACTTTCAATCATTCTAAAGCTGGTATTGGTGCTGGTTTTAACCGTTATGCTGTTAGCCAATCCTCAACAATATCGCCAGCCTTTTATCCGGCTTTTTCCTGCCTTTTATCGTTCACGAGTGAATGACATTCTCACTCAATGTGAAACTGATTTGGGAGGCTGGATGACAGCAACATTCATCACAATGGTAGTAATATCTCTGTTGAGTGGGTTAGGACTATGGATATTAGGAGTACCCCTTGGATTGTCAAGTGCATTGTGGGCAGGCTTTTGTGAACTGATTCCTAACATTGGCTATATCGCAGCAATGTTTCCACCATTGGCGATCGCCCTACTGGATGCTCCGTGGAAAGCACTGCCGATCGCCGGACTTTACTTTCTGATTCAACAGCTTGAAAGTTATGTGATTGTGCCTTGGGTCATGAAAGAACATGTGTCTCTGCCGCCCGCTATTACACTGCTTTCTCAAATTGTATTTGCGACTTTTTTTGGCGTGATAGGGCTATTTTTGGCATTACCGTTAGTGATTATTACTAAAATTTGGATACGCGAAGCTTTGGTGAAAGATGTCTTTGACCAATGGCAACAGCCTTGATGGGTTGCCGTAATAAGCATCACCCATTACCGATTACCAAGCAATTCGACAGAATAAAACACTCGATAGACGCAGCGCCGTTCACCTGCAATGATGTGTTCCTTCCGCTCAACGATCGCCTCTTCTCCCAAGATGGCTTGGAACATTTCTAATTCTTTTGCACAAAGTCCTATGCAAGCGGTTGCTGCTGCACAAATGGGACAGTGATTTTCAATAAGTAAGAATGAACCATCCGCTAATGGTTGAATTTCTGCCATGTATCCTTCATCGGTTCGGATGGCGGCTAAAATTTCCAATCGCTGTTGCAATGATTCTAAGTCCGTCATTTGGGCGTGATATGCCGCAATTTGTTGCTGAGTTCTGATGTCTAAGAGACGATCGAGTCCAGCTTCCCCAAATGCTTCCTTCACTAAATGGATTAAGCTCAACGTTAATTCAGCATAGCCATCCGGAAACAGGCGATCGGCAGCAGGCGTCAATTCCCAGATCTTAGCTGGACGCCCCATCGATCGCGGTTCTTCTGAGTAAGTGACTAACCCCTGTTTTTGCAGTTCATACAAATGCTGACGCACTGCCATTGCAGTCACTTTTAAGCGAACAGACAATGCCAACGCATCTGTGGGTCCTTCTTGTTTCAGGAGCTTAACGATAGCGCGACGAGTGCGAACGACTGTTGATTGATCGGTTGCTTTAATTCCCATAGCAACAAAATAAAGAAAAGTCTTTACGAAGTCAACTTACCCTTGTAAGCTCTATCTTATAAAGAAAACACTTTAAAAATGGACTACACAGGGTTCCAATCACGGACGATCGCTTTGTTTTTGCAACGGCAACGGCTTACCCATCGACGAATGCTGGAGCAATGCAATCTATCGCTACAAAGTAGTGAACTGATTATTGAATGTCCTGATAAATTAGCAACTCGTGCCGTATGGTTAAGACGTGTTCATATTGCTAAAGCCGCACCAAAGCTAGGTATTGCCTCAATTCGGTTTAAGTAGGGGCGATCGGCTGTCCGACCGACTCTTAATTAATCTTATGCAAAAAACACCATGAGCATTTATACTTAGCAATATGTAAACCTAAACATGTAAACCTAAACCGTCAAGGCTTGCCTGGAAGCGTCACTGCAACCAGTAGCTTTTTTGTACTGTGATCATTTCTGAGGCAGTTTTGAGCAAGGGTTGAGATTTGTAAATCGATCGATACAATTTACCGCAGTGGGAAAAGTATCTTAAGATTATCGTAAGATTTCTGTTCTGAGCCAACGTAAGCTAATCACACCAATTAGGAGGAATCCCTATGGCACTTGTGCCAATGCGACTATTGCTGGATCATGCTGCCGAAAACGGTTACGGTATTCCAGCATTTAACGTTAACAACATGGAGCAGATTCAGTCAATCATGCAGGCTGCTCAGCAGACAGACAGCCCTGTGATTTTGCAAGCCTCTCGTGGCGCTCGTAAGTACGCTGGCGAAAATTTCCTCCGTCACCTTATTCTGGCTGCTATCGAAACCTATCCCCACATTCCCATCGTCATGCACCAGGATCACGGGAATGAACCAGCAACCTGCTATTCAGCCCTGAAAAATGGCTTCACCAGCGTCATGATGGACGGTTCTCTGGAAGCCGATGCTAAATCTCCTGCCAGCTTTGAGTACAACGTTCGCGTGACTAGCGAAGTGGTGAAAGTGGCTCATGCAATTGGTGCTAGCGTTGAAGGCGAACTTGGTTGCCTTGGCTCTCTGGAAACGGGCCAAGGAGATAAGGAAGACGGTCACGGTTTTGAGGGAACGCTCTCTCATGATCAGCTTCTAACTGACCCAGATGAGGCGGTTCAGTTTGTGGAGCAAACTCAGGTCGATGCATTAGCAGTGGCGATCGGCACCAGCCACGGTGCCTATAAGTTCACCCGCAAACCGACGGGTGAAATTCTAGCAATCAGCCGCATCGAAGAAATTCACCGCCGCTTGCCCAACACTCATTTGGTCATGCACGGATCTTCCTCCGTTCCTGAAGATCTGATTGCGCTGATCAACCAGTATGGCGGCGCGATTCCTGAAACCTATGGAGTGCCTGTTGAAGAAATTCAGAAGGGCATCAAGAGCGGTGTTCGTAAAGTCAATATTGACACTGACAACCGCTTGGCAATTACGGCGGCGGTGCGTGAAGCTCTCGCGGCTGATCCCAAGGAATTCGATCCTCGTCACTTCCTGAAGCCGTCCATCAAATATATGCAGAAAGTGTGCGCCGATCGCTATCAGCAATTCGGTACCGCAGGCAATGCGAGCAAGATCAAGCAAGTCTCTTTGGAAGAGTATGCTGCGAAGTATGCGAAGGGAGAACTGGTTGCTGTCACGAAAACGACGGTTGGCGTTTAATCGCTAGCCTAATTCACGTTCTTCAGAGTGTTCGGGTAGGACTCTCCTACCCGATTTTTTAACATTGCCGAAAATACTTCGTAATGCTTCTGCTCTCTTCACCTAAGTAATATTAAGCTCTGTTTCATTTCGATTACATCTTTGCGATCGAACTGAATAGGCTACAACGTCCGTGGTACGATGCTTTCCGTAGTCTTAAAAGACTAGGAGATATACCTTTGACACTACGGGTTGCTGTTGTTGGATCGGGTCCGGCAGGTTCCTCTGCTGCTGAGACGTTAGCAAAAGCTGGAATTGAAACCTACTTAATTGAACGGAAGTTAGATAATGCCAAACCCTGTGGCGGTGCGATTCCCCTCTGCATGGTGAGTGAGTTTGATCTGCCACCAGAGATCATCGATCGGCAAGTTCGCAAGATGAAAATGATCTCGCCTTCCAATGTTGAAGTCGATATTGGCAGCACTCTTAAAGAGGATGAGTATATTGGGATGTGCCGTCGGGAAGTCTTAGATGGCTTCCTTCGCGATCGAGCATCAAAACTCGGTGCAATGCTGATTAACGGCACTGTTCATACGCTAGATCTGCCCTCAAACAGCACTGATCCTTATACGATTCATTATGCGGATCATTCGGACGGTAACTTGGAAGGAACCGCCAAGACGCTGCAAGTGGATCTGGTGATTGGGGCAGATGGGGCAAATTCTCGTGTGGCAAAGGCGATCGATGCGGGTGATTACAACTATGCGATCGCCTTCCAAGAGCGGATTCGGCTGCCAGAAGACAAGATGCGCTATTACGAAGATCGCGCCGAGATGTATGTGGGCACCGATGTCTCGCCAGATTTCTATGCCTGGGTCTTCCCAAAGTACGATCACGTTGCCGTTGGCACAGGCACGATGAAGGTGAATAAAGCGATCATCAAAGACCTGCAAGCTGGAATTCGGGCACGGGCGGCTCGGAAACTGGAAGGCGGTACGATCATCAAAGTCGAAGCGCATCCCATCCCGGAGCATCCTAGACCTCGGCGTGTGGTTGGTCGGGTGGCGCTTGTGGGTGATGCGGCAGGGTATGTCACCAAGTCCTCTGGAGAAGGCATTTACTTCGCGGCAAAATCTGGGCGGATGTGTGCTGAGACGATCGTGGAATTCTCTCGCCAAGGACAGCGTATTCCTTCCGAAGATGACCTGAAAGTCTACTTGAAGCGGTGGGATAAAAAGTACGGCACGACCTACAAAGTACTGGATCTGCTGCAAACCGTGTTCTATCGATCGGATGCGGCTCGTGAAGCGTTTGTGGAGATGTGTGCCGATCGCGATGTGCAAAAACTCACGTTCGATAGCTACTTATACAAAACCGTCGTTCCGGCTAACCCGATCGTGCAATTGAAGATTACCGCGAAGACGATCGGCAGTCTGTTGCGCGGTCATGCCTTAGCTCCATAAGTTCTAAAGCTAGACAATCTGCTTTCACAATGGGGTAGGAGTAACCTGCCCTATTTTTGTAGGGTTGCAAACCAAGAACTATATCTATAGCTGTAGTTAGTTAGGTTAGGACATGGACATTTTTGTGGGGCGGCGGAGCCGCCCCACAAAAATGTCCTAACCAATATGACTATGGCTATATTTGAAACCGATCGCCTCATCGTTCATCCTTGGAATCCTGAAACTGATATCGACTAGATTCGATCGGCTGCTGCACAAACATTTCTGATGTAAGGGTCTGAACATGACTCGTCGATTGCCACACATTGGGCTGCGATCGATGTGCCAGCCATGCCACGGTTCCGCCTAAAGCGATCGTCACTCCAAGCAGCAAGGCGGTGAGCATTTTCACTTGAGAACGCAAGCGCAATAACTCCTGCGATCGACGCTCTAAAAACTCTGGAGAGGTTGATTCGATCGCATTTACTTCAGAAACGATCTGCTTCAGCTGTTCTGGTTGCTTAAATTTGACCTGGGAGTGCAGCCATTCTGCAATTAAGCCAGGACAGTTCTGCTTAAACCAACGCAGCGCCACAATTTGAAAGATGGGTTTAGAAAGTTGAGCAATCCATTTTGTGAATCGATTGAGGGATCGATGATGAATTTTGTGATTAATTAGATTCACTGAACCGACATCATAAAGACACGCTAATATCAGCTTTGCAGTCGCTTCTTCGCGTTCGAGCAAATGTTCTAGCAGGAGATGAATGGTACGTATCCGTTCTTGTTCCATTCTTGCTTCTTCTGCCGATCGCGCCGCAATAATTGCTTTTCGGATAAGGGTTGGTTTAGCCATGATTGTGAAGCCGTATCCAGGAATATTAAAACAGGAATATTAAATATTTACACCAAGGTTTCCCTGTTTTCAAAATGCCGAATATCCTGCCTAATTTCCCTCTGTCGAAAGATAGGAAGTTTTCTAGGACACGACGAACTGTTACAGAAATTACAAATGTCAATCGGGGAGGCACATGGCACTACCCCTACACGCAAATTACAGCGATTTTCAGATGAGTAAACCACAATTGCGTGTGGATGGGGGGATGGGGGGATGGGGGGCTTATGCAAGGGGAAACGGCTGTATGGCGTTAATTGCTATTGACGCGATGTGCAACTTTAGGGCAACAAGCCTTAATTTCTTGGTGGGACAGGCACCCTGCCTGCCCCGATCTAGAGGGGCGAAACGCTCATCCTACAAGAGATGGAAACAAATTGTACACAACGTCACTGCTCGATCGCCCCTCCACACGAACTCCCTGCACCTGCTGTACAGCCGAAGCAATGCCGCGCTGTAACAATGTGCCGTTGAGCTAACAGTTTAGGGTTGAAGTCTCGGACGTGAGGACGTTCTCCAGTGGCTCCAGTGGCTCCAGTGGCTCCAGTGGGCTGCTGAATTTCTAAGTCCAGCATTTGGTTAAAGTCACAGTCAAATAACCGCCCGTCCCATGAAACGGACAGTGTATTGCGGCACATCAAGCCAGAAACCGTCGCTGGGTTAAAAGAACGAACCAGTAACTCCATATAGGTTTGCAAATTGCCTGATTGTTCTAGCCATTCCAGGAAGCGGGAAATCGGCATGTTGTTGAGAGTGATCAGGCGATCGAAGCTTACCCCAAAGTTTTTCATCAATCCGGCTTGCCATTCTTGCTCCATCTTGGATTGACCGCTAGCGAGAAATGCGCCAACTGGATTCGACATCAGTGTTAATCGTCGCTGCGGATCGCCCTTGCCATAGCCCACCGCATTCAGCCGCCGCATCGCTTCGATCGATTTCTCAAACGTGCCTTCGCCTCGCTGAGCATCGGTGTTGAACTTGCGATAGTGTGGCAACGAACAGACTACTTCTACGCCCCGCTCAGCTAACCACTCTGGCAAATCCTGCATTGGCGGCAACAGCAAGACTGTAAGATTGCAGCGATCGATCACCTGCTTCCCGCGTGAAACACACTGATCGACCAGATAGCGAAAATGTGGATTCAACTCTGGGGCACCGCCTGTAATATCCACGGTATGAGCTTCTGTTTGATCGAGAGCTTGGAGGCAAGCGTCGATCGTGTCTCGATCCATCATTTCGTGGCGATCGGGTCCTGCATCCACATGGCAATGCCGACACGCCATGTTACACAGCTTGCCAACATTAATTTGAAAAATTTCCAGTTTTGCCGGACGCAGCGTTTCCCATCCAGCACTGGCAAGTCGCTCCAAAAAATCACTCGCTTGAGGCGTATGAGCCAGATCCAGTGATTCTAAGCGATCGAGTTGCGCTTGCGGAGAACTAAGGGGCGATCGTCGTCGCATCAATGACGTAGTGGGTTTTGCTCCTGCGATCGGGCTGTCTAAATCCAACCCCTCAATCATTCCTACTCCCGATTGTTGTGTCGCTTCAACCATCAAAAAACTTCCTCTCAAACGGATACTGAACTATCAATGGACAGCCATGAACCATCCATGAGCGATCTGTCATCTGCTACTCGAATGATCCCCTCTCCCCCTCTCCCCATCACTCCCTCACATCGCCAACTGCTTCACATGATCCAACATCTGCATTCCATGCACCAAAGACGCTCCCCCTCGAATCGCTGTTGCTACATGAATTGCCTCCGTCATTTGCTCCAAGTCGGCTCCTTGCTGCAAACACTCTTTACTATAAGCATCAATACAATAGGGACACTGAACCGTATGTGCCACGGCTAGAGCAATCAATGCCTTTTCGCGAACGGATAGCGCTCCCTCTGCAAACACGGCTCCATAGTAAGCAAAAAACTTGTCTGCCAGTTCTGGATGTCCTTCACGAACCTGACTAAACTGTGCAAGATGTTCTGGCTTATAATACTGCTCCATTTTCATAGCTCCCAGTTAAACCAATGCTCCAGACACTTTATCTTTGAATTTGCCTATCTCTGTCACTCTAAGCAAAATCATTGGATCAGGCTAACGTCTCTGCCTGAGAATCGCCTGAGTTTTGCATCAGTGACTCATTCATGGCTTGGAAGCGAACAGCCTAGAATAGGAAGAATAGGGATTGTTAAGAAGTGTATAGGGTTTTCATGGCAGATCAACTAATTCGAGCAACAGCCGCCGATGGAGGGATTCGCACTGTCGGCGTGATTACAACTCGCTTAACAGAAGAGGCACGACAACGCCATCAGCTTTCATATGTGGCAACCGCCGCATTGGGTCGGACGATGGCAGCAGGGTTGTTGTTAGCGTCCAACATGAAGCGGGCGGAGTCTAGAGTGAATATTCGGGTGCGAGGCAATGGACCATTAGGCGGAATTTTGGTTGACGCCGGATTAGATGGTACGGTGCGCGGTTATGTAGACAATTCGACGATCGAACTCCCTCCCAATGCGAAAGGCAAACTGGATGTCGGCGGTGCCGTGGGTCGGGATGGTTTTCTATATGTTGTGCGGGATGTGGGCTACGGCTACCCATACTCTAGTACGGTGCAGTTGGTTTCTGGGGAGATTGGCGATGATATTACGCACTATCTCGTTAACTCTGAACAAACGCCATCAGCCGCCGTGTTAGGAGTCTTTGTTGGTGCAGAAGGTGTCACAGCCGCCGGAGGATTGTTAGTGCAAGTGTTGCCCAAAGCCGCCAGAGACGAAGCACTCGTCGAAAAATTGGAATCTCGAATTGCCACACTAACTGGGTTTACGCCTCTCCTCCAGGCAGGCAAATCACTCCCCCAAATTTTCCACGACTTGATGGGAGATATGGGGTTGGAGGTTTTACCAGAGACTCAGATGGTGCGGTTCCACTGCGGTTGCTCGTTCGATCGCGTTCTCGGCGCACTCAAAATCCTAGGCGAAGCCGAACTCCAAGACATGATTAACTCCGGCGAAGATGCAGAAGCGATCTGTCATTTTTGCGGCGAAGTTTACAAAGCTAAACCGGCTGAGCTAAAGCAATTGCTACAGGAGTTGCGAACAGAGTCCTCAATGTAGAGAATTAGGGCGTATAAGGATGTAAAAGGATTGGGGATTAGAGAGCGACATGGAATTCTTCCTTGCCCCCATCCCCCTTATAAATGCACCAGAAAGTAAATGCACCAGAAAGTGTCACAATTTCTAACGGGGATATCCGGGAGCCGATTAAATCCGTATAACTAGATTGACTACCGTAGTTTTCAGTTGAATGCAATACGTGAAGGGGCACGGCATGCCGTGCCCGTATAAGCTTGATGTATTTGACACAATTGAAAACCGCTATAGATTGCTCGATCGATATCAATCAGTATCGATCTATTGATCTGATTCGATTGACGGCATTCGATCAAAATTGGATGATCGCTCCACCATTGATTTAACATCTAAGTCGATTGACCTCTGGTTAACCTCCCTATCTAGCATCTCGTTGAGGAGAAGTTGTATGTCTTTCTGGAATCAGCCTGTCTGTAAATACACAATCAGAGCATCTGCTGTTGTTACGCTAGGGCTTCTTGTTGCCAGTTGCTCTGAAAGCAAGCTTTCTCAATGTAAACAACTCATTGATGTCGCAAATCAGGTAGTCACTAATGTGCAGACAGTGGCACAAAATGCCAGTTCCACAACGAACCCCTCTGATAGTCTTGCTGTAATTAATAAGGTTGCTGAAGCTGCTGATCAAGCCAAGACCGATATGGAATCCTTACAACTCTCCGATGAGAACCTGAAGGGTTTCCAAACTCGCTATGCCGCAATGTACGCCGAAATTGGCGAAACTACCCGCGATATGCTATCGGCGGCTCAATCTAAGGATACTCAAGCGGGTAAAAATGCTTACAACGAATTCAAAGCTGCAACCAGTCAAGAAGGATCATTGGTAAACGAAATTAATGCCTATTGCGCCCAATAAGCGGCTCTGCCATTAATTCTGGTGCAAAAATTCGATCGCCCCATATCGCGCCAATTGCTGAGCCGTTGGATCATCTTCATTAATCAGCCACGCCCACACCTGATCGCCAAATGAAAAGTGCCACCATTCTCTGGGGTGCTGTCGAAATCCAGCCATGACCATCACCTGTTTGAGCAATTGGCGATTTTGGTGAAACAGTTGGGTAACTGGTTCTGATGCATCGACAAAGTAATTTGGGTAAGAACGCGGAGACATTTCATCAATGGGTGAACCCATCTCTACTGCGTTTCCTCTGGCATCAACCAGCGTGACATCTACGGCGGCTCCGGTGCTGTGGGGCGGTGGAGTTGTAGGGTCATAGCTCGGAATCGCCCAAAATTGATAGACCTGCTCTAAAATTTCTTGCCGTTGAATTTCGGTTAGCTCATCAGGGTTTAGGTTTTTAGCGGCGAGGCTCTGAGCGAAGGCGTAATTCACCATATAGTGTTGGACGGCTAGCGGACGATAGGCATCAAAAATTTGAATCCGCCAGTTCGGATGTTCATTTTGCAAGAGATCTTGTGCCTTGAGCAAGCGATCTAGCACTCCTTGACGCAAGGAGTAAGGAGATTTGTCGCCGTAGGGAGCCGCCACTCTCACATAGGGATGCGGTTGCTCCACCGCAAACTGCGTTAGGGGAATGGCGATTAAGGCTTCTCCACATTCGACAATCGGCACTTGCTGGTAGGGCTTCATGGGCGATCGAGCAGCCCAATATCGGTCTCATCGGCGTTAGCGGGCAAATCTCCCCAGCTTGCAACAAAAAATTCAACTCCTAGAATACCGACTTGAATGAAATCTCCATCTTGGAGGATCTGCCGCTCTGAAGAAACAATCCGACGGCGATTGACCCACGTCCCATTCCGGCTACCCAGATCAGCGATATAAAACCCATCGTAAGGGTGATGCCCAATTACGGCATGTCGGCGTGAGACAGAATTATGCTGAATCGGGATGGCACAAGCCACGCTGCGCCCAATCAACCAACTTGAAGAAATCGGTGTGACTTCGGCAATTTGATCTTCAATCAAGTTTGTGGCCAAAAAGGCTGTACTGCCTCTGGAAACGGCTTGAATGTAAAGTCCTGTGACTCTGCATCGCTTAGGAGCTTGAAGAAGTGGTTCAATCACCGTTGAAACTTCATCAAGGTCATAGTTGCAGTCGGCTAATAATAAATCAGACAAAAGGGGATTTCGTCTGAGCAGAGTGAGTGGATGGTGGAGGGAGAGGCTGATAGGATTAACGTTCGACATCTTGCTGGGTTGACTCCATAGAACAACAGACCTTGCTGATTCCTCTGTAGGTACGCACCCAGTCCAACGGAATGGCTATAAAAGCCTGCGGCGGAATGGTTCAGCAGAACGATATTACGAGTATTGAGAAAATTAAATAGCACTTACTCCAGGTTTAGCAAGTCTGGAAAACGGGGAATTTACGGAGACTTTACAAAGTTTTTCAAGAGGTTAAGGGAATTTACTGAGCTTTTCAACGGTTATTGCGTTGATAATCTTAGAATTTGGACTAAGTTCGTGGAAAAGTCGTGAACGTCTTAGGTTCTGAATTGTGCAGGCTAAGATTGACAACTCATTATTGTTTAGGAAAGTTCAGCCGATCATCCCAGTCAACTCAGCCAATTTGCCTACCTCGGTCCAATAGCGAATCGAATCCTTCCAGAGCAAGATCGAACGATTCGTGAGTTGATTGAGAGCCTTGCTATTGGTGCCGGGTTGACTAGCTTCAGGGTTTAGAAGATTCTAAACTGAAAGTATCCAGTTTGTGCAATTCTGGATACATTCTAATTTTGTTTAGTCATCGACCCGTCTCTTGCTTCTATGAAGTCTTATCTTGCTGCTGCGGTGCAACTGAATAGCCTGCCAGATCTCGACAAAAACTTGGCGCAGGCAGAAGATTTAATTGACCTTGCAGTGCGGCAAGGGGCTGAATTAGTGTGTCTGCCAGAAAACTTCTCTTTCCTGGGTGACGAAGACGCCAAGATGGCGCAAGCGGAGGCGATCGCCCAAGCCAGCGAGAAATTCCTCAAAACAATGGCACAACGATATCAGATCACTCTCCTTGGCGGTGGCTATCCCGTACCTACTGGGACAGGCAAAGTCTACAATACGGCTCTTTTGGTTGGGTCTGAAGGAGAGGAACTGGTTCGCTATGAGAAGGTTCATCTGTTTGATGTCAATCTCCCCGATGGCAATACCTATCAAGAGTCTCAAACTGTGTTAGCGGGAATGCGCCTACCTCCGATCCATCCTTCCAAAGAATTTGGTAATTTAGGGCTATCCGTTTGCTATGATGTGCGCTTTCCCGAACTCTATCGGCATTTATCCCAGATGGGTGCAGAAGTATTGTTTATTCCAGCCGCTTTCACGGCATACACAGGCAAAGATCATTGGCAAGTGTTGTTGCAGGCACGGGCGATCGAAAATACGTGTTACGTGATTGCGCCTGCTCAGACTGGCAGACACAATGCCATCCGTCAATCCCACGGTCACGCGGTCATCATCGATCCGTGGGGGATTATTTTGGCAGATGCAGGCGGCAAACCCGGAGTGGCGATCGCGGCGATCGAGCCGTCCCGCTTGGAGCAAGTTCGTCGTCAAATGCCCTCACTCCAACATCGAGTGTTTGTCTAATTCCTCAAAATTCGCTCTTCAGACTACTCCTCATCTTGTTAAGAACCTTGTACATTAGACAGGATGAGTTCTACAGAATGCATGGTTGATCTGATTCCTTGGACAACCTTTGTTAGCTTAAACAATCTAACGTCGGCTATTCCCTTTTCATTCAATTCTACTTCCCCCCTATTCGCTACTGCGACTGCCGCCGAAAGCGGGTCCCTGGTGCTGGTAGGGGTCTTACTTAGCTTGGTGGTCATTTATCTGGCATCCAAACTAGTCGGAGAAATTTGCGCTCGAATTAATCTCCCACCCGTACTCGGAGAATTAATTGGGGGTGTGGTAGTTGGAGTTTCAGCGTTGAATCTGCTGGGTTTTCCTGGAGCCGATGGAGAAATAGATTCTCTGATCCTCACCTTCCTCCAATCGACAGCAGGTTTGACTTCAGAACTAACCCCAAGCGTGGCTGAATCGATCAGTGAAGTGATTTCAGTGCTCTCAGAACTCGGTGTGATTATCCTGCTATTTGAGATTGGCTTGGAATCCGATTTAAATGAGCTAATCCGGGTGGGTCCACAGGCGGCACTGGTGGCAGCCGTTGGAGTGGCAGTTCCTTTTGCGATCGGCACTACCGGATTAATTGCGTTATTCAATGTCCCTGTGATACCTGCGATCTTTGCGGGAGCCGCCTTAACCGCAACGAGCATCGGCATTACGGCGAAAGTGTTAGCAGAGATTCAACGACTCACTTCTAAAGAAGGTCAAATTATTATTGGCGCAGCCGTCTTGGATGACGTGTTGGGCATTATTGTTCTGGCAGTCGTGGCGAGTTTGGCGAAAACAGGAGAAATTGAAATTTCCAATATCGTCTATTTGATTATTGGAGCAACGATATTTCTAATTGGATCAATTCTACTCGGACGCTTACTCAGTCCATACTTTGTTATATTAGTCGATCAACTCAAAACAAGAGGACAACTGATTCTTTCATCGCTGATCTTTGCGTTCATTCTGTCATATGTTGGAGCAGCGATTCAGTTGGAAGCAATTCTGGGTGCATTCGCGGCTGGACTAGTGTTGGCGGAAACAGAGAAACGTAAGGAACTAGAAGAACAGTTGATTCCGATCGCGGATATGTTCGTTCCCATTTTCTTTGTGGTTGTGGGTGCCAAAACCGATGTCAGTGTCCTTAATCCATTTAATCCTGAAAACCGAGAAGGGCTGATCATTGCTACTTTTCTCGTAGTTGTTGCCATTGTCGGCAAGATCGTTACTGGAGCAGCCGTGTTTGGGCAACCTGGAATTAATCGATTGGCGATCGGCATTGGCATGATTCCGAGGGGGGAAGTTGGGCTGGTCTTTGCAGGCGTCGGATCAGCAACAGGGATTTTATCAGAGTCCTTAGATGCGGCAATCATCGTCATGGTGATCTTAACTACGTTTCTGGCTCCGCCTCTGTTGCGCGTTGTCTTCCAGGATGCTGACCAACCGGAAGGAAAAGTTGTCCAGGAATCTAAAAGCCTATCCGAAAACCTCGATCGCATTTGATCTATCTCAGGTAGGGTGGGCAATGCCCACCCCACAAAATGAACTTTCGGATAGGCTCCAAATAACTAAAGGACGATCGAAACCCTCGTAATCCAGTGCGCGAACTGGCACTCGAGCGTCAACCCTTCAAAGAAAGGTAATAGTACCATCCGTTCTCAGAAGTTTGTGATAGACTCATCACTCAAACAAGACAATTTTTCTAGAGGTAGAGTGAAATTCGCTATTTTTCAACAATTAACCTCTATCTATAGTGCATATCCTTAATCCGTGTCGCAACTGAGACTCTGAAGCGCCAGTCAGCCCGATCGCAGCATCCAACCCTTATGAATGATTCCCAGTTTGAACCCAAACCTCAGCTAATGTTTTCTGCACTCAACACGCTACAACGCTCTAGAATCGGTATCTTTGATAGCGGCGTAGGGGCGTTAACGGTGCTGCGGGAACTGTACCGTCAATTGCCAAACGAATCCATTCTTTATTTCAGTGATACGGCTCGTTTACCCTATGGCAACCGCTCACAGGCAGAGATTTCGCAATTTGTTCGTGAGATTCTGAGTTGGATGGTACAGCAGGGTGTGAAAATGGTGATTATGGCATGTAATACGGGTTCCGCTCTAGCATTAGAAACCGTGCGATCGGAGTTTGATATCCCGATTTTGGGCGTGATTCTACCGGGCGCACGGGCTGCCGTTCAGCAGGGCAAGCGCATTGGCGTGATTGCGACTCCAGCCACCGCCAACAGCAACGCTTATCAGCAAGCGATTCAAGAAATCAACCCAATGGTCGATGTTTGGGAAGTAGGCTGTCCAGAACTCGTGCCATTAATTG
Source organism: Cyanobacteria bacterium RU_5_0 (assembly GCA_012033255.1). GTDB lineage: Bacteria > Cyanobacteriota > Cyanobacteriia > Elainellales > Elainellaceae > JAAUSF01. Next base: position 29,622 of record JAAUSF010000001.1, read on the forward strand.
AGAGCAATCGAGTCAATGATCCCTACACGCGCAAAATGATTCAGGAGTATCTAGCTCCTCTAATCGAGCAGCAGATCGACACGCTAGTCTATGGCTGTACTCACTACCCCCTGCTTTCGCCCGTGATTCGATCGATCCTGTCGCGTTCCGTTCGGTTGATCGATCCAGCCGTTCATGTAGTAGCGGCGGCGGCACGGGAACTAGAGCTACTAGGGCTAAGAAATATGCGAACCGCTATGCCAACCCAGTTCTATGTCAGTGGGTGCCCTGCGACGTTCGCGCAATTGTCAGTTCAATGGTTGGGTTGTACGCCGATCGTTGAGCAAGTTGATGTCACAACAACAATTCGCCCGCCTAAATCTCTAGAACTGGCGGAGCGATCGAGTAATCTTTAGCATCACAATGATTACAACCAGTTATTTAGGGTAGGGGCATCCCCTTATGGATGCCCGAAATCTTCCAGGGTAGACATAAAACCTACCCCTAACCTTGAACTTAGATGAACCCTGACAGTGTAGATGCATGCAGTGAGGCAGAATCCTAAGAACTCTGCCTTACAGATCCACTGAATGGCGGGATATAACTCAATCGAATCATTGGAGTACCTATTTTTAGGCTCCCGATCGTTGCGCTAATCTCAAAAGGAGGTAGACTGCCAAGATGTACCCTGTAGCCAGAACGGGGATGATAAATGGAATGGAATCGTAAGCCATAATTTTGTTCTATAGATAAAAAACTTAGAATAGCAATGCCACCGGAGCATCAAGACTCACACAAATGCAGGCTCATGGGCAGACAATAACGCCGCCAGAATTCAGGTAGAATCTGACCTATGCCAAAAGCCAATGTCAAAGAGCTAGCTTGTGAGAAACTGACACTGAGCTTGGAGCAAGACAGCGTGAATAAACACGCTAATCCATCCATCTAGTTCCCAATCTCAATCAGTGCAATTTACACTAACGATTATGAGAACCTACCCAGCTAACAAGATCCGCAGAACTCAACCTGCCTATTACAAGCATCGTTCTAATCCAGATCTCAACAGTCGCATCAGCATCTCAAAAACTAGTTGCCTAACCCGTGCTGAATTTATGAAATTTTGAAATCCTTACCTACTAGACTAACATACGATCTCAGCACTAACACTAGGTTTCCAGACTTTTTGAGGGTCTTTTTTGAAGAACTTAAATTAGTTTGTCTCAGAGGTTATTTTTGAGAACGATAAACCTTGAGATTGACGAGATTCGATCGCCGGAGTGCAACAGATATTGGAGGGTTAGCTTAGAATAAATGTAAGATATGTAAAATTTCGTAACTTAACGCCAGAGTCAGTGTATCCATGACCTCAGCAACCTCTCTCTTCTCCCCGGTCGAAGCGGATCTGCGTCTACTGACAGAGAACCTGAAGCAGTTAGTGGGTGCCCGCCACCCTATTCTCTACGCCGCAGCAGAACATCTGTTTGGGGCAGGAGGGAAACGGCTGAGACCCGCGATCGTGCTTCTCATCTCCCGCGCTACGATGCCAAACCAGGACATAACGCCCAAGCACTGCCGTCTGGCAGAAATCACGGAGATGATTCATACGGCTAGTCTTGTACATGATGATGTGATTGATGAGTCAGAATTGCGTCGAGGTGTTCCGACGGTTCACAGCAGCTTTGGCAACCGGATTGCCGTGTTAGCAGGCGATTTTCTCTTCGCTCAGTCCTCGTGGTATTTGGCGAATCTAGATAATTTGACGGTAGTAAAATTACTGTCTCAGGTGATTATGGATCTGGCAGAGGGAGAAATCCAGCAGGGTCTGAATCGGTTTGATACGAGTTTGTCGATCGAGTCCTACCTCGAAAAGAGCTACTATAAAACGGCATCTTTACTCGCCAACAGTTCTAAAGCGGCTGGAATCTTGAGTGGTGTTTCCGTGGAAATGGCCAGGGATCTGTACACCTACGGTCGAAATATCGGTCTGGCGTTTCAAATCGTGGATGATATTCTAGACTTTACAAGTTCCAGTGATACGTTAGGTAAACCAGCTGGATCTGACCTGAAGAGCGGCAATTTGACGGCTCCTGTGCTATACGCTCTAGAGGAAAAGCCTTATTTAGAAGCGCTGATTGAACGGGAGTTTACAGAACAGGAAGATCTGGACCAGGCGATCGCCCTCGTGAAAGACAGCAAGGGAATCGATCGATCGCGTGAACTAGCTGCTCAACACGCTCAACTGGCAGTTCAAAATCTTGTTGACCTCCCGCCCTCTGCCTCTCGTCAGGCACTAATTGAGTTGGCAGATTATGTTCTCAGCCGACTGTATTAGAGAGTTTCCATCATTTGGCGGACAAGTCTACCCAATCTGGCTTTTACACTGGGTGGGGGGCTATACACTCTAGAATACGCTCTAGAAATAGAGTGAAGGGTTCGATCGCTGATCTTGCTGGAAGAATTTTCAGGCATTGGTGAACGTTCCTTGGAATAGCAAGAGTAGAGCATTAGATTCGTTTGCCCTTTGATCGAAGGCGCAAGCATCTGCGTCTATCTTGGTGTATCTATCTACATATTTACGTTGTAATTGGGGTGTCATTAAGTCGATACAAAATTTCACTGATTTACTGAGGAAATTACGGATGACTTGGGCATTTATGAAATTTTCGTGAATTGCACAATCTGAGTTTAAATCCTTGATAAATCAGTCGATCGATTTTCGGTTCTAGCTCACTCAAGCTATATCAGAAGGCAGGTTCGGTTGGCTAGAACGATTTTTTGAACGTGAAATCGGATCGTATCAAAGAGGTTTTGACGGCTAATTTCAGTCCCCGACTGCAAATCCCCCGGAGTTTCAAAAAAAACTATGCTATCGACAGGCTTCATTGCTAGCATTTGGAATAAGATGTGTATGGCAGGGATCGGCAGAGCCACCATCTGTTGATCATTTGAACCCTGATAATGAGCAGAAGCGTCCTCAAAAGTAGGAAAAGCGTAAACTGCATTTTTAGTGAGATTAGATTGGGTGCGATTTGCTAGTGTAGTCATCAGCCAATTCTGTTCCAGGGTTTGCAGAATAAAGTATTGTGGGTGCTTCAACCGACTGGCAATTGCTTTTAAGCCCGGAGCGATCGCTTGAACATCAGCAGGATTTGCCCCATATTGAGGGGCTTGGTCAATCAGGACTTGAATCTGCTGATCATGGTTCGTTGTGTTCATTTTTTATTTCAGGGTGTAAAAGTCACTCGTCCTCTCAGTCTAAACTAGACCTTTCTATAGGAAGTGTTTCATCCTAAAGCAAGAGTTTAGACGATGGACTTCTGAGGCTCTGAACCTAAACAAGAGTGTCTAAGAGTGTCGTTTACCAACCATCTCAGAGCCAGATTGTCTTCTAGTGTTCCGAAGAATATGGAGCTAGAGTTCAGTCGAGTACGGTTCACTGGAGTGATTCTTGAGGGGTTACAGGTAGAGTGGCGAAATTAAGTGAGTGTGTTAGCGTGATAGCGACAAATTTTCAAATCCATCAGGGAGAACAATACCGGGGCGTGGAGGCGATTTTTCAGCTAGTCCTTAGCGAACTGAAGCAGTCCACTCGCGCATCTGAACAGAACTGTCGGGATGTTGCACATCGTTTAACGAGCGAAGTGACCCGCATTTGTTCAGAAAGCAAGCGTATTCAAGCTTCCGGAGAAGTAGAAACCTGGTCAACAACTCTGGCACGGCATCGACTGAAGCAGTGCTTGAAGTATTACCAGTTAGGGTCCCATCGCGGTCGAGTTGAACTACACAGCACCCTTAGTGCGGTAGTTTATCGCTACATCACCCCCCCACAAGTTCAATCAAGTTACCAAGCGCGGTTGACCCTAATTGAAGACTTCTTACAAGGGTTTTATATCGAATCGCTTAATGCCTTCCGTCGAGAAAATCAACTGCCTTCCACCTATCGTCCGCGTACTTTGTTGGAGCTTGCGGAGTACATGGCGTTTACTGAGCGATATGGCAAACGTCGAATTCCGCTTCCGGGTCGTCGTAGCCAACAATTGATTATTCTCAGGGCACAAACTTTCTCGCAACAGCAGCCTCCTGAAACGATGGTGGACATGGAGCAAGCGGCTGAGGGGGCTTCTGGAGAAGCGGATAATCGTAGTAGTGTTCCAGTTCCCCAAGTTCGGGAACAAATGATGGCGCTAGAGCCAGAATTACCGGAAGATACGCTGCGAAATGCTGTGATTACGGAGTTGATGAGCTATCTGGAAGAACGACAACAGCAAGACTGTGCCGATTATTTTGCGCTCCGGCTTCAAGATTTGCCTGCTAATGAAATTGAGGCAATTTTGGGGCTAACGGCACGGCAACGAGACTATTTGCAGCAACGCTTTAAGTACCACCTGATTCGGTTTGCGCTTTCCCACCACTGGGAACTCGTGCATCAATGGCTGGAGGCAGACTTAGAGCGAAACTTTGGTCTGACGCCGCAGCAGTGGCAACTGCTTCAAACTCGGATTACAGTACAACAGCAGGAACTTTTGCGATTAAAGCAGAAAGGGATGGTGGATAGTGCGATCGCCCAAGCTCTTGGTAGTACTCAGACTCAAGTGCAAAAGCAATGGTCGAAACTGCTGGAGCAAGCGTGGGAAATTCGCAATAACCTAATTTCCGGAGCAGGCACATCTACTGATGAATAATTCACAAACCTAAAGTCAAAATTACTTGAAACGGCTTGCAAAATTCGCAACAATTTAATATCCGGAGCAGGGACATCTACCGATGAAGAATGACGCAGAAGCCATCAAGCAATTTTTGACTTGGCTATTGCAAGCGCCCCCGACTGATTCAGCGCCATCAGGGGAAAACTCTAGTCATTTGACTAGTCCAGATGAGTCCGGGGTGAATTTGCAATTTTCTGATCTCGATCCTCTCGATTCGGAAGTGGGAGATGGATGCTCATCTCACCTCCCTGAGTCGAGTTCTACTCCTTTTAGGCAAGTTTCATTAGAATTCGGAGAAATACCTGCTGTGCAAGACCGTTTTCATACGTTGTTAAAGCGTCGGCTTCGCGCTGAAATCGAACGCAACCCACCCTTGTTTCCTTGGGAAACCAGACTCTGTGACTACGATTCTGAATATTCAGATTTATCGAGTCCAGATTTAATTTCAACGAAACTGTGGGCAACCCAACTGCGAACCCTGAATCTACCTGTGCCGATGCCGGATAAGGTGTTAACGCGATTGTTTGATCAGTGTCGGACAGTGGTGCAATCTTCCCTTAGAGAGGGTGCAAAATTAGTGCAAGTTGTGGAGTCCTTGTTTCCTGGAGAATCCCAGAATCTGAATTATCTAGCGGGTCTTGTGTTGGCGGCTCCTGTGCGATCGCCATCGACCACGCCTAAAGTCAACCCAGAGACATCTGGATTTCCAAATCACTATGATGTCGCAACAACGACTCAGCAAATGTTGCTCTCATTGTGGGCAGCACGGGAAATCTTAGAGACCATGACCCTGAAGCTATTCCCTAACCAATCGAAAGTTGAACGGCAATGGCTGACCGATCTGGGTTTATTGCGGTTAGAAGCAGAATATCAGCCTCAAACCCATCGACTGCGTGTTCAAGGACAACTCCCGCACCAAGGAAGCATTTGCCTTTGGGATGATGATGCCCATTCGTCGGCTCAGTGTTCCAATCCGGGTTGCCTCAGTGTGGAACTGTTCAATGTAAAACCTAATAAAACTTACTCGTTGGAAATCCAATTTGAAGGAACCGATCAACCACCGATTGTGTTTGTGGTTTATCCAGTCACGGAGGAAGAAAGCTAGGGAACGATCCTTCCGTATGCATTAATTTCGATCATTGCGTGATCTACCGCGTCAGGGAATGACTCTATTTTCATCCACCACTCAGGCACAGAGGGCACTGAAGTCATTAAACCGCGTGTTCTTTGTGGCTTTGTGGTAAAAAGTGCAATATTTAGAGTGCGAAGTGAGGAGGGGAGCGCGATCGCCCTGATTTCTCATTTTTACTCTCAAAACTCGAAAAGCCTTCGTCTCTATGTATAGCTGTCGCCATAAAGGTTAGGATATCGGGATTAAAGGGGGTGTGGAGGCGAAGCCTCCAGCCAGGGGTGGAACCCTGCACCCCGTCCTAACCCAAGTGGCTGTCGCTATAAAGTACGAAGGTTTTTTATTTTCCAAAGAATGACCTTGAACGATGATCTTATCCATTATTCAGAAGCGCGATCGTCAATCTATTCTCGCCATCGACGCACTTTTGTGATGCTCATGCCAGTGACGGGCAATATCAATGCGGCGGCAGAGCCAAACGCGATCGTGCTTCTGCACATAATCTAAGAATCGCATTAAGGCGGCGGCTCGTCCGGGTCTACCCACTAAGCGACAATGTAGCCCAATGTTCATCATCTTAGGAGCGGTTTCGCCTTCTGCATACAACACATCAAAAGCATCCCGGAGATAAGCGAAAAATTGATCGCCAGAGTTAAAGCCTTGAGCCGTAGCAAACCGCATATCGTTGTTATCAAGGGTGTAGGGAATCACGAGATGAGGTTTGCCATAGTCATAGATCCAGTAAGGCAGATCATCGGCATAGCTGTCAGAATCGTAGAGAAAGCCCCCTTCCTCCACGACTAAACGCCGAGTCTGAGGGCTGTTACGCCCGGTATACCAACCCATCGGACGGCTACCTGTGACGCGGGTATGGATATCGATCGCCTTGTGCAAATGTTCCCGCTCAGCATCCAGGTTGAAATACTTATAATCAATCCAGCGATAACCATGACTGGCGACCTCCCAAGTGGCTTCTAGCATGGCGGCAACGGCTTCTGGATTGCGTTCCAATGCCATTGCGATCCCGTAGATGGTGACAGGAATTTGGCGATCGGTGAATATTCGATAGAGTCGCCAAAAGCCCGCCCGACTCCCATACTCATAAATAGATTCAATATTCATGTGCCGCGCTCCACTGAGCGGTTCTGCCCCAATCACCTCAGACAGAAACGCTTCAGCCACCTGATCGCCGTGCAGTACGCAGTTTTCTCCGCCTTCCTCATAGTTGATTACAAACTGCACAGCAATCCGAGCTTGATTGTGCCAGTTCGGATCTGGGGTATAGCGACCATACCCCACCATGTCTCTTGGGTAGCGATCGGACATTTTTATATCGTGGTAGACTCTCCATCAAAAGCATTGTAGTAATGCTGAGGAGTGTTTTTAAATGAGTTTAGACAATATCAGCCCAAAAGGGATGGCGATCGTGCTATCGGTAGTCGCTGTTACAACGGCATGGGCAGGACAACAAACCACCGTAAGAAGCGAAACATCTTCCCTGGAAGTCGCGCAAGCCACCTTTCCAGGGTTGTATGAACGGTCGAGTCTGATTAATGCCTGTCGCTACAGCCCCAATGTCGCACTTGAGGTGTATGCTGACGCCGCCCGGACTCGTCGAATTGCTACCGTCCCCGTCAACACTCAAGTAACGTTGACAGGAGTCGCTGGAGAAGGGCTTGTAGAAATTCGCTATCCGGCTGAAGGTTGGATTTCGACTAACACATTGGCAGTCTGCTCCAACCCAACTCCCAGCCCCAGTCCCAATCCCAGCCCCAGTCCCAATCCCAGTCCCAATCCCAGCCCCAGCCCTAGTCCTAGCGGCAATGCATGTTACCGCGTAGAAATTGATGGGTTAGCGATTCGGGAAACTTTCAGTTCAGGCTCCGAAGAACTGGGACGGTTGAACACAGGAGATCGGATTTTTGCAACCACCAATCCCCCTACTGAGCAAGTTGCTGAAACTCGTCGTTGGGTCGCAATTCGCTATCGGAGCGGCACGGGTTGGATTGCAGCCACGGGTCGAAATCAGACAGGTAACAATGTTACGCGATTGTCTCAGGCACAATGTAACTAAATAGTACATATAAATACTGTAGTGCGGACATCTTGCCCGCCACAGGCAAGATGCCTGCCCTACGAGATGCGTAACTATTTTTATCTATCTACTTACCTATCAAAGCATCAGGCATGTACACCAGTCAGTTCTGAGAATTCCTCTAGGAATGGAGTTGGAATGGCGCGTGGACGCCTTGTTTTCACATCTACCCAGACCCATAACGCTTCGGCTGTTATGAGAAGGTCATGATCTTCTCGCTTGTGGATTTCGTAGTGTCGAATTGCACAAGAGCCACGCACTTCCTGAATCCACGTTGTAACCGCTAAGGTATCACCGGCAAGGGCTGGACGGAGATATTCAATTTCTACTCGTCGTAATACAAACACACCGCCGAGTTCTTGACACCGATCGATCGTAAAACCAAGGTGTTCAGAATGCTCGATCGTGGCTTGTTCCAAGTAGTGTTGATAGACGGCGTTGTTGACGTGCCCGATCGCGTCCATCTCGTAATGTCGAACTCGTAGATAGGTTGTAAAGGGTTTCATTGCTGCTTTGTTTTTTGCTATACAACGGTGCTTTGTTTGACCTAAATTTCATCTTCCTGACTTTGGCATATCTCGATCGCTGCCTTCATCCTCCTTCTGGGGACTATCCCTCCCCGCCGCTTGAGTGAATCATTTATATTAATCGAGGATCTAATCGAGTTTTCAAGTTCCACAACGATTTATTCTGGTATGAGTCCGTTATAGCATTAACTTATTCGTGAGCTATCGAAATCCCATTCCGACTGTTGACATTATTATCGAATTGATTGAACGTCCAAACCGACCGATTGTATTAATCGAACGGTTGAATCCGCCGTATGGTTGGGCGATCCCCGGAGGCTTCGTAGAATATGGTGAATCGGTTGAGATAGCGGCCCAACGCGAAGCCCAAGAAGAGACAGGGTTGGAGGTTGAACTGATTGAGCAATTTCAGGTTTACTCTGATCCCAGTCGCGATCCTCGACAACATACCATCAGTATTGTGTTTCTGGCTACAGCGAAAGGAGAATCGAAGGCTGGAGATGACGCAAAAAAATTAGGAATATTTGACATTTGGCAGATTCCTGATAATCTATGTTTTGACCACGATCGCATCCTTCGCGATTATTGGTACTATCGGCACTACGGCATCCGTCCTCACTTATTGAAGTGTTAGATTGGGGTAACTCCCGTAGGGTGTCCGAGTTTTCAAGCTTGATGCCGCAAAAATTTAGTAATCTTACGCGCTTATAAAGTCGATCGTCTTGGGCAAGATAGCGAGGGTTAGGTAGAGAAATTTCTCGTTCCCCTACTTAACTAAGGAGACGATTTTTTTCAACCAATTTAAATCTAACTTTCCTGATCAGTTGTACTCCTAGCAGTAGAGCAAAGAGGTTTGTCTACTGGTTTCGCGGCAACTGAAATGTGGGCTGAAATGGGCTGCTTCTGCGCTACCATCCTGGATTGGCATGACTACAAATTATCGATGAGCGGTTCCTCTAAAAAACATTTGTAGTCTAGGCAACAAAGAGCAGCAGTCAGTAAATCATTCAAGAATTTAGCTCAGTCAGTCCGATAAATCTCAATTTGCTTGTGTAGCTCTATGTAGGAAACCGATCAATGAATCCGACTGTTGATTCACCACATCCCAGAAGTGAGGAACGAACGATGAATGCCTCCGACATCAACACCGAAAATCTTTCTCTTGTAAGTTGGGTTTGGATTGGTCAATCTACTGCCAAGAACGAACTTTCAACACCGCTCAAGCCCCCCGTTAAACCGGCGATCGATCTATTGCTTCCAATCCGAAATTGGCTAGATACGATTGAAGTGAAAAATGCTAATTTAGCGCGATCGCTCTGCAAGTTCATTCCGGCTCAGTGCCCGTTTGCGCGAGATGTTAAAGTGTTCGGTCGCACTCTTCTCTGCATTCCACCAATGTGCAAACTCAACCCTGTTTATGATCAAATTGTCGCTTTGCGTTTCCGGGCATTGTGCTATTTAGCAGATGTGTGTGGCGAAGATATAACGCCTTATTGTTAGCCCGAAATTTTAGGCAACTGAGATCGTATCTCAATAGACCCAATCGCTGAAGACAGAGTACGAGTTTGATTCAATCAGGTTATTGTTATCAGCATTCCGATCAATGCGGCAATGCCAGCAATCAGCATTAAGCCAGCAGGCATAAATTTTCGAGTTTTTGCCAATCGGATCGCAAAGACGATGATCAGAACAACGGCAACAATCACTGACAGCCACAACCCCCAACTCGTTCCCTGTTGTTGACCGATTCCACCGATTACTAGCAATATTCCACTCGCAAGTCCAGAAATTAAAGACGGTTTGCTCTTTGCCTTGGCATAGCCAAACACTCCACCGACGATGGCAAGAATACCATAGGCGATCGCAGCAATTGTTCCTAACATCACTCACCTCAACTAGATGAATTCCCAAGCAATTATCTCAAGGGAGACTGGTGGCAATAGCGTTATTTCGTCACTTTGGAATGTTTCTTTACCTGGATACGACGCTGCTTGATAAAGTAGTGCAATGGTGGCTCAAGAAACTTTTTCAATTCAACGGCTTCAACGACAGGCAGCATCGTTGCTGCTCTACCAATCGGTATTGGAAGGGGCGATCGGTCAAGCTTTTCTGGCTCTGCTTCGAGCAATTCAATCGCCGGATCAAAATAGCATCCAATGTTTACGAGCATATGGGCATTGGTTTAATGTACTGGCATCGGAAGGATTGAGTTGGCAAGACTATCTTTTACTACAAATTCTCAAATCAGAGAATCCTTTCACGCGACAGGCACAACGAATTGGCTTGACTGACCTGCCGCCCGCTCTCATTGCCGCCGTTCAACACGATTTACGATCGCTTCAGCAGCTTTACTCATGCGATGGCGCTCAACTGAGTCGGCAAGTGCAGGAAGTCTCTGGATTAGAGAATCCGCCGATCGTGTGGGATCAGGCTCAGCGACAACCTTCCTACGCAGTCAACTTGAGCCAATTACCCGTATGGTCTAAATTTGAGGCGGTGCCGGATTGGGCAGATGTTCTGGCAGAATTAGCCGCCTACTATCGTCAATTCGGAGTGGGTCTGTTTATGACGTATCGCGCATTTCGTTGGCAATCTGGCACGTTAGCGGGGATCACGCATCCTGACCCCATTCAGCTACATGAACTAGTTGGCTATGAAACGCAAAAGGCTACTCTCGTCAAAAATACAGAAGCGTTGTTGGCAGGCTATCCGGCGCTGCACGTCCTTCTCTATGGCAGCCGAGGATCAGGAAAATCGTCTTTAGTGAAAGCGTTGCTGCAAGCGTATGAGCATCGGGGGCTACGGTTGATTGAGGTGAGGAAAGGAGATCTACGCGATTTGCCAACGATCGTCGATCGCCTGCGGGATGTCCCTCAGACATTCATTCTGTTTGTAGACGATCTGTCCTTCGAGGAAGATGATGATGCCTACAAAGCCCTAAAAGTCGGCTTGGAAGGTAATATCACGGCTCGACCGCAAAATATCGTCGTCTATGCTACCTCCAATCGACGGCACTTAATTCGAGAATTTTTTGGCGATCGTCCTCGTCCGAGTAATGCCGATGAAGTTCATGCTTGGGATACCGTCCAAGAGAAATTATCATTTAGCGATCGCTTTGGCTTGACGCTCACCTTTGAACCCGCTAACCAAAATACTTACTTAGAAATCGTTTGTCATCTCGCTCAGCAAGCAGGCATCTCGATCGAGCCTAACAATTTAGAGTTTCGAGCATTACAATGGGCAACCCGACATAATGGGCGATCGGGACGAACCGCTCGGCAGTTTGTAGATTTTCTTCAAGCAGAGGTAAAGATGAAGGATGAATAAAGGCTATACTCGCCCCCCTTCATCCTTCATCCGTTCCCCCCATCTCTCTCAAACCGTCACTGTGGAAGGATTCAAATGAACTCCTCCATTCAGATCGGGCTGTTGCCAAACCTGTCCGTCGATTGCCATTTGCTCGATTAAGCTGGCAAGACGCAGGGCTTTCAGGGCTTGTTCTCCACCAACAGAGGGTTGATTCCCTCCCCGGACACAACTGACAAAGTGTTCAAGTTCGGCGTGGAGAGGTTCGATGTTGCTGGTGTAGACTTTTTCAATCAAACCATCCTGACGGTAGAGGACTTGCCCATAGTCAGTCAGGTAATTGGCAGTGGTCTGACGGTGAATCAGGATTTCGTTGTTAAGAAAATCGGCTTCAGTCAGGGAGTTGCGGCAGTGGGCAGAAATGCGGCGGATTTTGCGGTGCGTGACTTTGCTGGCGGTGAGCGTTGCCACGATGCCGTTTGCAAAACCCAGGATCGCGGTGACATAATCCAGATACCCGGAGTCTGCGGCACGGCTACCACTGGCAGTTAGCTTCACCACAGGGGAACCTGCCAACTCTAGCAGCAGATCAATGTCATGGATCATCAGATCTAAGACCACTGAGACATCGTTGGCGCGATCGGAATATGGACTCATGCGCTGCGCTTCTAGTGCCAGCAATTCTTCTGTTTTAAGAACTTTGCTGAGTTCCTGAAACGCAGGATTAAATCGTTCGATATGCCCGACTTGCAAAATCCGATGGGATTCGGCAGCAGCATTCACCAGAGATTCGGCTTCTGAAATGTTAGCGGCGATCGGTTTTTCAATCAACACATGAATGCCTGCTTGCAAACAGGTCATCCCAACGGCGTAGTGCAGACGAGTTGGAACGGCAATACAAACTGCATCAACATGAGGAAGCAAGTCGCGATAGTCTTCAAAAAAGCGCACCCGATACTTACCGGCTGTATCTAAACCCCGTTCAACGTTAATATCTGCAACACCAACCAATTCCACATCTTTCAGTAAACTTAGGACGCGGGTGTGATGCTGTCCCATGTTCCCCACACCAATGACGCCAATCCGGATCGGCTCAATGGTATGGCGTTGCCCATAGGCATTAGCCTGGTCAGAAAAATGTTCTTGCACTCCTGCTCTCTCCTACACCACAGAAATCAAGCTAGGGAAACCATATACGGTCGAAAACCACCCAGATAGTATCATGGTGGCTGTGTGTATAAAGAATCTTAAAGTTCTATCTAGACGATTTGTATCTCCAATCCGACCATATTTTCTTGGCACAACCCACCTATCATGGGTGTAGATGTGTCAGTTCTTTCCCTGTCCATTGCTTTTTTAGCTATGTCGTTATAAAGAAATTGAAGGCTGTATCGCTCGTAATGGAAAGAGTAAAGCAGCAAAGGGTATTCATGGATTCTCTAGGTAACTGTGTATCCGTAGTAACGTTTGTAGGGATTGCCATGCTTGTTTGATTGACTAATTTCTGGTAAAAATTCATACAATGGGATTCGATCGATTCTTGTCAATCCTCCATAAGGCACATTCTTTGAATTGTTAACGTGTTATATAGCCGAGAGAACTGCTTCAGTTCTCCGTTTTTTGTTTTTTACTATCCACCCTGCACTGTTCCATGCCTCTGACCATTCTTGTTTCTGACGATGACCTCGGAACACGGCTGTCCATCAGTGACTATCTTGAGCTATCTGGCTATTCGGTTGTCTCGGCTGAAAATGGTCAAAAGGCGCTGGAAATGGTCGATCGCTATCAACCCCACCTGATTGTCACTGACATTACCATGCCTCAAATGGACGGGTATGAACTCGTGCGACATGTTCGCCTCCAACCCGCGTTCCGGCTGTTGCCGGTAATTTTCTTGACTGCCCGAACCAATGTCGAAGAGCGAATTCGGGGCTACCAGATGGGCTGTGATATCTATTTGCCGAAGCCGTTTGAGTTGGATGAGCTAGGCGCGATTATTCGCAATTTGCTGGAGCGATCGCAACTGATGGAGTCTGAGTGGCGGTTGCGAGTACGGTCTGGGGAAATTGAAGAAGACAAAGGAGGCTTGACAGCCGAAAAGCATACGCCAACGATCGCGTCTACCTTAGACTTAACTCCACGGGAGGGAGAAGTGCTAATTGTTGTGGTCGAAGGGTTGTCTAATGCTCAAATTGGCGATCGTCTTCACCTTAGCCCTCGAACGGTGGAAAAATATGTCAGCAGCCTATTTCGCAAAACCGAAACTAATAATCGAGCAGAATTAGTGCGGTTTGCGATCGAGCATCGGCTTGTAGAGTGAAGCCACTGACCACCGTTCGCCCCGACAATGATTGATCTAAGCTTTAGGCTTCAGGTAAACAATCGCCTGTCGCCACACGATCGTTGGCTGATCATAGTGATCCACGAGACAAACGCAGTCTGGATCTTGCCAGCGAATTTTTCCTGTCAGCAGATCGTTCGTGCTTAGCTTTAGCTCAACTTCTTTGTTTTCACGAATCAAGGTTTGAATCTGTCGGATGCTAGGCAATCCTGTCTCAAGTTCAGTAGTCATATTTTTTCCTAATAGGAAACAACAATCACCGATCGATCCTGATTGACGGGGTGTTATCGTACACTTGATATCTATAAAGTCCAGGTCAGACAAAAAAGTTCAGTCTGAACGCTCGACCTTAGTGAGTCCTCAAATCATTCCTCAAACGAAGTTGACTATGGCGATCGAGTTTACAAAGTATCACGGTTTAGGTAATGACTTTATTCTGATTGATAATCGGCAGCAAACGGAACCCTACCTGACACCAGACCAAGCGGTGCTGTGGTGCGATCGTCACTTCGGGATTGGAGCCGATGGCGTGATCTTCGTTCTGCCTGGACAGTCCGGTGCTGACTACACCATGCGAATCTTCAACTCCGACGGCTCTGAACCAGAAATGTGCGGAAATGGCATTCGCTGCCTAGCCCAATTCATTGCCACCTTAGAGGGTAGACCAGACGCTTCTCTCTCTTATCGTATCCATACCTTGGCTGGTGTGATCACTCCGAAGTTAGAAGCTAATGGTAATGTAACCGTAGATATGGGGTTGCCTCGACTGCTAGCCTCCGAAATTCCTACTACTCTAACCACCCCTAACGAAAAAGTGATCAATCAACCGCTAGAGGTCGCAGGGCAAACGTGGGATGTGACTTGTGTCAGCATGGGCAATCCTCACTGCATCACTTTCGTTGAGGATGTGGCGGCAATTGCACTGGAGACGATCGGCTCTCAGTTTGAACATCACGCCGTCTTTCCACACCGCACGAACACTGAGTTCATCCAAGTGATTCGCCCGGATTATCTAAAGATGCGAGTCTGGGAACGAGGAGCCGGGATCACGCTAGCCTGCGGCACAGGAGCCTGTGCATCTCTCGTGGCGGCTGTCCTGACTGGCAAATCTGCCCGACGCGCCACTATAGAATTACCTGGCGGATGTCTGGCGATCGAATGGTCTGAAATTGACCAGCACCTCTACATGACTGGACCCGCCGATCGGGTGTTTACAGGCAACTTAACTAAGAGTTTTGAGTATCCCAGGTAGGGTAGGCAATGCCCACCCTACAGATGGGTTTGCTTAACTCACACTCCCGAAGTGGTGAATGTGAGGCTTCTGCTGTCTCAGCTAAAACAATCCTTCTTTGCCAGCCATTTCTAGCATCAGGTCAATGACCCGGCAAGAGTAACCCCATTCATTGTCATACCAGGCAACGACTTTGAAGAAATTGGAGTTTAGCTCAATGCCAGCCAACGCATCGAAAATGCTAGAGCGAGGATCAGTCCGGAAGTCCATTGAGACGACCTCTTCATCGGTATAGCCGAGAATGCCTGCTAACTCACCTTCAGCAGATGCCTTCATCGCCTCGCAAATTTCTTTGTAGCTTGTAGCCTTTCCTGTCTTAAAGGTAAGGTCAACCACCGATACATCCGGAGTCCCTACTCGGAATGCCATTCCAGTGAGTTTGCCCTTCAAGTGAGGAAGAACTAGCGCCACTGCTTTTGCGGCTCCCGTAGAGGAGGGAATGATGTTTTGGACTGCCCCTCGTCCACCGCGCCAATCTTTTTTACTGGGACCGTCTACTGTGGGCTGAGTGGCGGTCATGGAGTGAACTGTTGTCATCAACCCTTCAGTGATTTCAAACGCATCATCCAAGACTTTGGCGACCGGAGCAAGACAGTTAGTTGTGCAGCTTGCATTTGAGACAATCAAATCTTTTGCCGGATCAAACTCATGATGATTTACGCCTATCACAAAGGTGCGAATCTTATCTGGATCTTTAGTGGGAGCCGAAATAATCACTCGCTTTGCGCCTGCGGTGAGGTGCTTAGACGCTCCTTCGTGGTTAGTGAATAATCCGGTGGATTCAACAACGTAGTCGGCTCCAAGTTTACTCCACGGAAGTTCCTCTGGATTGCGAACCGACAGACAAGGAACAAACTTTCCGTCTACGACAATGCCATCTTCTTTGGCTTCCACGGTGCCATGATATGTCCCGTGCGTTGAATCATACTTCAGCAAATAAGCTAAATTGTCAGGAGGGACGAGGTCATTAATGCCGACAAACTCGACATTGGGATTTTTGACCCCAATCCGGAATACTAATCGCCCAATGCGACCAAAGCCATTGATACCCACTTTAACGGGCATAATCAAAGCTCCTTACAACGAACTTCAAAAGGGTACAACAGGTATCCCTTGGGGGGGCGCAACGTGCAATACCTGCGATCGATTCGGTCAGCACAGTCAGCTTACCACCCAGAATCCTGTTGCTCTCCTTCTTATCCCAGATTCTTTAGGATTCCCACTCTCATTAGTTAGAGATGGCAATTGGCTTGCTGTTGTTGAATTTTTTGTTGGATGTAGGATGGAATACCGAGAATGGCGTCTTTATAGAGGCGATCGAATTCTCGATTAAAATGTGCGGCTACGGTGGAATTGTTGATCACGAGCAAATTTTCGTCGTTTCCTTCGTTCGCCGCATTGCTCCAGTTCTGAGAACCTGTGAGAATGATGTGCCCATCCACAACTGCCATCTTGTGATGGAGTAAATCACCTTTAGGGAGATTGGGAATGCCAACTGTGGCGATCGGCACTCCCCAAGGATGATTCTCTGCTTCATAGCGACACTTTTTATCCGCTAATGCAGTGCCTAGCATATCCAGCAGTTCGCTGTAATCTCGGTAGGCAAAACCCGGATCAATCAATGCACGGACTTGGACCCCTCTACGGCGATCGGTTTCCAGGATGTCACTCAGTTTTTGCTCTGAAAAAACAAAAAGCGCCATGTCTACGGTGCGCGTCGCTTTGTTCAATACACTTCCAATCAAACCATTGACGCTTTGCTCCCAAGGACGACTAGCAGAAGTAGGGGAAAACTGTACTGTAATTGTGGAACCCGGCGCTAAGGTAATAGTTTGCGGCGGACGATAGGGCTTTTGTAGCCCAAATTGGCTATCGGGTTTGCCACCAACTCCATCGCCCCATAGGATGTTGAATTCCTGGGTGAAAAGTTGGGCAAGCGCAGGACTGGCGATTTTAAGCAGATGATTGGCATTGCCTTGACTTTCAGGGGAAAGAAAATCTCCATGGATATCTGACCAGGTGAAATTGGCTGATCCCACAATCACAACCTGTCCATCAATCACAACAAATTTGTGGTGCATGAGATCGCTGCCTTTCGATCCATTGGCAGTGTCGTCGATTACGGGAATCTGAGCATTTCGTAGAATTACCAGTGCATCAGTTTGAGCTATCTCGGTAGGGGAAAGCTGTCCATCCCGATCGCCATCTGCCGCTTGCATGAATTCCTCATACTTTTTCCGTCCTCGCTCATCCAACTGTTCCACATCTTGCGCGGTCAGGTGGCTCATTGGCTGATGATAGTGACTTTCGATAATCACTCGAACCGTCACACCTGCCTGATGTCGCTCTGCCAACGCTTGAGCAATGTGAGGCAGATTGAGTTCATGTACGGCTATGTCAATAGAAGAATGAGCCGTCGCGATCGCTTCTACTATCCTCTGTTCCAAATCATCTCCTAAGCGTTTTTGATGGCGATACGGCTCAGTGTAGGACGCGGATTGAGCATGATTGAAATAAACCTGAATCAGGGGATCTTGCGGAAGCGGTGCTAACAACGGAGGGACAGCAGAACTCTGTCGCCAGAAAGTGAAACCCAGAACTAGCAGTAACCCTAACAAAAAAAGCGCCAAGAGGCGGAACCCAGTGGAGGAAAGTAGACGCACGGGAAGAACGGCATTCCGTATGAAGATTACTGCTTCAGTAGTTCCCGTTTTGTGAGGTGGGCTAACGCGATCGAACGCGGGGAGGGATCTCTTGATGATAAAAATCCGTTTCAAACATCTGCCAAAAAAACATTTATCACTTCACGCCTATGTGATTACACTAATATGACGAGTGAATTCATGAGTTCTTTGAGAACTTTCTACTAGGGTAAGGATAAACTCAGTTGCTATACTGATCTGAATATTAACCATAAGCAGAAATGTGATCCCTGCTATCCCTGTGAATGGGATCTCTAGTGTTTGAGTTCATCATTTCTTAAAAGTCAGGAAAATGATGAGTTGTGCTTGAGGCTGAATTTGGAGAGTCAGCCTTCAGGCATCTACCTCTGAGTTCACTCCGTCTGGATTCACGTTGGGAAGAAATATGCGAGATAGAAGCGATCGTTATCAAATCGAATCCATATCGGCACTAACCACCCCTAAGCGGCTCGGTAGCTACTTAATGGAAGCCGGTTTGTTAACGCAAGATCAGATCAATGTTGTCCTGAATGATCAGCAAGCAACCGGGATGCGGTTTGGCGAAATTGTGATCGCACGAGGTTGGCTTAAGGAGCAAACCATTGAGTGGATTATGGAAAAAGTAGTAGAGCCAGAAAGGCAGGAAACTTGGCATCAAGAGCAGATATTGCAGCAACGCCAGCGATCGATTCAGCCAAACTTGCAGTCTGCGCCCGTCAAAACTAGCCTCCCGATTCAGCCTGCTGTGAAAGAGACTCAGCCTTCACCAGTCAAAGCTCATACGGCTTCCCCCTCCGATATGGCATCTAGTAAAAAATCCTTTACTCGGCGAGAAGCGCCTATTTCCAAACCATTGCCCTCTGTCAATTCTTCGGACAGTAATGATGTGAATTGGGTGGGTTGAGCGTTAGGCGAATAACCAAAGCCAGAATGGAAGGAGCAGGAGCAGGGCGATCGATCCCAGGGCTAGCGTTGTGACGGTGAAGTGGCGATCGAGGTCATAAGCTTCGGCAATTACCAGCGTCGCGAAAGCAGGCGGCATCGCCATTTGCAACACAATCACCAATCGAGGAGTTCCTGTGACTCCTATTAATGGCAGTCCAAACCCCAAAATGAGAGGAATCGCAACCATTTTGATGCTAAGGCTGATTGAAGCTTGCCAAATATTTTGCCAGGATGAGAGTTGGCTCAGCCGCATCCCTAACAGCAGTAGCGATAGCGCAATCACTGCCCAGGCGCATCCTGTCAGTCCTTGCTCTAGGCGATCGGGGAGCGGTACATTGTGAAATCCTAACCCAACCCAAAAACTCCAAAGTGCCGGATTTTTGATTAGGGCGTGTAGCAATTGTCCCTGTTGATCAGACTTTCTGCCAAAGTATGCCGCTAGAACAACTCCTAACCCGTAAGCGCCTAACGTGCTGCCTAATGTATCGTAAAGTACTGCCCATCCAAAAAATTGGCACCTGCCAGCGCCAAAGTGACAGGATATCCTAGATAGCCCGTGTTGCCGATCATGGCTGCTAGCAAGAAGCTCCCTTGAGTTGGCTTGTTTTGCAGTTGCTCTGGTGTAATCGCTTTGATCCAAATCCAGGCGAGTCCTGCCCCTAGCCCGATCGCGATCCAGCAGACGATCGGCGCAATCCAAACCGATGTTGACAAATTTGCCTGCCGCATAAACACCAGGATGCTAAGCGGAACGCCAACCCAAAACAGGAATTTCCCCAGACGAGAAGGAATTTCCTTTGATAGTTTTTGACCCAGAATCAGCCCTAAGCCTACCCATCCGATTAGAGGAATGTAGAGTTTTAACAGATTTTCCAGTTCGGGCATGGTTGGAAGATTAGGGGAGTGATGGCACAGGCGAGTAGTAATTTGGCAATGTTGTCAGGCAAAGTGAAGTTAACCGATACGCAGTATGATTATCCCCATCGTTAAAACAACACCCCCAGTTTACAATCTATTACGATAGGGATTTAGTGCTGTGCAGGAGGATTTACTTGTGGAAGATGCGGGTCTGCCCCAAGCTTCTGAGCCGTTGTCAATCCCTGAGTTGTCAATCCCTGAGCCATTGACAGAGTTTTCGACTACGACGATTGATGACATCCCAGAAGCAGTGCGGGAGAGTGCTGAGACGGAATCTAAGCCCTGGCGAACGCAAAAGCTGTTGTGGTGGGGAGTGGGTGGCGTAGGAACGATCGCCCTCGTTTCAATTCCGCTAATTTTCTTTTTTCAGGCGCAATCATCAACCTCTTCGGCTCCATCAAACTCAAAGACGGCATCAATTGAGAGATCTGCTTCTCCAGTAGCACCAGCGATTTCAGAACCTTATGAGTTAAACGATCCTCAGCGATCGCCTCCTGGTGAAGAGGCTTTATCTTCTAAAGATCCGGCATTACTGGGTCATTTTCCTTATGAGGAAGCTCCTTTAGAGGAATTGATGCCCATAGCACCGGATGGCAGCATTACCTTACGACGAACCGCCGCCGAAAAGTTTTTGGCAATGTTGGAAGCAGCGAAAGCGGATGGGGTGATTATTACACCGTTGTCTGGATTTCGCTCTGTAGCAGAGCAAGAGCAAGTATTCTTTGAGGTGAAGGCAGAACGCGGTCAGAATACGACGCAACGGGCGGAAGTGAGCGCACCTCCTGGATATAGTGAACATCATACGGGATATGCGATCGATGTGGGCGACGGTTATTTTCCTGACACGAATTTGCAGCCCAGTTTTGAACGAACTCGTACCTTTCAGTGGCTCCAACAGAATGCCGCTTTCTACAGCTTTGAAATGTCCTTCCCGCAAGGCAATGCTCAAGGCGTCAATTATGAACCCTGGCACTGGCGATATGTAGGCGATCGGACTAGCTTAGAAACCTTCTATCGGGCAAAAAATTTGAATCCTCAAGAAGAGTTTGCTCCCAGTCCCGGTAGTTAACTTCTCCTGTAGGATGGGCATCTTGCCCGTCCAGATCGAGGCAGGCAAATTTAAAGCAGTTGCACATGGCGTATGTCTTCTAAAAATCCTTAAAATTGTTAATGATTAAATGTTTTGAAAAAAAGTTGTGAGCCAGACAACACTGAATTTAGTAGCAATTACCATCTTTTCGTTGGTAATGGTGAGTTTGCTGGGACCGTTGCTGCATATCTCTCCGGTGGTGCCTGCGATCGCCGTGTTTGGGATTCTCAGTTTTGCGACACTAGACACGCTCAGTTGGCAAGGGCAAGCTGGAACTTTGCTCGTGGATTGGTTTAATCAGTTCTCTCCAAGGCATCGGGCGCGTGTGATCCGCCATGAAGCCGGACATTTTCTCGCAGCGCATCTGCTAGATATTCCGGTGACAGGCTATACCTTAAGTGCTTGGGATGCCTTTCGCCAAGGGCAACCGGGACTGGGCGGAGTCAGTTTTGGCGCTGAGGAATTTAATGCAGCACTAGAGCGAGGAGTCCTTTCGACGCAGATACTCGATCGCTACTGTACGGTTTTGATGGCGGGAATTGCCGCAGAAACGCTGCTGGGTGACAATGCAGAAGGGGGAGTAGACGATCGCCAAACATTTCGCTTGCTCTGGGCACAATTCAAGCGTCCGGCGATGGAAGGAGAGCAGAAAGAGCGATGGGCATTATTTCAGGCAAAAACGCTGATCAAAACGCATGAATCCGCGTATGCGGCGTTGGTGGCGGCGATGGAGCAAGGCGCGTCTGTGGAACGTTGTCGCGAGGCGATCGAGTCACACTTGAAAAGTCACACTTGAATCAGGCGATCGGGACTTGAGAGCTTGGCAGAAATTTGCTCCAGTTTTTCCAACAATAATGCTGCACTGGCATCGGCAGTCAGACCTGTGACATCGACGGGATAAATGGGCACATTACGGCGTTGCAGGTCGTAGGTGTAAGTTTTGTCGTAATAATCCAGGATTATGTCACAGGCATCAATCAGGTTTCCTTGGCGCAAGCATTCTATCGCTTGTTGGGTGCGTAATCCGCCTAATCGTTTGCGAATGCGTTCGGTTGCGGTAATCAGTGCTTGACGATCGGCTGTTCCGTACAGGTTTACGAGTGCGGTCAATCGTTCGGAGCGGGGTCGCGTTGCCTCAATCACGGCGGCTCGATCCATCTGGCGGAAAATGGGGTCTGGGATGCGACAAATGCCGATTCGCTTGCTTTCTGCCTCAATCCAAACGGGCTGGTTGGGGTCAAGTTGATCCCAGTCGATCGCCAAGACATTCTCAAACTGTTCGTTGGTGGGTTGAGCGGGTAAACCTAAGTGGCCATAACTGCTGCCTCGATGGTTCGCCAACCGCTCCAAGTCTAAAATCTGTGCGCCTTGAGCCGCTAATGCTGAAAGAATGGCTGTTTTGCCTGTCCCGGTCATACCGCCCAGGATGATCACGGTTTTGGAGCATTCAAAGGTGTTCCGTACCCAGCGCCGGAAAGCTTTGTAGCCGCCAATCAAAACTGAAACATCCAACCCTGCCATGCTCAAAATCCAGGCGATCGCTTCACTCCGCATTCCACCCCGCCAACAGTGAACCTGAACAGAGTGATCGGCGGCAAGGGCTTTTGCCTGAGTTACGAAATAGTGGCATTTGGGTCCGGCGATCGCAAATCCTAATTCCACTGCCTGATCGCGACCCTGCTGCTTGTAGCAGAGGCCAACCTCTGCCCGCTCTTCGTTGGTAAACAACGGAAAACTTACGGCACCCGGAATGTGCCCAAGATCATATTCTCCTGGACTACGAACATCCAGGATCACACCCGGGAAATGCAAAAATTCATCAGGATGAAGCGATCGGGGCATCAGGTAAATCTTATTTTATTGAACGTGGCGTAACTATATGAATAGGCGGCATTGCCGAAACAACCGCGCTTAATTGATTCAATCACCTAAAGTTTAGCCAAAACCTTCTATGATTTGCTCTAAAACTCCTGTTGTTGTCTTAATGCCTCCCTTGAAGAATTGATGCTCAATCAACTCTTACACTGCTATTACGTAGCTGAGCCGAGTAAAGCGTTCACTTTGCTGAGCAATTCGACGGTGGAGAATCCCTTGGTGAGGTAATCTGTTGCGCCTAATCGTTTTGCTTCACTGAACCATTCTTCTGATAGGCGTGAAGAAACGACCAGAATCGGTATGGTGATTCCTGCTTGACGACAGCGATCGATCAAGGTGAACCCATCCATATTTGGCATCTCGATATCGGTAATAATTAGTGTCGATCGTGGGTGTTTTTGTATCCAATTCCAGGCTTCTAATCCATCTGCACAGGTGTGCGTGAAATGACCATAAGCGGTCAGGCTGGCTTCAATCCGTCGGCGCATCAGTGCTGCATCATCCACGATCAAAATAGCTGGCATTGAATCGTCAACTTCTGGCACATTAGGGGGGGCTGGTTCGATCGATTCAGGTTCGGAAAGCTGTGTTGGAAAGGTGAGAAATCGTTTGGCGATCGCTGCGGCTTCTAACACAGGAATGAGTGAACCATTCACTTGCAGGCTAACTCCCATTAACCCTTCAGGCGCAATTAACGGTGTCGGTAGAGGGTTGATGAGCAAATCAGACTGCCCCAGGAGTTCGTCAGCAACGAGCCAAACGCTCTGTGAGGCATTTTGAGGAGCGACACAGACGCAAACGGCTGTATCGGGCAGCGATCGTTGAGTCGATCGAGGTTGCCAGTATCCCAATAAATCTAATGCCGGACTCGATCCGGTGCTATCTTCAACGGTCCATAAGGAGGAGGGCAATCCTTCAACTAGCGTTGGATTCAAGCTTTCAAACAAGGCGGTGGTTTTGATTTCTTCAGTCGGCAGGGCGAAGATGCGATTGCCCGCTTGTAGCAAAATGCAGGACACCAATAAGTGTGGCACCGGGAACTGCAAGGAAAAGGTTGTCCCTTTTCCTAAAATCGTGTCGAGGCTGAGTTTTCCGTCTAGGCGATCGATTTGAGCCATGACAATATCCATGCCAACGCCTCGCCCAGAGATTTCGTTAATCTGGGTTTGAGAGCTAAACCCAGGTTGACAAAGGACTGCCAGAAGGTCGGATGGGGTTTGGGTGCTGATCAAGGGCAATCCTAGCGTTTCTGCTCTCGATTGAATGGCGTCCGCTGCAATCCCGTGACCGTCATCTTGCACAAAGAGTTGAAAGGTATTGCCTCGTCGCTGAAGAGAGACGCAAATCGTACCCTGTTCAGGTTTGCCTTGAGTAATCCGTTCGGATGGAGACTCTAAGCCGTGATCGTAAGCATTGCGAATTAAATGCAGTAGAGCTGGTTCTAGACTCCGAGCAGTGCCAACATCAAGTTCAATAGATTCTCCTTGCACAATCAGTTGAGCAGGTTTACCGAAGCGAGTCATTAAATCTCGGAGGATTGCTTTGGCTCGAAATCCCAAATTTTGGAATGGAATCAGCCGACTATCTTCAACTGTATTCTGTAGTTTTAAGAGTGTGCTGTCCAAACTTTGGAAACTTGCAGTCGTTTGTTGAGCCGTTTTTTCGGCTTCTGCTCCCAACTCCGAAAGACGCAAGCTGGTTTCTAATAGGCGGTTGATGGTAGTGTAGCCCTGTCGATAGCGTTCAGGAGTTGCTCCTGAGGTACTCCTTCTTAAATTATCTAAAAGAGCGTAGTCATTCTGAATTTGCCGCAGATTGGCAATGTACTGGGTGCTTTCTTGAGCAAGAGCAACAAGCTGGCTAATTTGATTTTGCAGAATTTGGTGGAGTCCTTGGGTCATTCGAGCCGCCAGCAAGGTTTCCACAAGGTGCTGTGCTGATTGATCCAATTTTTCCAACGGAATTGGGATCTGAACCTTCTCTGGAGCATCGCTTAGCTGTTCTCGTTGAGATTGTGAGGTGCTACCGCGAGTAGAGGCAGGTTGAAAAGTTTGCGTTAATGTTTCATCGTGATTCGATTCATCAATAAATTCATTGACTTCAGTTAAATCGGTAACTTCGATTAAATTAATTGGTTCATTAATCAGATAGAATGAATTTATATCGTTATTTTCTCTTGCTTCAAAAATTTCATTATCGATCGAACTTAACTCATCTAAGAATGTTCCAATTTCTGTGAAATCAGTTGTTAAATTAGGTTCGTTAAGAAATTCAGACTGATCGAGTTGAAGAGAAGCCTCGATCGATTGTAGGTTTGGTTCAAAATCGAGTGAAACAGGTTCAATGTCTAACGTAGTAGTGATATTCGATTGATCCAATGTATTCCAAAGATCTACCTGTTCACTGTTAAGAGGAATGTCAAAAGGAGTATCAAAAGGAGTATCAAAAGGAATGAGATTTCCGCCCTGTTTAGCGCATTCTTTGAGCGCTTGGAAGAATTGCAGCCACTGCGATCGCCAAATCGAATTTTCAGGTTGGGCAAAGAGGATCTGTGCTTGCTCTAACAAGGTCGTCCAGCCAGAAGCAAATTGTAGTTCCTTGCCGATTTGCTGAAGTTGAGTCAAGCTCTGCTGAGCGATATTGAGTGTCGTTTCAGAAACTGCTCCCTTGAGGGGCGATCGTTCCAAGGCAATCTCTAAGTCCAGCACTACCAGATCAAATCCCTGTTCAGCAAATTCTCGATGGAGTTGTTGTTGTTCACTCCAGGTGGGTAAGTATTGTTCTCGAACCTGATGATGTAGGACTTGAATACGGTTCAGGATGGGTTCAATTTGCGCCTCGATCAGCTTTTCTGAGCCAGAAAACTCTAGTGTTCCAGTGAGCAACTCGCCTGCTTCTAATAGGGTTTGACTGAGATCACCATCAGCCAGCGATGGAGCGGTTTCAAGATAACGCAGATCAGACAACAGATCCTCTAGTGAGGTCGCTACTTGCAAAACAGCTTCAGCCGCCACAGTCACGGCTCCACCTTTGATCGTGTGAACACAACGGTAGAGTTCTTGGATATCGCTCGTCCAAGACACCGATCGGAGTCGCTGAGCAATTTGGCTATATCGTTGCAGGTAGTTTCGAGTATCTACTGCAAATAGGCTGCGTAATTCTTGTTGTAACTGAGCGTCAGCAATCGCCTCTGCGTTTTGAAAAGGATCAACGTCTGGAATTGACATGATTACTACCCTGCTTACTGAGTTGAGAGAACTATCATTCGCGATGCAATCTGACGAACGAACTGTAACTATGAATTGTGACTGAATTTAGCTCTATGACCGGATGGAGCAGGTGAACGAGGCAAGATTTAGCTAAGCAGGTGGGCAGGGGTCGGATAAGACAGTTAACGTGATAGCCGAGTGACGTTGAGTTTCAGTAGAGATAGTTTTGGGTTTGACGGCTGAAGCCGAGGGAAAAGTTTGGAGAGATGGCTCTTCAGAATCCAATACCTGATAGTGATTAGGATGGAGTTTGAAAAATTCGATGTTTTGTAATAATAGATGGGCGAATTTTTGGATTTGCTTGGCGCGTTCTTGGGTCATATCAGACTGATTTAATGTTTCAGTGGCGATCGCAGAAATACCCTGAACTGACTCTAGCGTGGTTTGTGTGGCTTCCACGATCGCCTGATTAGATTGAATCACTCGTTGCCCCATCTGAGCGACTTGCTCACTGACTGACTGGATGGTGTCAAACACCTGAAGAGACTGATCCACACCCATTGTAAAATCATTGACCTGCTGACTAATCTCTTGAACATCGTGATCAAGCCCAGAGACAACGGTTTGAATTCGATCGGTACGCTGTTGCAACAAAACCAAACTTTGATTGGTTTGAATTGCCAAGTCATTGACTTGAGACGCAACCGTTTCAAATTCGCGGGTAATACTGGCAAATTGTTCAGGATCTTCCTGTGCAGCCGCCCGATTCGCCAACATCGTTGCATTCACGGCTAGGATACGAGTCATTGCTGCAATCCGTTTCTGATTTTTAGCAAACTGAACTGCCAGTTCCACATAGTTCGTCAGAGTTTGAGTGCGTTTAGTAATTTGATTGGTACTTTGTTGAAGCACATCAATCCCTTTGGATATGGTGGTAATTTCCTGTTGACCTTGCTGAATTGCTACCTGCGTTGACTGAACCGCTTCGCCCGTCGCAACTGCCTGTAAAGTGGCATCTTGAGATAAACGATCGACGTTTTCTAGCAAGGTTTGGACTTGAGTGATCGATTGAGTCTGGTGTTGAGTGTTTTCTGTAACGGCGATCGCCAACTGTTCCAATTGTTTAGCCCCCTGAGTAATGTGCTGAGTTGTATTCAACACAATTGCCATCACGTGTTCGAGTCGTTCAATGACGCGGTTCAGTGTGTCTGCAACTAAACCAGTCATCCGAGGACTAACTTGTGCTTCTACTGTCAAATTTCCATCCTCGATCGTCGTCATTACATTCAGGATATGTTCGACTTCGGCTTGCAAAATTTGACTTTCTTGCTCGGCAACTTCGGCTTGCTTGAGTTGCTCTTTTGTTTGAACAATTAGCGCAACTTCTTGGCGAATTTGTGCTTCGTTGATTTTGATTTGCTCTAACAGATGAGAGAATGAAGTAGATAACTGCCCAATCTCATCCTGATGTTGAAATGATGACAAGATGGGGGCATCAGTGGCGGCGAATCGATCGCAGTCATCCAAAATTGGACGGAGGCGACGATTAAGCGATCGAACGGTTAGAAAAACAATGAATGCCAGGAGAAGGGCAACGATCAGAGTTCCCCCAATTGTAATCAACGCGACTTGATTAAAAACTGCTTCATAAGGAACAAACGCTAACGTGATCCAGTTCCCTTCGATACGTTGATATGCCCAATAGCCGTGTTCACCTTCTACAACACCCGATTCCCCTTTCATCTGAAACCAGACTTTTTCTAATCCTGGAATCGAGCGATATGTTCCGGTTTCGCTCCCTTGCTTTGCCGGATAAGAGATGATTTGCCCGTTCTCAGTGAGCAGTGCAAAATATCCCGCTCCATGCAACACTGAGCCATTGATTGTATTCTTTAACGAGGTACTATCTACATCTACAAAAACGGTTCCTAACCAGGTTTTTTCACTATCCAAAATTTGTGAATAATAAGTAATTTGGATTTTTTCGCCCTGTTGTTCTGGCTGTGACCAGATGTTCTTTTCAGGAAGGAAGTATTTTTGATAGCGATCGGTTTCAGGATAGAAGGTATCCGGTTTCGTGCCATCAATATAGCGAATCATGTCGTAAGGGGGGGGAAGCTGTAAGCCTACCGCATCAGGTTCACCTGAATCGAGATGATAGTAAGGAGAAAACCACTGTGCTTGAGGTAAAACTCCGTTTTGACTCTGACCAAATCCCAAACCCACTACAAAATCAGGACGATCTTTGAATAGCTCAAATAGTAATCTGCGATAAGTTTCTGCGAACTCTGCATTTTGAATATGAAGCGTTAAGATACTGGTACGAACAGTGTCAGCATAAAGTTCAGATTGATTTAATGTGTTGTTCAGCAGGTTTGATCGATCGCGAAGAGTTTGTTGAATTTGCTCCTCTGCTTGATATTTGACAACTTCGCCAAAGAGAAATGCAATACCCCCAATTCCTATCAAAGCTCCTGCCATGACTGAAACAAACAGCTTAGTGCCAATGGAATTGAAACGAAATCGTTTGCTTGAACGATGAGGCGTCTTGATCAAATTCTCAGCATTATTCATTGGGTGAGAGACTGATTGTGAATCGTGATACGTGGGTGTCATAAAGTATTCCGGAGTTGGTTTTGTAGTTCTGGTTAAGGTGAGCAGTGCCTAGCTTACAAAGCTTCAGAGGATATTTGAAACCTATCAGACGTTCTAGATTTGCTCCCTAAATCCTCCAATTCTGAGGAACTTTGAATTCGATTCTCCTCAGAGATATCTTTTAATTCCACGTTTGAATTCACATCTAATGTTGTTTCTTGAACTTGAGAAAGATCAACTCGTGGTTGCAGATCATTGTCATCGTTCATTCCTGTTGGCAATTGGAAGAACTGAATACTTTGCAGTAATTGATTCGAGAGCGTATCCACTTCCTCAGATTGCATTCTTGTCTGCTGTGATAATTCTGCTGTTTTGTTAGCGATCGTTGCAATCTCTCGCACCACTTGAGCCGCCGATTGAGCCGCGTTGACGATCGCGTAATTTGCTTGAGTCACTGTTTCTCCAGCATTGACAGCGTTATTTGTGACGATCTGAACGTTGCCAAAGACTCGACTAGACTGATCGACCCCTTCGGTGAATCCTCTGACCAGTCCTCCTAAACTTTGAATATTTGCATCAATGATCGACACAACGCTGTGAATTTGAGTACTCCGTTGTTCTAGGGTGAGTAATCCCTCATTCGTTTGTTGGGCGAGTCGGCTCACATGGTTAGCGATCGCGTCAAACTCACGAGCAACCACTGCAAATTGTCGCGGGTCGCGTTGCTCAGAGGCGCGTGCAGCGACGAGTGAGGCATTAAGAGCCAGGGTTTGAGTGAGCGAAGCAATTTGACTTTGATCTTGCACAAATTGATCGGCTAACCCAACAAACTCGCCTAGGGTCTTCATCTGCTGCACAATCCGATCGGTTCCCTCTTGTAAGACATCGATTCCTTGCGTCAGCGTGGCGATCGCCGTTTGCCCTTGCCCAACCGCCACACTCATTGTCTGAAGAGAAACCACTGTAGCGTTCACTTTTTCCGCAGACCCTTGAGCCGCCTGTTCCACTTGCTCCGTCAATTGCAAGACCTGATTCACCGCTTGAGCTTGCTGTTCTGTATTGGTTGCCACGATCTCAGCCATTGTTTTTTGTTGGTTGGCTCTGGCTGAGACTTGCTGAGCCGCTTGCACAACTTGTGTCAAAACATCGCTAAGTCGTTCAATCAGACGGTTAAAGGTATCCGCAACTAATCCGGTGGTGCGATCGCTGACCTTCGCTTGAGCGGTCAAATCGCCATCTTCTACTTCAGATACCACATCCAGCAGATGGCTAACTTCCTGCTGGAGAAATTCGCTTTCTAGGGCAATGGAAACAAGATTTGCCAGTGACGTAACAAACGCCTGCTCATCTGCTCGCCAAGCGCGAACCGTTTGCAAGTGATCACACCGGATAATTCCAACCGTTCGACCTGCAATTTGAATGGGCACGTTCAAAATTGCCTGAATGTCTGACCAGCCTAATTCTGAAATCAGCAACTCTTGGGTCGCTGGATTGTCATACACATCGTCAGCCGCAATGAACGGCTCAAACTCCAGGGTTCGGAAATACTTTGGAAAATCTGCCTCATTCAGATCACTACCGTCAGTATGCTGCTGAGAACTCAAATGGTATTGATCGAGATCGCTTAAAACACTGCGATCGCGGTTATATAGCCAGATGCTCACCCGTTCTACGGTTAAAGTATGGGCAATGGCTTCCGTAAACGCTCTGCTAGCTTCTCTAGTATTTCCCTGAATTAATGCTTCACTTCGAGCCAGGGTAGACAGCACGGTGTTTTGTTGACCGAGTTGAGCCGCATTCTGTTGCAAGGTTTCCAGCAGGGCTTGAATCTGATCCGCCATCCAGTTAACGTTGATATTTAGGGTTGTTACCTCGCCAGTCCCTCTGATCGCGAGACGAGTCTCAAACTTTCCTTGCCCAAATTGCTCCACGGTTGCAGCGGCTTCCTCAATCGGTTTTACACCTCGATGGGCAATCACACCCGCCACAACACCGATAATCACAAGGCTTAACAATGTTCCGACAAAGAGCGTGCGTTGCAGGTACTGTTGCGCCCGGAATGCCTCCTCAAGTTCAGTTTCTACCAGAACAAACCACTCTAGATTTGGCAAGTCGCCGATCGCAGGCAGGACGGCATATCCCAATAACTCCTCTTCTTGATCGATGGCATCAACGGTCAGCAATACTCCGGATGTTGCGGTTTCTCGCAATTGAGCCAGATCAGGAAAAAGGTCGTTAGCGAGTTCACCTACATGGGCACTACTTTCGTCTTCATCAAGACTTTGATCGTCCTGCTCTTCATCAATTTCCTGGGGTTCATTACTATTTTTCTCAGGCACATCATCAGACTCTATCTCTTCAGTCGAAAGGAAAATTCTGCTGCTGGTATCTGCAAAATGCAATTCACCCACATCCTCAAAATCGCTCAGCAGTTCTTTAATCGCAGCGACCGAAACACGGGTTTGCACAAGCCCAATAATTTGATTGGTTTCACTATCCCGGACAGGGGCAGCAATAAAAATTTGTTGGGTTCCCGTTGAACTCGAAAACCTGGGTTGAGAAATAAACGGACGCCCTGTTGCGATGACTCCCTGAAAATAATCATCGTTTTTATGATTTTCATAGGCAGCTGCACTGGAGACAGCAATATCGTTACCATCCTTATCTATAAATTCAATACTGCTATAAACTGAATCATAGGCTTTAACGTAGTTGTTTAGAAACTGTTCCTGCTCCGCAACCGTTGTACTGGATCGTAACTTGGGATTGGTAAAGACGGGTTGTTGGGCGAGTATTTGAATATCCCCATAGCGTTCAAACATGAAACGGCTAACCTTGTCTGCCACGAGTTCTGCATCAGATTGTTGACGCAACCTAACTTGCTCCCTAATGATGCGATCGGCAAGTGAATAGCCAGCCGTACCAATGACCAGGACTGGTAGAGTACCGATTGCAATCGCGAGGAACGTAGCCTTGAAGCGTAGACTTGACCAGAAGGAACGCTTGTTGAAGCTTGGGTTGATTGGTGAGTTAACTTGAATTTGAGGAATCGATTCATTAGAAGTAACCTTTGCTGACCGCAACACAGGTTTTGATGAATTGACTGTCATGGAATCACCTAAAGATACTGATCAAACTTAACTTGAGCATAAAAAAAGATAGAGTGTTCGTGTCAACTCCAACCCCCTACTATCTACAGCCATGCCCCATGCTGGTCAGGATTTGACCTAAACGGCATACTTGTTGGAAACGCAAATGCTGATTTTTAGAAGTGTAATAGTTTGTGGTTTAGTTGTTCAGTGTTCAAACCAATTGCGAGCATTGGGGTTCCCACAAGCGATCGCTCAGCATTTCAGGACGAAAGAGCAAGATCGTCTGTTCAGTTTGAGGAGATACTGCAACGTGATCATGCTCAGAGAATGCATTAGTGAATTGCTCGTGCGATCGATTCTCCAACGCCCGATCCACCACAATTCCAATTCCTGCTAAGGAGTCGGCTTTTTGACTCAATTGCACTACGCTGATGATTTCTCGTGTTGCTCCAGCCATCCCTTCAAAAATCTGCTGGATAGCCACGAGTGGTACAATTTGACCGCGATGATGAACCACTCCCAAAATGGCTGAATCATAGAAGGGTAAAATCAGAACTTGCGATCGTTCAATTAACAAAATTTCAGCCACCCATTGGGACGGGAAGGCAAGTTGCTGCTGTCCGATCTGCGTAAGAATGTAGCGATCCTGTAAGGATTGTAACGATGAGGAATTCGTTTCAACATCCATATAAAGTTTCTACAAGGGGTTAATGCGGGTCAGTATTCAGAGTTTTTGTAAGGCTCGTTCAAGGCGTTCACGAGTAATTGGCTTTGGTAGATAATCATCGGCACCAGCTCGTTTGATGCCGTAGTTGACTTCTACAGGCATTTTCTTATTGGAATAAAAGATAACGTGTTGCTTCGTTGTACTTCGATTCAATCGCAGTTCTCGAAGAAATTTGTAGCCATCTTGCTCAGGCATTACAATGTCTAGAAAAACAGATGTATAGTTTCCTGTTACCAGCTTATCAATCACCCCAGCTGTACTCTCGCACGAGTCAGCTTGATGCCCCAGTTCTTCCAGCAAAGACTTCAGAAAACGTCGATCGACTGCACTATCATCTACAATTAGGAACCGCATGATTTCACTCTCTTAAATTAGGATAGTTTCAACAGACTTCTGTGTATGAAGGGGGGCTAGTTCTTCCAACAACAGGCGAAGTTCCATTTGAAAGTCAGGTACTTCTTTCGGAGTTAACGGTTTTGTTAGGAATCTGCAACCGCTCCATTGCGCTCTCCAATTGTTGGAAAGTGTTTTCTCAGCCGTTAACATCACTAAAGGAATTGAGGCTAATTCAGGTTGGCGACGAATTTGTTTAACTAGCTCAAAGCCCGTTATTTCTGGCATGTTGATGTCAAGAAAGATGATTACCGGATTAGACTGTAGAATGGTTTGAAGCGCAGTTACAGGATCTTGGGATAATTTCACTTGATATCCCCAACTTGTTACTAAACTTCTAAACTGTTTCAGGATTAGAGGTGAGTCATCGACGATAACAATTTGAGCCATTGATGGTTTCATTGGTGACTTAAGCGTCACCAAACCATTATTGATAAGCTGGGCAAACCCTTTAGCAATCTCCAATGGATCTTGAGCTAATGCAGAGGCAATATCATTTAAGGTTCTATCCCCTGAAGCTAACTTTTCTAACCGCTGTTTTTGCTCGATCGACAAATTTGAACGCATTGCTGTATCCTCATTGAGGACAGGAATACTATTCAGTGATGGAATTTGTACTTTTAGCTTCCGCCATAACATGCGCCGCCTTTGAGCCTCAGCGAATAACTCATTTAACTCAAATCCTGAAATGGGTGATTGAAGCCGCAGTTGGGGAGAGGGCAAGAATTGGGCATGTCCTGAGTAATTAAACAGATATTCATCGAAATCTGATAATATTTTCGATCGAAATGCTTGTACAACTTCTTGAATACTAACTAAGTTTTGCTTACGTAGTTCATTGAGCAGTTCAAGAGGGACGATCGATTGCGATCCCTGTCTCTTTGGAATTAATGCTTGTTCTAATGCAAGAATGGTATGTCTTGCACCTTCGCTTCGCAAACGAGGAACATAACGCTGTAGCGTTTTTAGAATATCTCGCCCAGCAAGACGTTGATGTCCTGAAAATACAACTTGCCCTCGTGACAACGAAAGATACAATGGCGCAACTTTATGGGTTTGGCAAGCATCAGGAAATTCACAAAGCCAATATCCTGTCAATATTCTTTTAGAGGTTTGGCTTAGTTTCTGAGGCAACTCCTGTGCTTGAAATGCGAAGCTATAGGATGTTGGCATTAGCATAGGTAAATCAACAAGAGATGGATAGACAAACGTCAAACTTGCATGGGGTGAACAAGCAAATGCTCTTCTCACGCAAGGCTTGTGTAGCCATCCTGAATGAATTGGGAGATATGCGAGAAAACAAGCCCCTGGTTTCCAGAGTCAGTTACCCATAAACCATTTGGGACTGCTACAGATTTGTACGCGCCACTACCACTAAAAGACAATTTACCCTGGCTCAATGTGCATTAACATCACAAATTGAGCAATCGATCGAATCCGTTCTCTAGATATCGCGCAGCATTAACCACTATCCTTTTGGCAACAAGCTTGGATTATTTAATGTTGGTACACGTTTAGCGTCGGCAGAACCCTACACCCTACTAAATCCAAGTTAAGAAGCCGTCTAGCACGTTTTATACAATATCTCCTACGGGCTTTAAATACTAGTGTCTAATCTGGGCTTTAACGAATCTTTACACTCTACTTGCCTTCACTGGAGAGCAATGTCCTCTTTTGCTTAACAACGATCCTATTTATAGCCGTAGTCAGTTAGGTTAGGACATGGACATTTTTGTGGGGCGGCGAAGCCGCCCCACAAAAATGTCCTAACCACTATGACTATGGCTATAATTCACTACTTTGGATCTTTGTTGTTTGCATTCAAAATCATGATCAAGTTGCAAACCAAGTACCGGGACAAGTACCGGGAAATGAGCATTATGCCCAGCCCCCAAGAACTCTGATATTCCCTACTTCGCAGAACGACTACCAAGCAACAGTTTTTGAATCTCAACTGCCCAAAAGCCGATCGTGCCTACTGCCAGACAAATCAGCAGTTCTTGGGTCGTTAAAGCGGTTGTTTTAAACCAGGTTTGTAACCAGGGGATAAAAATGACGGCCATCTGCAAGGCGAAGGTAAGTAGGACGGCTCCTAACATAGGTTTGTTGCTAAATAACCCTTTGCGAATCAGCAGATCGCGCTCCGATCGCATGGCGAGTGCCAGGAAGATCCGAGAAAAGGCTAGGGCGGCAAAAATCATGGTCTGCCAGTTTTGCCAGCCGATCGACCAGACGGAATAACCCATTGCTAACAATGCCAGTCCCATCAGCAAGCCCACCCAAATAATGTCTCTGCCGACTCCTCGACTGAAGACACTTTCATTTGGCGGATAGGGTGGACGTTGCATCACGCTCTCCTCTGCTGGCTCAACGCTGAGCGCCAGAGCTAATAAACCATCGGCTAACAGGTTAATCCAGAGGATCTGAATGGGTTGCAGGGGGAGTGGCATCGTCAGGAATGGAGCCATGATCATGATCACAACAGTGCTGGCGTTGCCTGTCAGCGTGTAGCGAATGAACTTACGAATGTTGTCATAAATGACGCGCCCTTCGCCAACAGCCGCAACGATCGTGGTGAAGTTATCGTTCAGCAGCACCATATCTGCGGCTTCTTTAGCAACATCGGTGCCTGTGATGCCCATCGCCACACCAATGTCAGCTTTCCTGAGTGCCGGTGCATCATTCACGCCATCTCCTGTCATTGAAACAATGTGACCGCGATTTTTCAGTGCCTCCACAATCTTGAGCTTTTGCTCTGGAGACACCCGTGCGTAGACAGAAACGTCTTCTGAGCGTTTCTCCAATTCTTCCACCGACATCTGATTGAGTTGTTGTCCGGTAAGGTATTGACCATTCTTTGAGATGGCAAGTTCTTCTGCAATATGCCTTGCCATCAATGGGTGATCTCCGGTGATCATCACCGTGCGAATTCCCGCACGAGTACAGGTTTCAACGGCATCTTTTGCTTCTGGGCGAGCCGGATCGAGCATTCCCACTAACCCAACAAGTACCAAATCATCCTCAACCGAGGATTCCTTGCCAGGATCAGGTCGCTGATCGAGTAACCGGAATGCTACCCCTAACACGCGGGTTCCCATTGCCGCAAGTTTGTCATTTTCTTCCCGAACCCCCTCTTTCCGCTTATCATCAAGGGGTTCCATTCGCTCCCCTGTCCAAACGTGGGTTGCAATGTGTAGCAGACTGTCAACGGCTCCTTTGGTGAATGCAATGTAGGGATGGGATGAGAAATTTGACAGGCTTTTGAGTTGTTTAGCAACTCCTTCATCCCAATTGCGATCGCCGAATTCATGAATGGTAGACATCCGTTTGCGATCGGAGTCAAACGGGGCTTCCGCGATTCGAGGGAACACCTGTTCCAAATCTTCTTTGTCGAGTCCCATGCGATCGGCGGCAACCACCAGCGCAATTTCAGTTGGATCACCAATGGCTTTAGGCTTTGAATTATTTTCCGAGTTCTGATCTAAGTTTTGATCAGGATTTTTCCCTAAATTATTCTCTGATCTATTCTCTAAATTATTTTCTGATCTGGAATTTACACCATCCTGGGGATCTTCTTCATCCGGTACTAAGGCATTATTACACAATGCACTTCCTATGAGTGTCAATGCCATTGGTGATTTCAGAGGCGTTCCTTCTCCCGGATTAAAAGTAGATTTTTGACCATCTAAACGGGATGTAATTTGAGCAAATGATTCTCGGAGATCCACTCGTTCCCCTGCCAACGAAAGAATGGTGACGGTCATGCGGTTTTCGGTGAGCGTTCCTGTTTTATCTGAGCAGATGGTGGTGACAGAGCCGAGTGTTTCCACCGCAGGCAATTTACGAATGAGCGCATGACGTTTAAGCATTCGACGCGATCCCATTGCTAGAGCGATCGTCACGACCGCAGGTAACCCTTCCGGAATGATTGCCACAGCCAGACTAACAGCAGTCAAGAACATCTCACCCACTGCTTCACCGCGTACCAGCCCTATCGCAAAAATGACGGCAACCAGAGCGATAGCCACCATTGCTAACCGTTGCCCAAGTTGATTTAAGCGCCGTTGTAATGGAGTTTGCTCTTGCTCCACACTTTGCATTGAGTGAGCAATCTTACCTAACTCAGTGTTCATTCCCGTTTCTGTCACCACAGCTTTTGCCCGTCCATAGGTAACAACAGTTCCCATGTACACGATGTTGCGGCGATCGCTTAGATGTAAATCATTGCCCTGAATTGGAGCCGTACTTTTCTCAACGGATTCCGATTCCCCAGTAAAGGCTGACTCTTGTACCCGTAGATTGCTGCTTTCTAATAATCGACTATCCGCAGGCACCTGATCCCCATCCTCAAGCTGAATGATATCCCCAACGACGAGTTCACGCGCTGAAACTTGCTGCCACTGCCCTTCTCGCCAAACCCTTGCCTTCGGAACCGCCAACTTTTTAAGCGCCGCAAACTCTTTTCCGGCTCGATATTCTTGACTAAACCCCAAAACCGCATTGAACACTACGATCGCCAAAATTGCGATCGTATCGTCTACATTTCCCAAAAATGCAGTAACAATTCCAGCCACAATCAACACCACGATCGTGGTTGACGTAAACTGCTCCCACAACATCAACCAAGGACTTTTAGGCGGACGTTCCGCTAATTCATTGGCTCCCTGCTCTTCCAGTCGTTTACTAGCATCTTGGTTACTTAGCCCAGACGAGGCATTTGTGCCAAGCTGTTGTAGCACACCACGCGCATCAAGTTGATACCAGTTAGTCATGGCTATTCTAGAGTCACCCGCGTTTATCTCTGATTTCAGACTCATACTGCACTAGAGTATCAGAGACTCCTAGATGGAGGATGCTAACCTCAAGGATGATTTTCCGGCTCGTCAAAAAGGGCTAAGGAGATTTCCGACAGATAAAATACCTGCGTAGGATGGGCAAAGGCATCCGTGCCCATCCATTATTCTGGCTGACGATGGGCACGGGTAAGACCCTTTGCCCATCCTACGAATTGGTAGATTCTTTGCTGGAAATCTCCTAATATTTACCGATTACCAAGTTGCAACTTCAACACCGATTAGCTATTCGTCTTGACTCTGCTCGATCACGCCCCCTCCGAGCAACCGATCGCCTTCATACCAGACAGCCGCCTGCCCTGGAGTAACGCTGATTTGGGGTTCGTCGAAGACTACTTTGACACGAGCATTCTCTAATGGAATCACAGCGCAAGGAACCGCTTGCGATCGATAGCGAATCTGCACTTCTGCCCGGATTGGCATGGCGGGTTCTGCGATCGATACCCAGTTCACCCGTTGCACCGTAAAGTCTGTTTTCTGGATGGATTCTCGATCGCCTACGATCACCTGATTCCGTCCTACGTCGATCCCGATTACATACAAGGGACGATCGGCGGCAATGCCAATTCCTTTACGCTGACCGATCGTATAGTGATGAATGCCATCATGCTGTCCCAGAACTTTACCCGATTGATCGACAATATAACCTTGCTGAGGAGCGAGATATTTGTCAAGAAACGATCGCATTGATCCATGTGCTTCAATTAAGCACAAATCCTGGCTTTCTGGCTTTTCTGCCGTATGCAATCCAAATTCCGCCGCCATTCGACGAGTTTCAGTTTTAGTCTGATCGCCCAGCGGAAACAGCGTATGAGCCAAAATCTCTTGACTCAGATCATAGAGAAAATAAGACTGATCTTTGCTCAAGTCTACGGCGCGTCGAAGCTCATACCGTCCGGTGTCAAGATTAGGCGTGATCCGGGCATAGTGTCCTGTAGCGATGCGATCGATCCCCAATTCTTCTCGCGCATAATTCCACATGGGACCAAACTTCACGGCTTTATTGCACTGCGAACAGGGAAGCGGCGTAATCCCCGATCCATACCCGCTCACCAAATAATCCACAATATTTTTCTCAAACACGTCCCGCGTATCCACCACATGATACGGAACTTCTAACTCGTCACACAGTCGCGCCGCGTCCATCATCCCTTCAGAGCAACATTGACCTTTCCCCTTCATCAACCAAAGGGTAAGACCAACGACTTCGTAGCCCTGACGATGCAGCGTCGCTGCTGCAACCGAGCTATCCACTCCACCTGAGAGTCCGACGACAACTTTGTTCATGAGCCTGTGAATGTAGCGATCGAAAGTTTGTATCGAAACATTACCTCTAGGCTAGCACTTACGAGCGTAGGAGTGTAGACAAGAACTATACTCTATGCCCATTGTGTAGGAGGCACGGCATGCCGTGCCCGTACAAAGGTAAGGAAGATATGTTGTAGGTGAACTTAATGAATTGTGGGGTGGGGGTCTTCATCCACCTGGACGGGCAGATGCCCATCCCCCAAGAGGTATAATTCACTCTGTCTGACTACTCAGTATTTTTATTCCTTTTCCTTTGCCTTACGTTGTTGCCGGACTAGTAAACAGCGTCAGGGCGTAATTAGGATCGCTGAAGGATTGCGAGACTCGGAAGTAATAGGTTCCTGGATCAAGGGTGGTCGATCCAGTGGGATCAGAAATGCTCCTTAGAAATCCGTCATTTTCATCGACGATCGCCAGTGAAATGCTCTGACCCGCACCAGGAACGGCGGGTGAGGTGAGTGTGGTGGCATTGACCGTCGATCGCGCTGCCAGGGTGAACTTGTAGTAATCGCGATTATCCCCGGTGCCCACGAAATCATTAAAGTTGACAGGCGTAGAGGTGAGTGCCCCGATGTCTCGTGCCTGAGTAGGGTTATCCCCCGCAGTATCAGAAATTGCTACACCAGCAAGATTGAGGTTGTAATTGGTCGAGTTGAAATCGCCATTGACACGGAGGTAGTAGGTTCCGGCGGCTAATAAAAACTCGTCTGTGCTACCGTCATTGTCGATCGATTGAATAAACTGGTCATTGACATCGCGAATTGAAAGACCGAGTGAACCAGTGACTCCGGTGACAGAGGCACTGATCCGGGTGGTTTTTTCGGTCAGCGTGAACGCATAGTAATCGTTGACATCAACATCCCCATCAATAAAATCGCTAAATGTGGTTGAGGTCGGCGAAAGGGAAATCGATCGGGCTTGCGGGAGCGTTTCACCCGCATTATCTGGAATCGATAGACCCGAAATATTCAAGTTGTAATTGGCTGTGCCTGTGACCCGTAGATAATAGGTTCCGGCATTCAGTAACGTTTTGCTACTGCTGCCATCGGTATTGACAGATTGAAGAAATTGGTCATTGAGATTGCGAACAGACGCACTGATCGATCCCCCCGTCAGCCCCGTAAACGAGGTATCGACTTGAGTAATTTTGTCGGTCAGCGTGAACACATAATAGTCTGTTGAATCAGTGGTGCTGTTCACCGCATCGCTGAAGGTGGCTGGTGTCGGCGTGACAGCAATAGGACGAGCGGTTGCAGGCGTATTGCCAGCCAAATCTAGTGGGCGAGGAGGTGGGTCACCGATAATAATGGGCGCAGCACTGAGTCGGAGGCGATAGTTGGTGTCTCCGGTTCTGTGAAAGACGCGAACCAGATAAGTCCCCGCGTCTAGTTCGCCATTGACCGTCTTGCGATTTCCTCGTGTTCTAGATGAAAGAACCACGCCCCCACCTTGCTTACGAACTTGAAAGTCGATATTGGCTCCTCGCCGGATGCCATTGAGAACACCATTCAAGTTGATGGAACTTCTGGCGGTGAAGCGATAAAAGTCAGCCCGATCGCGCCGGTCTAATGAATCTCGAAGGGTGATGGGGCTGGAAGTGACGGCGATCGGTCTAGCGTTCCGAGGGTTATTTCCGGCTAAATCTGGCAATGCCATAACAAACTTTCTCCTGCTAATCGTAAATAAAGGGGCAGCATTCCGCACAGCGAGTTTGGCAGCAATGCACCGTTCGATCGAAATAGATTGATGAATACACCACTGCTACACCAAGTAGGGACAATGGTCTGGAAAAAACGATGCCCGTCGGGTTAATTTTTGGATCGATCGAGAGAGACGGCTATCGCCCTGATTCGCTGAGGTCGTTGAGTGCGATCGGTGGATGCCTGTAAACTTATCAGGCAAATAATAATGTTTTACGCAGGAGGCACGGATTTTGAAACAGCTACATATAGATGGAGTGGGTGGATTGCTCCTACAAAATCTAATGCCAATCTATGGCGCATTTAGCGTCGATCGCGTCACAATGGCGATGTTGGGTAAAGGGTGACATCTTCGCAAGGCGCGATCGAGCTAGGACGATTTGGGTTGACCGAACCAGACGCTAAGTGAGGAGTAGGGCGATCGGGTTGGCACTCATGGAGGATTGAGCCGTGCGGAATGCTGATTCTGTTCCTGGCGTGTCGGTTTTGACGGTTTTTGAAAGCATTCCTCAGTAGAAAATGGGTTAATCCACTGATCCAATTCACTTAGAAAAACGCTGGAAACCTGGCAATCTCCGGAAATTCTTGCTACTTGTGGAACAAGTACTCAGTAAAACAAGTACTAAACTTAAGGAAAGTCCGGTAACGTAAGTATACTTATTCGGCGCGGGTAGGAAGACGCCTGATGATTATGAATCAAAGCAGCGTTCAATGGCAAGCTGGAGATCTCATCCTGGATCTATATCGGGTGATCGGGATTTTGGGTCGGGATGAGTTTGGTGAGGTCTACAAAGTCCGACATTTGGGTTGGAATATTGACCTGGCTGTGAAAACTCCGAAGCCAGAGATGGTTGCGGCAGTGGGGGGAGTTGAAAACTTCGAGCGTCGGATTGAATCATGGATCAACCTGGGTCAGCATCCACATCTCGTTGGCTGCTACTATACTCGCCGCTTAGAGAGCCATCCCCTGGTGTTCGTAGACTATGTGGCTGGGGGAAGCTTGCGGCAGCGCATTGAGACACGGCGGCTCTATGCCAATGGCACCGCTTCATCACTCCGTCGAATTCTTGATATTGCGATTCAATATGCTTGGGGGTTGCACTATGCCCACGAGCAGGGCTTGATTCACCAGAATGCGACCCCCGATAACGCCATGATGACCCCCGATGGAGTCGTCAAGGTGAGCGATTTTGGACTGGGATGGGCGCAGGTGGCATATTGTGCCCCGGAGCAGGCACAGCAAGGCACTATTACGCCACGCACGGATGTCTGGGGTTGGGGGTTGACTCTCCTGGAGATGCTTCTAGGACGGCGAACCTGGGCATCGGGGACGCTGGCGTCTCAAGCACTCGCCCATTATCTGGAAACAGGCGGCAAGGATGCCCAAATTCCCATGCCTGCTCAAATGGCTGAACTGCTGAAACACTGTTTTCAAGAGAACCCGGAGCAGCGTCCGGCAAACCTGCGCGAGGTGGCGATCGAACTGCAAAGCCTTTATCAGCAAGTCGTTGGCAGCACCTACCCTCGCCAAGAACCTAATATTCCGAGGGAGACCGCTTGCACTCTCAACAATCATGCCGTTGCGCTCTGGGATTTAGGACGCCCTGAAGAGTCCCTGCGGCTTTGGGATCAAGCCCTTGCCATTCAGCCACACCATCAAGAATCGATTTACAACCGGGGAATTGTGCTGTGGCGATCGGGCAGAATCGCGGACGACAACACGTTACTCCGACAACTAGATGCCAGCCGCACCCAGGCCGACGATTGGACTGTCGATTATCTCTTGAGCCTGGTACATCTGGAGCGCGGAGATTATCAAACCGCCTTGAGGTTATTAGAAAGCATTCAAGCCAGAGGGACTCAGCAGGACGACATCGAAGCAATGATTGCCCTGGTTCGAGAACGCCTCCCCTATTCGCGACAGCTTTTACCAGAGTTTGGCGATCGCGCGGCTGCCCTGCGTAACACCCCTTACATGATTACGGCGATCGCCCTGAGTCCGACGGGTCACTATGCTCTATCTGGAGGAGATGACCAAACGATTCGGTTTTGGGAAGTGGCATCGGGTAAAAGCTGGGTGTTCAGAGGGCACCAGGGGCGGGTTTCGTCTGTAACGTTCAGTCCGGATGGCAGTAATGTGCTATCGGGCAGTGCTGATAAGACCGTGAAACTGTGGAATTTGGCATCCACGAGTCATCTTCATACGTTTGGTGGACGAGAAGAACGTGCCTCTGGGCTAAGACGATTTCTGGGTGGCGGTTCCAATCAGAGTCAGAAAGATGCTCATACCAGCCTCATCAACGCGATCGCCATTAGTCCGGATGGTCGCTATGTGCTGTCGGGCAGCGACGATCGCACGATCAAACTCTGGGAAGTAGCGACTGGAAAATGCCTGCGAACCTTCAAGGGGCATCGAGAGCGGGTATTTGCGGTGGTATTTAGCCCCGACCGCCAGCACATCCTTTCCGCCAGTGATGATCAGTCGATTCGATTGTGGAGCATTGCGACAGGTGGGGTCGTGCGAACTCTGGACGGACATCAGCGCCTCACCTCGATCGCCCTTAGCCCCAATGGACAGTTTGTGCTGGCAGGGGATAGCCCGGTTCGGATGTGGGATATCATGTCTGGTCAAGTGGTACGAACCTTTGAAGGACATGAATCTGAAGTGAAAGCGGTGGCTTTCAGTCCCGATGGTCGGTCTATTTTATCTGGTGCCGACGATAGCCGGCTAAAACTCTGGGACATCGCCACAGGTCGCTGTCTGCGAACCTTTGAAGGACATGAATCTGGCATCCACTCGATCGCTGTTAGCCAGGATGGTCGCTATGTGCTTTCCACCGATGGCAGTGTCATGAAGCTGTGGGCGGTTCACTGCACCACGCCTCCCACTTATGCGCCGCTCCGATTGTCTCATCTGCCGATGCCAGATGTAGTCATTACGGGCGATCGGATGTATGAGCAAGAGCTAGCCCAAGCTCAGGCAGCCCTTAGTCAGGGAGATGCGGTTGCCGCGGCCTCGCGGATTCGTCGGGCACGATCGCAGTCTGGCTATAACCGAGCCATGGAAGCTGTTCAAGCATGGCTGAACCTATATCCCTATTTGCCGCGTCAGGCGTTCAATGGAGCTTGGGAACAAATTGCCTATACACGCCACATGGATGTGATCGGGACGGTGGCATTTAGTCCGGATGGCAACCAAGCCTTGTCGGGTGGTGCGGATACCACGCTGAAACTGTGGGATACGGCAAGCGATCGCTGTCTACTTAGTTTTGAGGGACATCGAGGGAGCGTTGAAGCTGTCACCTTCAGCCCGGATGGACGCTATGCCCTCTCCGGTAGCACAGATACAACTCTCAAACTTTGGGATGTCAGCACGGGCGACTGTCTACGAACCTTCGAGGGGCATGGTGGGGCTGTTCATGCCGTAGCCGTTGCTCCTAAAGGTCGCTATGCGCTATCGGGTAGTGCAGATGGCATCCTGAAA
Source organism: Cyanobacteria bacterium RU_5_0 (assembly GCA_012033255.1). GTDB lineage: Bacteria > Cyanobacteriota > Cyanobacteriia > Elainellales > Elainellaceae > JAAUSF01. Next base: position 73,866 of record JAAUSF010000001.1, read on the forward strand.
CTGTGGGATATGACGACGGGTCATTGCTTGCGAACGTTTACTCGCCATCGAGACCGAGTAACGGCGGTAACTCTCAGCCCCGATGGACGCTATGCGCTATCAGGAAGCCTCGATAAAACGCTCAAACTCTGGGATCTGACGACGGGCGAAACCCTCCGCACATTTGAGGGGCATATTGCCGCGATCCATTCGATCGCCATGAGCCTGGATGGACGTTACGCCCTTTCCGGTAGCGATGACCAAACCCTAAAACTCTGGGATGTGAATACGAGCGATTGTCTACGGACGTTTAGCGGACACAGTGCCGCCATTCATGCTGTTGCATTCAGTGCCGATGGACACTATGCGCTCTCAGGCAGCGATGATCAGTCTCTTAAACTGTGGGATGTCAATACAGGCGATTGTTTGCGAACCCTCACCGGACATTCTGCTGCCATCCAGGCGGTTGCTTTTAGTCTAGACAGCCGCTATGCTCTCTCTGGCGGTACCGATCGCACCCTCAAACTGTGGATTTTGGATTGGGAGCTTGCCGATCGAGAATCCACTCAATGGGATGAAGGAGCTAGACCCTACCTGGATGTATTTCTTGCCCTGCATACGCCCCGGGCTGCAACGTTACCTACCAATCGACAACCGAGTGAACAAGAAGTCGCTCAGGCACTCCGTCCTCAAGGAACTCCCGTTTGGACAGATGCAGATCTCAGCAATCTGATGCAGACTCTCCGCTATGCCGGATATGGCTGGCTGCGCCCGGAAGGAGTGCGACAACAATTAGTCACGCTAACCCGTGGATTGATCCACCAGACGGTTGTGCAACCCGTTGCTAAACAAGCAGTCGATGCCACGGTGTTCCCAACGGGTTTTGCCATCGACAATCCTACTGTCTTTCCAACTGAGTTCATTGAAGCGGAAACGGCCGCTAAGGTGATTTTGACGGTTACAGAAGGCACCCTCAAAGGCGAAGAGTACACATTCCGCGATCGCACAATTTGCATCATTGGTCGTGCTAAAGATTGTCATCTCCAGCTTCCGAGTGACGAGAACCACAAAACCGTTTCCCGCTATCATTGCCTGTTAGATATTGATCCCCCGACCATCCGTATCCGCGATCTCGGCAGTCTGCATGGCACTTATGTCAACGGTCAGATTATCGGACGCCGTAAGCCCAACCAATCTCCGGAAGAGGGTGTTCAGATGAACTCGCCTGGAATTGACCTGACGATGGGGGATGAAATCAAGCTGGGTAAAACGGTCTTCAAAGTTCGGATTGATGCGCCTAACGCCGATCGAGAGCGAACGATCGCGACTTCCTTTGCAACGGCAATTGGGGATCAAACGGCGCTGTTCGATCGCCGTGATCTCAACCAATCTGATGCACCCGTGGCAAATGGGAGTCACCCTCAGAATTTGTCGATCGACGGTTACACGCCCTTACGTCAATTAGAGAGTGGCGAATTTAGCGAGGTCTATTTGGCACGAGATAGCCAGAACAACCAACTCGTCACCCTGAAACTACTGCGAACAGAAAAGGGACCTCAATCGGCGGCGATCGAAACGCTGTTGCAAGATGTCGAGAGTCTGCGCGGTTTACAACACCCCAACATCATCCAACTTTTGAATTCTGGCTACTCGAATGGGGCGCTTTTCTTTGCTCAAGACTATTGTGAAGGCAACACTGTAGCGGAACTCATTCAACGACGCGGCGGACGCTTATCTGTGGAAGAAGCGGTGTCGATCGCCGCGCAAGTTTTAGAGGGGCTGGAATATGCCCATGATGCCGAAGTTCCACTCACCAGAGCCAATGGCAGGTTTGCTCAGGGACGCGGCTTTATCCATTGCAACCTGAATCCGGCAACTATCCTGCTAGCGACGAGCCAAACGGCTCAGGTGGCGAAAATTGCTGACTACGGTTTAGCCCGTTCTCTGGATCAAGCCGGATTGCGAAATCAATCCACTAGCACCGCCACTAATCCTTCGGCATTTATGCCGCGTCAACAAGCCGTAGATTTCAAATACATCAGACCAGACATCGATATTTGGGCAGCCGCTGCTTGCCTTTACTATATGCTCACAGGTGCCTATCCCCGCGATTTTGGCGATCGTGATCCTTACCTGGTCTTGCTGCAAACAGAACCGATCGCCATCCGCGATCGCGATGCTTCTATCCCCAAACAACTTGCCGAGTTAATTGACCTCGCCCTAGTGGATGCCCCTGAAATCTTCTTCAAAAATGCAACTGCCTTCAAGCGGGCATTGAAGAGCATCGCTTAGGGATGAGGGATGAAGGGGATAGCTAGCATAAAATGGTGATCGGTCTCATTCCTTATCTAAAAGGAATAATGTGGCAAACGATCGATCTATAGCCATAGTCAGTTAGGTTAGGACATGGACATTTTTGTGGGGCGGCGGAGCCGCCCCACAAAAATGTCCTAACCAATATGACTATGGCTATAAAACCCCATCAGAGGATGTTATGGCTAAGTGCTGAGTTCTGAGGACTGAGTGCTGAGTCAGGATTGATTGACCGTTTGCCTTTCAGCCTTTGGCATTGTGCCTCTTGCGTTTCTAGCATGAATGCAAGCTGTGTGAGAAGTGCGCTAAAATTTGGACTAGCCATTCACTAAGTCTGTGAACTGCAATGAGTGACAAAGAAGCAGTTATTGAACTTCTAAAGCGCTTGCCTTCTGAAGTATCACTCCGTGAAATCCTTCGAGAGATCGAGTTCATCGCTGCGGTCAAAGAGGGTTTAGATGAGATCGATCAGGGAGAAGGGGTGTCAGTCGAAGCGGTCGAGAAAATGATGGAAGCATGGACTACGCCATAATCTTTTCTCCAAAAGCGGTTGGGGATTTAGAGACAATTGTCCGGTATATTTCTCTGACCAACCCAAGTGCTGCAAAGAAAGTAGGGCAAAGCCTCCTTGAAAAGACTAAGGATCTGAGTCAGTTTCCGTTCAAAGGTCAGAAAGTGCCTGAGTTTGACAGTCCCGACATTCGGCAACTCATTCTAAAGCCATATCGAATTGTTTACAGAGTTGAAGAGGGCAAAAAGCTCATCAGCATTGCTCGCTTTTGGCATTCATCTCAGGAGAACCTCGAACTTTAGAGTCCTGGTACATCTGCCGTATAACGATTGAGTTCAGCGGCGGCTAGTAACTTTGGCATCCTACCGACCATCTCTATTCCGCCGCTGCAACGATTTGTTATGCCTTAACCTCACCGATTACTCCCTAAATTTCCAATATTTCGTCCTCTTTTTAGAGAATTTCCCAGAACTTAAAATCTCCGCAACACTCTAACTGGCACTTAATAATTTCAAAAATAAAGACACGTTTACTCTGAGCAAAGTTCTACACTTTGCTATACTCAGAGCGCTTAAGCAGACTCAAACTATCGGTGAAAGATAAGTCATCTTCTTCACCAAGGTTTAATGTGCATTGCACCCAATCTATCCGTTCTATCATGCGAGAACGGATAGATTTAACCAGAGCATTCCACGATCCAATGTCACCCGAATTTGTGATGGCCTTAATTTCAATAAGTTCTTCCACATCTAGTAATAATGGTTGGGCTAGTTGTACACAATAGGGTGAACGAAGTTCAGCAGTAAAACTAACGGAATAGCTTTTGGCACCAGATGTCTTATTCTTCAGATTTGTAGCACGCACAACGGCTGTCACCTGTGATGCCCCAAGAGGTTTATTGGTTGTTACATTGCGAAGGTGGCTTGGGAATATAAAGATTTCATTACTCTGTTCGTTCAATTCCTTATTGGAAAAACACACCAAAGCGTAATGACTTTCTTTTTTTCTACCAGAAGGCAAAGATGCACGGCTCGTGATGAAGCAATGAATTGGCAATCTTCTTACCACGCCTTGTGCATCAACCCAGGCGTTCCATATAACCACATCATTCGGTGCCACATCAATTAGCTTAGGTTTGCTGGGCATTGGCGAAAAAATCACATGTAAAGAAGCTATTTCAGGTGCTGCAACTTTAGCGTTTTCACCAAGGGACTGACCAATTCCCCAAAAGAAGTATCCACCACCTAACTGGCGTTCCCACTCCTTCCTGCGGATAATTGCCGCCAACTCTTCGCCAGCTTCTGTTCCCATTTTGGTCCAGCAGAATGTCGGGGGAATTTTTTTCATAATCGTGTCCATGTCCTAACCTAACTGACTATGGCTATATCATTATGCTATTCATTAGTAATTATCGAATAGCATGATGAATAGACATGACAAATGATCAAACTCAGTCGGTGGTTCAGCAATTACTATCCTGCCTAAGAGCTGATAGCCGCTCTTCAAGTGAAATCGCTCGACTAGCTCTGTGAGTCAGCCAACTGTTTCGCGTATGCGACGGTTCGATGGGAAGCGTCAGCGCATCAGTCAGTCATTCAATAAGCTATGCAATTTCTATGATGTGCTATCTGTTACAGATGGTAAAGCTAGTCATAGATACGATGATTTACTGCGAGACGCTATTATTGATGCATGGGACGGAACAGAGGCAGGTGGAAAAGCGTTGCTTGCAGTGATTAAGTGCCTGAAAGGGTTAAACAGAAAAGTAGATGACACAGCGGGAGATTCACTCGGACATATCTAACCGTCAGATCGACAGGATCTTTGGTTCACTGGAATCTGCTGGCTTCCCGCGCAGCATGCAAAATGTGCTGTTACCTGAATGGGTAACACCGGAAGTATTGTCAGATACTTCGGCATCATTAGAAATCGCAGCGATTCTCGCAAAGCGGCTTGGTCTTCGTACTAGTCTTCTTTTTGATGCAAATCCTCGAGTCGAATCGCTTCGGCGACGTGACGTAAAATACAAGCGTTCAATTCCCAACAAGTCGAAGAACCTGACGGCATCTACAGCAATTGCAGTTAGTGTTGCTGAATCGATCGCAGCAGCTTGTCGTGTGGAATTTATTCCATTTGTCGGTAGTGCTAATGCTCTCCGTCAAGAGGTGCTGACTTCCTTTCCAGGTAACTGGCTAGGGCTGAGAAATTTACTCCTGTCTTGCTGGTCGCATGGCGTACCTGTGATTTATCTGGCTGAACTTGGCATCGGTGTAGCGAAAATGGATGGCATGGTAATTCATACAGACAGCCGACCCGTCATCATTTTGTCAAAAGCGTCTCCTCTCTGGGCGTGGCAACTCTTTATTTTGGCTCACGAAGTCGCTCACTTGGCACTGGGACATGTGGCTCCTAATGAAGTATTGATTGATGAGGAACTTAGCGAAGACTCCTACGCCCTGAAGGATGCTGACTTGGACGAGCGTGCGGCTGATATGTTCGCACTTGAACTATTAAATGGTAGATCAAATGCAACTTATGTCTCAGCAGATAATCAGATTAATTTTAGGGAATTAGCCCATTCAGCATTTGAGCATGGCAAGGAACACCGTATCGATCCTGGGCACATTGCGTTGAACTTTGCGAATCAGTCAGGGAAATGGGGTATGGGTATTGAAGCCGCAAAGGTGCTACAAGGTGAGAATCCACCCGCACCAGTAATTATTAACGAAGCGATGTGGGGCGGCATCAACCCTGAAACACTGCCTTTGGAGACCCTGGAATTCCTTGGTAGAGTTACTGGATCGCACCTTGAGTGAGGTCGTTCATGGATCGGCTGCTTCTGATCGATAACGATGCCTTACTTAAACTTGCACGTTATGGGCTACTTGATGAGGTCATAGCTCGATTCGATTTCACAATCACCGATGTACGGGTACTTGCGACTGCAAAATACGTCCTCCTTCCCGCCAAAAATCGCTTGCTTTTTTGTGAGGATGAAGAGAGCTACTCTAGGCTAAAATCATTCCTCAAAATCGCTAAACCCCTGGATGCTAGATCGGCTGACCCAGATCTACTGGATGCAATGAGTGCGGTACAAAATATTGATACCGGAGAAGCCTTGCTGCTTGCAGTAGGTGCTACTGCTAGAGATGCACTTATCATTACAGGCGATAAGCGATCGCTAGCAGCACTTTGCTCCCATGAATCTGTCGCTCACCTCGCCAATGCACTGGCGGGTCGTGTGATATCGATGGAAGTGTTGTTCTCGTACTTAGTCGAGAATCAATTTACTCACGTCCAAGAGTGCGTGAGATCAAAGCCTGATGTCGATAAAGCATTGAACATTGCATTTGGCGTAACTATTCCTGCAAGTTATGAGTCAGTGCAAGAGGCGCTAGCTTCGTATATCAATCATCTGCGTGCTGTGACAGGGGACTTACTATACACAAAATCTGGTTAATTTTTGAGGAAAACTGCATAAGGCGCTTTAACGTTGGCAACCAGTCCGATACGCTTTAATGGCTGCTCCTCCTGTGTTATGGGTAATTCCCGAGGCGTATAAAGAAAGCACCCTTTGTCCGCCTGACCAACTAAATATTGGTCAGCTTTGCGTCCACGGCTAGGTCCAATTCCAACCTGTAGTTCACCCAGATCCAAGTCAACGCCATAACCCCAAAAAATAGAGCCTGCCTCTTCAAATTCAGCCAATATTGGGAAGAGCGCAATCGTGAACGCTTTGCTCAAATTGCAAGAATGCTGCACAAAGCTGAACAAGAAGCTCTTTGGGCAAAACTTGAGGAGCAAAAGACACCACGCCATCCATCAACAGAAAATTTACAAGTGGAAATAATTCGCTCTTTGAGTCATTCTCTCGAAATAAACTTTATTGTTCTAGCCAAATACTTTGATATTCTATTTGGATGATCCTCTACCCACTCCGAAAGTATGAATCGCGCAGTATGGAACTGAGATAAGTTGAGCCTTTGGATGGGCGCAGCGAAAAGAATAGACGGAATAAGCTAATGGTATCCAGGATTGTATACGCATCCATTCACATGAGTTATTATCCAGAGTACAGCCCGACCCCTGACGACAAGTGGTTAGCACTGGCACAGTTATTAGGGGAATTTGGTGATGATGCTTATCTCGCAACGTTGGCAACGCTTGGTTATGAGCAATATGGTTGTGGTGCTGTTGGAGTGGCGATCGATCGCACAGCCAGCATTTCTCCGCCCACGTATCTTTCACGTTCATACTGGGTAAAGTTGTTAGAAGGAGAGCGACGGGAGCGATGCTTAGAGGCGATCGATCACTACGATCCCGATACGCAGCTTGTGTTGGTGATTCGCCAACGCACTCCTGACCCGCATCGATTTTGGATCACAACTTATCTGCTGGAGTGGGAATATCATTTGGCGTAAGCTCATGAAAAATAGCTACTATTTCATTTCATTTTTTCTATTTCATTGACCTCTTTTATTGATTCACCAAGACAGGCATGCTCATCTGTAAACTCATAGACTGAGCCAGTTTACAATCGCAGAACCCTTTCGCCGCCATGCCGCGACCTCCTTCGCTTCATCATAGGCTCCTCGGTTTTGCCAGCAGTGAACCCAGAGGTGTAGCCACTGAACGCCAGCGATCGCCGCTGAATGGGGCTTGCCTTTGTCGCGTTGGATTCGGTAGAAGACCGATCGGTTGGTGTCCAAAGTTATAGGACGGCAAGATTATCGGTGAGGCGATTGTTTGAATAAAATCGGTTGGGCAATCAGAATTAGATTGATGTGAATTTGCCCAAAGGAGGACTCATTCTCATGGCAGTGATTGTGCGAGATGCTCTTGCTCAAGAGTTTAATGATGTTGCATCGCTAACTGTAGAGGCCTATCGCGAATATGCTCAGACACTGACCTCAGACAATTGGGAGATCATGCGAACCAGCTTATCCAAGGTGGCAGAGATAGCGAAGCAGGGACAATTGATCGTTGCTCAACGAGATCAAGAGTTAGTCGGGTCGGTTGTTTACCATCCTCCTGGAGTATCGGATCGTCGTCTTTTTCAGCCAGAGTGGGCATCGTTGCGGATGTTAGCGGTATCGCCACAGCACCGAGGTCAAGGAATCGGACAGCAACTCAGTTTGGAATGCGTTCATCGAGCGAAGCAAGACAAAGCGGCGGTGATTGGGCTACATACGAGCGAGTTGATGGTAGCAGCAAGGCGGATGTATGAGAGACTGGGATTCAAACAAGAGATTGAGTTGCCCAACCATTTAGGAATACGGTATTGGCGGTATGTGTTGAAGTTGGCGGAGTCGTTGCCAGCGAGATAACAAATCGTTGGAGCGGCGAATAGAGTCTTCTAGCTTCGTTTACATCGGTGATTGATCTTAATTGAACGGAACATTTTTTAGAATTGATCAAGCGTTAGAGAATATCTAACTTGGCACACTATCTTATCTTGACTCGTAAGACTTCTGCCAATGACCTCACATCATCCAATTTGGACGCTGACGACTGAGGATGTTTATCAGGCCTTGGGCACTTCTGCTCAGGGGCTTGCGGAAGACGAAGCTGCATCCAGGCTGAAGCAATATGGTTACAACGAGTTGCCAGAACCGGCACGGCGATCGCTGCTGTTGCGCTTCATCGACCAGTTAACACACTTCATGGCACTGCTGCTGTGGGTGGCAGGAATTTTGGCATTTATCTCCAACACACCTGAATTGGGTTGGGCAATTTGGGCAGTGATCTGGATTAATGCGGCGTTTAGTTTCTGGCAGGAATACCAGGCAGAGCAGGCGTTAGCAGCCTTAAAACGAGTGCTGCCTGTCCAGGTCAAGGTGTATCGAGGGGGTGTGCTTCGTACAATTCTGGCGCGAGAGTTAGTTCCAGGGGATGTGATTCAGCTCGAAGAGGGCGATCGCATCTCTGCCGATGCCAGATTGGTTGCAAGCCAGTCTTTTTATGTGGATGTTTCGGTTCTCACAGGGGAATCGCTCCCGGTTTCCAGACATCCGGAACCTGTTACCACCGAAATCGTGCCGCCTGCCGAGGTCGCTAATCTCATCTTTGCAGGGTCTACCGTTGCTACAGGACGGGGAACTGCTGTAGTTCACGCCACGGGAGCGCAAACAGAATTGGGTCAAGTGGCTCATTTGACTGCCAGCGTCAAACGAGAACCCAGCACGCTAGAGGTACAAATTGCCAAAATCGTTCAGTTAATCACCGTCATAGCCGTGGGCATGGGAGTCACCGTGTTCTTGCTGAGCTACCTGCTGATTGGCATGGACGTGAAGGAGAGCTTTGTCTTTGGTATTGGCATTATTGTTGCTAATGTGCCGGAAGGACTATTGCCCACCGTCTCGCTGGCTTTGGCGATCGCCGTTCAGCGTATGGCACGACGCAAAGCCCTAGTCCGTCGCTTGTCTGCGGTTGAGACTCTCAGTGCGACAACGGTAATCTGTACCGATAAAACCGGCACCTTGACGAAAAATGAGATGACCGTTTGCGCCCTCTGGATTCCAACAGGGAGGAGTCAGAAGCCAGGAGTCAGGAGTCAGAAGTCAGAAGATCGGGGAGATGGGGGAGGTGAAGAAGTCAGTTCTATTCCCTTTTCTTCTCAATCTAAAATCCAAAATCTAAAATCTAAAATTGCTTCATCCGTGATTGAGGTCACTGGCGTAGGTTATATGCCCCAGGGAGAAGTTCGCATTCCTGACTCTGTTGAACCGTGGAACGTTGATCTATTGCTGGCAGGAGCTGCCCTATGTTCCAATGCAAAATTGGTTCATCCGGTAGGCTCTAGTCAGTGGCAAGAGATTGGTGACCCAACCGAGGCAGCATTGCTGGTGGTTGCTTTGAAAGCAGGGCTAGATCTTGAAACATTACAGCAGCGATCGCCCAGGCTTCGCGAAATCCCGTTTGATTCTCGCCGCAGAATGATGACAGTAGTGCTGAACTGGAAATCCTCTGATCTTTGGACGAATGAAGCTCCCTACCTCAGTTTTACAAAAGGTGCTCCGGTGGAGGTGTCACAACGCTGCCGCTTTATTCTGCAAGACGGGCAACCCCACGATATGACAGCCGCAGAGCGGGATGCCGTGATTGCAACAAATGACCATCTTGCCAGTCAGGGCTATCGAGTATTGGGGATCGCGGCTCGCAAGGGAGGCAGTGAATTGCTAGAGCAGGATGCTCACAACCTGGAGTATGACTTGATCTTTATTGGGTTGATGGCAATGATCGACCCACCCCGGACTGAAGTTGCAGAGGCGATCGCGCTGTGTCATCAGGCAGGCATTGCCGTCACGATGGTTACAGGGGATTATGGATTGACCGCAGAAGCGATCGCCCATCGCATCGGCTTAGTCAATCACAAAGCCAGGGTCGTCACGGGTGAGCAAATGGGGCATCTCTCCGATGCCCAACTCCGCCAAATTTTGCACCATCATCAGGCAGGGTTAATCTTTGCGCGAGTGGCACCAGAGCAAAAACTGAGATTGGTGCAGGCATACAAAGCGCTGGGCCATGTCGTTGCGGTGACAGGAGATGGGGTGAATGATGCTCCAGCACTGCGGGCTGCCAATATTGGCATTGCAATGGGCATCAGTGGTACGGATGTGGCGCGGGAAGCCGCCGATATTGTGTTGATTGATGATAACTTTGCCACGATTGTGAGTGCGATCGAGCAGGGACGGGCAGTGTATCAGAATATTCGCAAGTTCATGACCTACATCTTGTCCTCCAACGTTCCAGAGATTGTGCCGTTTTTGGCAATGGTCGCGTTCAAAATCCCACCTGCACTGACGATTTTGCAAATTCTGGTGATTGATCTAGGAACTGATATGGTTCCGGCGCTGGCGCTGGGTGCAGAACTTCCCGAAACAGGCATCATGCAGCAACCTCCTAGACCGAAAAAGAAACCGTTGCTTGACCAGTGGTTGTTAGTTCGGGCGTATGTTTTCTTAGGCATTATTGAAGCGATCGCCGGCATGGTAGGCTTTTTCCTGGTTTGGTGGAGCCACGGCTACGCGATCGCCGATATTCAGCGCGTCACTCCAGCCATTTTGGCTCACACCGCTGATCCGACTGTCACTGCCATTTATCGTCAGGCAACCACCATGACCTTAGCGGCGATCGTTGCCTGTCAGGTAGGCAACATTTTTGCCTGTCGCTCCGATCGCGCTTCTATTTTTAGAATTGGCTGGTTTAGTAATCGGTTAGTGTGGGTCGGAATTGCCGTTGAGTTGGTCTTGCTGCTGGCAATTGTCAATATCGTTCCGCTATCGCAGATTTTTGCAACAAACTCTCTGACTTCCTGGCAGTGGCTGGTTTTACTAGTGTGCCCACCGTTCGTGTTAGGGGCTGAAGAAGTGCGAAAGTGGATTGCTCGTAGAATGCCATGATTCTGGCGTGCTAGCAATTTGTTGGTCGAGGTATTGCCGAAACGCTTTTCGGTCTTTCACCAGAAAGACCAGACATCGTCCCCAAACCCCTTTGGGTTTTCTCACAATTGATTTGGGATTGCTATAGCTGTATTCGTTGAGGAGAGTGCCATCAGCATCCAGCTTCAATGCGAGTTACCGGAACAATGACAATGTGCATTGAGACATGGTGCTTCCCTTATCCACTGCATAAGTTATCAAACATTCGTGCTGACATGACTTCTGGAAATTCCTCGCAGTATTCCTCATAGACGGTTTTGGCAATTCGCTGCGATCGGTGATGTGCCAGTTCAGTTTCCAGTGCATCTACTACATCCCACGCCGCTGCACACTCTCTCGCTCCAGGTCCCTTTTCAGTGCAAATCGCGTTCGCATTTTGAATCGCATCCTGTAAATCTTTTTCCAACGTGGAGGTTAGTGGATGTTCAATAAATTTACTTTTAGTCAGGATATCGGAAACAGAAATAATGCCGAGCAGTCCGCTTTGAATGACGGGTGCCCTGAGCAGATCATTATCTGCAAACAAACGAGCGACATACTCCACACTCAGGTCAGGATTAATCACAATACACGGTTTGGTCATCACCTCATGTACCCGAATGGTATGGGGATCTTTGCCAAAAGCAATGACCTTGTACACAATGTCCGTTTCGGTGATAATCCCATACGCATCTTGTTCATTGCGTCGATCGACAATCAGCGATCGCCATCCCCTTTCTTTCATCAGCAGAGCGGCTTCAGCAACGGTCGCAGAACCACGGATGGTTGCCACATCTTTGGTCATGATGTCGGATGCTTTCATCACGATGAACCTCCTGGGAATTTCTCTTAACCAAACTTGATTTGTTGTCCTACCAAGTGGGGCGTTTCGCCTGCTAGTAATGGTTCCAAAACGGCTCGAATCCGGTCTGCTGGCGGAGGACAACCCGGTAAGTAAATAAACATCGACGGATACAATGGCATGAACCGGAATTACCCAATCTAAAAGCGGGGGAACAATTCCTGGCTCTTGGGGAATTTATCCGTACTTCTCTGCTACTTCAGCATAACACCGTGGCAAGATCGGTTTGGCGCTGCCGAAGGGATTGCGTAGCGTGGGGAGTGTCAACTAATCAAACAAACCATCTACAGTTTGCCGAAAAGCAATCAAGGCATGCGTTGCCTGAAATGGCTTCAGGTCTTCTAGCAATTGGGCAGATGTCTCTGGAGCAACAATCGTTTTGATTTCAATATTGGTGTTGTAACCTGCCATATCTCCCATGCGTCTCCCATGACTTCCAGCGCCCTGCGCCGGAATAATCGTATAGCCAGACACACCCAGTTGTGTTAGCAGGTGGATCAGACGATCCTGCAAGACAGCTTCACCAATAATCGTGACGAGAATACCTTGGGCTAAGGAAGAGGACATAAAAACTCCAAGAACATTTGTATTTAAGGGCTTCAATGAAGCAGTTGTGGTTCTAGTGATTGGGTTAGAGAATGCTGCTGATCAGCATCCAATATCTCAAAGTGCTGGTGCAGCTTGAACCTGGCTCAGCAAGTGATGCAGTTTATCACCTTCGATCGCTTCTGTTTCCAAGAGTTGCATCGTGATGGTTTCCAACAAGTCTCGGTTGTGATTGAGTGTATCCAACGCATGTTGATGGGCGGTTTCAACAATGTCTTTTACCTCACGATCGATCGCCTGTGCGGTTTCCTCGCTCATGGAACGACGGGCATTGGGCATACCATCGTTCAAAAACATCGGTCGTGCGCCTTGCTGATACGCCAGCGGACCGAGGATTTTGCTCATGCCAAAGGTCGTCACCATTTGCTCTGCTAAGTCGGTCGCCCGTTGCAAATCGTTGGATGCGCCAGTGGTGATGCTGTTAAACACAATCTCTTCTGCCGATCGCCCGCCCAACAAGGTGGCAATCTGCCCTCGCAATTCTGCTTCATCCATCAAGAACCGATCTTCCGTGGGCAGTTGCAGCGTATAGCCCAGGGCTGCCATGCCACGAGAGACAATCGAGATTTTTTCGATCCGACCACTCCCCGGCATCAGCGAACCCACTAGGGCATGACCGACTTCGTGGTATGCGACAATTTTCTTTTCCTTCTCGTTGAGGACGCGGCTTTTCTTTTCGAGTCCAGCCACAACCCGCTCGATCGCTTCGGCAAAGTCTGCCTGTGCTACCGCCTGACGCCCGTTACGAGCCGCTAACAGCGCCGCTTCATTCACCAGATTTGCCAGGTCTGCTCCGGCAAAACCAGGGGTGCGGGTGGCGATCGCCCTTAGATCCACATCTTCGCCTAACTTCACCTTCTGGGCATGGATGTTGAGAATCGCTTCTCGTCCTGATAATGCGGGGCGATCGACCAGCACTTGCCGATCAAACCGACCGGGACGCAAGAGGGCAGGATCAAGAATTTCAGGGCGATTGGTGGCTGCCAGCACAATTACCGTGGCATCCTCCACAGCAAATCCATCCATCTCAGATAGCAACTGGTTCAGCGTCTGTTCCCGTTCATCATTGCCGCCATAGAACCCGCTACTGCTGCGCGACTTGCCGATCGCATCCAGTTCATCAATAAACACAATGCAGGGAGCCTGCTTCTGCGCTTGCTCAAACAAATCTCGTACCCGTGAAGAACCCACGCCGACAAACATTTCCACAAACTCAGAGCCAGAGATACTGAAGAACGGCACCCCTGCTTCCCCAGCCACGGCTTTCGCCAGCAGCGTTTTACCCGTCCCCGGAGGACCAACCAGCAACACTCCCTTGGGAATTCGCGCCCCAATCTGGGTATAACGTCCTGGTGTTTTGAGGAAATCGACAATTTCAACTAACTCAGCCTTGGCTTCCTCCACCCCCGCTACATCGGCAAAGGTCGTCTTAGCAGCTTCTCCCTCAACATACACTTTAGCTTTGCTTTTACCGATCGAGAGCATACCCTGAGGACCGCCACCGCCGCGACGGACAAAAAACTGCCAGATGCCTACAAAAATCAGCGGGGGAATCACCCAGCCCAACAAACTGGTCAGCCAACCATTTTGGGGTGGCGGAGCGGCAGCAAATTCAACGCCCTTTTCTTCGAGCAAGTTAGGCAAGCTCAAGTCAAAGATAGGGGTAGTTGAGAACACTTGCCCAACCTGATCATCACCTGTTTTCAATTGAAATCGAATTTGATTTTGTCCCACTTGCACCCGTGCGACTTCTCCTTCTTGCACCTGATGGATGAACAGGCTGTAGGGCACTCCGGGAATTTGGGGACCTAAGATGGAAGGCAAGATAAAATTGGCAACCAGGAATAACGCTCCCAATATCAGAAAAATGTTATTGAAGAGACGAAACCGTGGAGGAGTTGGTTGATTTTTAATCGGCATAATAATTACCAATCTATAAATAAATAATGGAATACTCTTGCAGCATGACTGAATGCTGTTTGATTTGTGGGGTTATTTGATTAACTACGACATCAAAATTCAGCGGCTAAAAAGATTCCTTCCCACGGTGCTGAAGTAAGTTCTCACTGGGAATCGATAAAATCCGATGATTGAGCGCCCGATCAAGGCTAAGTGCAACAAAAAGGTTAACCCCGTCCACACGATCGATAGCAGGGGCGGAGAAGCACCAGAAGCCGTAACCAAAGCGTAAGCTGATACTCCAATCAAGGTGGGTGGCAACAACACAAAAGCCACTGCACTGAGCCAGTATCTCCAACCTAGCTTCACCCCTTCTACATGCGCTCCTGTCCAATTTCTACCATTCCAATGCCAAACGAGAGGCGGTGAGCGATCGACCATCAAGAGCCATTGTCTTTGCAGGTTAGCCGTGAAAATGTGCCGACAAGTGTTGCAAGCCATTGCATCCATTAGGGACAATGCTTGAATCTGACCCAAACGACATGCCGGACAGGGGTAAACTCCCTGCTCATTAAAGCCTTGAACCGAGGTGTCTGCACTGTCCATGAAAATAGCAATTTGAATTGGTTTTAACTGAATACAGATTAAAGTATTTGACTAAGTTCGGCTATTTACCCTCCCATCTGCTCACTTTAATGAAAAGATGGGAGTCAAGAGCAATCTAGAAATTGCTAAGTCCAAAAAACGTTATCCAAAAAACGTTGGAATGTAGCCGATCGCAGCAGAGAACTGATCAGTTGGATACTTGGCAGTTTTCCAGGGTGTTACACCGATTAGTTCAGCAACGTTTCGATAACCGGCTTGACGCAGTTTGAAGGTCGCCTCAGATGCTCAATGCAGGAACATGTATATGAACTATCATAACAAATTATTTACATAGATTGACACTTTTTACTGATTATGATCCTTGCTCTCAGTAAAAATATTGTCTATCCGATTGCCTGTTGGTCAAATCCTTTCACAAAATCGCAGCACTTCAATCTCGCCGCAACTCAGCCAGTGTCGGTTTGTAAGCTCCTTATTTGTGAACTCCTTATTTGTGAACTCCTTAATAGACGTGTTTATCGACCATCATGTCGCTTGGGGTCATTCTTTTGCTTCTTTGTGGCATTTTTTCTCTTTTGGCATAACGATTCTCCAATTGAATATCTGCCACCTCTACTCCTCTATATCCACCCAGATACTGCCTTCTTCTACGCGGGTTGGGAAAACGGTCAGACCCTTTTCTTTAGAAACCATTGCCAGAACTCGCCCGATGCCAGGGGGCCAGGGACTCCAGTCTTTGACAGCCCCACTTTGGAGGTCAAAGGCACTATGGTGCCAGGGACACACGATCGCATTGTCTGCCGTTATTTTGCCCCCTTGCAGCGGCAGTCTCATGTGAGGACAGGCATTATCCATCGCATAGATCTGCTCTCCATGATGCAGGAGCAAGATCGCGTGGTTACCTACTGTCACAACCTTCCGCGCGTCTTTTGGGAGCGCATCTTGAGCAAGCACCTTAACCCAATTCATGTCAACCTCCAGTGTCTCAGTCTAATCATCATATAGCAGCCCTAAATCATTTGTAAGAAGGGGGTGGAGGGGGCAGTGCCCCCTCCTTGGGACGAAGTCCCCAAACCCCTTTGGGTTTTCTCACAATTGATTTGGGATAATTAAACGTGAATCGCTGAAATCCCTTCAATGGGATACTTAGCCATTTTCCAGGCTGTTAGACCCCCTATCAATTCAGCGATGTGCTGATATCCTGCTTCCCGCAGTTTAGAGGCAGCTTCAGTAGTTTGCTCATCCGTCTGACCGTAAACATAGATGTCACGGATTGGTTCGAGGCTGGCACGAGCGCGGCTAACAAGTTCGTGCATGGGCATCGCGATCGCTCCCATGATGTGACTAGTGTTGAAAGCATCTCTATCTCTGACATCAACAATGGTCAGGGCAGGCTCGCCCCAATCCAATCGATTCTTTAAGGCACCGACACGGGACTTGTCCTGAATGGCTTCAGGAATGAGAATGAATTGAAAAAAACTAGCCATATTTCACCAGAGGTAAATGGTTAACACTGACTTTGCTAACAGCAAAGGACAGTTAGCCCAGTCAGTCTAATGAATCAAAGGTGACTCACTTACATGAGATTCCAGAAATGAAGTAAGCCCTGACCAGAGAACACTTCAATCAGAACAGCCGACACAAAACCGATCATTGCTAGACGACCATTCCAACTCTCAGCTTGAGGAGTAAATCCCCAAATCCAACCGTTGCGATCGTTAGAAGAAGTGATTCCTTTTGTAGAACTTGTCATGATAATTACTCCAAATTTTGTGATTTTGTGATTGTAAGAACTGGTTCAGTTGTGAAATATGGGAATTGCCTGCCATCTAAGGAGAGGTAAAATTCACATCCAATTTCCATTCTTGCTTCAGAAGATCCTGATACATCGTTTTCTGAATCATCATGAGCCTGTGCTGTTCAATTAGAAATTCTTGCGCCTGTTCCCGAGACATCTGCTTTACCTGTTCTGCAAAGCATCTGAGGTTGAATTCTTGCTCTAAAGTGAGTTCGATCGCCTGATTCATAGCTGTCTCCTGTAGCCCAATTAGGGTAAAAATTGTGAGCCTGATAATACGCTAGATGTCTTGAGATCTGCCTCTAAGACAGCTCGGCTCGTTATGTTTGACGCTTGGCTAACAGCAGGGGCTATTAACGGAGTTGGCATAACAAGGGAAGCAAGTGACTGGAAAAAAGGATCAATGTTCTTGATTGAAGAACTCAGATAGATGGATTGATCTGATGTTTGCGTAGGCGCTAAGTCTGTCATTGATTAGGAACAGAGCTACGTCCTTATTTGTTGCGTTATGTAAATTAGTATAACAACTATTTACATATTTGACAATTTTGAAAAATTATGGATTGCTGCTTTTTTCTGGGTGATGAGAACCTCATTTAACGGATCACTCTTGCACTATGACAAGATGTTGTTTCATTTCTAGGGTTATTTGGTTGATAAAAAACTCCCACCTGCTTATGGTGGGTAAGCGGTGGGAATTTAAAGCGATCAAGCGATCGCGATTTACCGAAAAAGAGCGAAACTGAATGGCATCAGTGAAACCCTACTTTGAACTACCAAATAGCCCTGATATATTCCCATCATGCCTTTTGGGATCTTTCTTTTGTTTCTTAGTTCCATCAGAAACTGCTTTCGGTTTTTTAGATTCTTTGTTGGTTTTTCTTTGTTTTGACATAACGCTTCCTCAATCAAAATTTTTCCATCTGTAATCTTTTGTTGATTTTGTGATCGATCGGGGCAACCACGTCGGGATTGCCCCGATCTACGCCATTTTTTGTTGATTTTGTGATCGATCGGGGCAACCACGTCGGGATTGCCCCTACGCTACGGCAACCACGTCGGATTGCCCCGACGCCACGGCAACCATCAACGGAAAATTTACAGGTGGACGGCAGATCAAACTTCATTGGCATCCATATTGGTTGCCTCGCAACGTGTAGCGTTATCGCTGTATATATCTATTCTAGGTCTCAATTAATTGCTCTAACCATCTTAGCAAATTCAGATGCATGAACCCATACCTTATTCGCCCAATGGAGTCACATACAGTTTCGTCAGGCATTTTGGTTCTACTCAGCGCTGCCCCGTTAATGTTAGCTCCATTTTTGTTCTTCAATATTAGTAGTTTTTATTAAGGTAAATATGGGGTTGGAACAGCATCCTCAGTCCCTCCATATCCCATTGATTCGAGAAATGCTATAGATAAAAATATTTGACTGGAAATAGCGATCGAATATTAGGATGATTTCCTGCAAAAGAATCAGGTTAGAGCAACAATTCTTCTTCTCAATTTAGTGGCTCTTCCTCATTTTCCGGAACATAAACTTCTGGTTCTAGAATATCATCTAAGTCTTCTGGTACCTTGTGATCTTGAAATTCATCAATTTCCCTAGACTGAAACCTGCCAGTGCTTTCTAACCAGCTGAAAAGAGATTCCCTTGGCATTGGAGGGACGACTTTCATCGGTTGATTTAGGGGTTCTTCGTAGAGAGCAGGGTTGTGCCGCGTAGTCATCGTTATCTTCCTGTTTAGGGTGAATACAAATAGGTGGGTGAAGTTAAATTGAAGATAAGCTTAGGGGTGAGGGATGGAATTCTCAGCCCAGAGCAATACTCTTCCTACAAAGTTAAACTTGATTATTGATTATTGATAGTTAGATTGTCTCGATCGCGAGTGGTGAAAGCATACTGTTTAAATTCAGTAGAACAATGTTGTGCGATCTGACAAACAACATGAATTCCTAGCTAACAGCAAATGCAATCAGTAGCAGCGTGACAACAAACAGGGTAGCTCCTGCTCCCAGGAAAATATATCGCTGCTGCTGTTTCGGTGAAGGATATTCTGATGCAGACATATCAGGCTGAATCGCGTAGCTATTGATGAGACCTTCATCGTCTATGGTGTAACCCACTGCAAAAGGAACATCAAGCGATCGGTTGCCATCATGACGAATATTCGCGTTAACTTCAGCAGGAATCAATTCACTGCCATCACTCCGACTTAGGGTTTTCCCTTGTGTCTTGGTGTAGCTCATGGTGCCCTCTTATAGACTTTGTAATTTCATCATAGTCTATTTAAACAATCAATGTATTGCTAAAGTAGACTATCAATCGTTCAAATCCATACACTCTATAAGTTGCAGTTGTTAGAAACAAAATTAATTGAACTGCTGAAGAAATTGAAGCAAAAAAATGAGTTTTATATGGAGCGATGTGCGGCTAATTGAGTAGTTTTCAGTTCTAACGATACATAATTAGCCAATTGAATTTCAATTTCATTCCGCACAATTTGACGATAGTCGATGAAGTGTTCCAGGTGAGCGCAACTAGTCAGGTAATGTTTGAACACGCCTGGGTTATGCCGAATGATTGAAAATAACTGCTGCCAAAACTGCCATCGGGTATTACGTTTTAGCCCTTGTCGCCAGCAAATGATGAACAGTGCCTGTAGATCTACCAATTCTGGCGGTTTGAATTTTCTCTTGTGCGACTTCGGCTTCATGTCAATAAAGTGGCGATAGACCCGTGCTAAGTAGCGATCGGGTTCATATAAATCCCAAAAGCATCGGATATACTCACGCGCAATCTCTTCCAGGGGACGGGTTGGAATAAAATTAATCAACGTTGTCTGATGGGCATTGGCTTCAGTTCCCGTTTCCAGTAACCGTCCTTCTTTTTGCAGACGATGCGATAGCGCGGTGTTCGGTAAGGCTTGCAGCATACTAAAGAGTGCCTGGGGAATGGCAGTGGCTTCCACAAAGTCAATGATGCGATCGCCTGCACCTGATTTTTCACCATCAAACCCAATGATGAATCCTGCCATCACCCGCAACCCCGCTCGATTGATGGTTTGAACTGACTCTATTAGAGAGTTACGGGTATTTTGAAATTTTTGAGTCAGGGAAAGGCTCTCGGTGTCTGGGGTTTCAATGCCCAAAAAGACAGCACTAAAATTAGCTGCGATCATCAGATCCAGCAATTCCTGATCTTGGGCTAAATCAACCGACGCTTCTGTTGAGAGGCTGAAGGGGTAGTCATGTTCTGCCATCCAGGGTGCCAGTTCTCGTAGCATCAGCTTGGCGTTGCGCTTGTTGCCAATGAAGTTGTCGTCTACGACAAAGATCGATCGTCGCCAACCCAAGTCGTAAAGCATTTGCAATTCTGCCAGCAGTTGAGTTGGTGTTTTGGTGCGAGGTTTGCGTCCATACAGCACAATAATGTCACAGAATTCACATTGGTAGGGGCACCCCCGTGAAAACTGAACTGACATATCGCTGTATACGTTTAGATTGAGCAAGTCAAATCGAGGAATAGGTGTGGTGGTGACATCAGGCTTTTCACCATTGGCGCGAAAGATGCCCGATGTTTTACCTTGTTCCAGAGCTTCGACCAACAAAGGTAAAGTAATTTCGCCCTCATCTAACACCAGAAAATCTGCCCCTGCCTCCTGTGCAGCCTCAGGCACAGAAGTAACATAGGGACCCCCGACGGCTACTCGTTTGCCCCGTCGCTTCGCTGATTCAATGAGAAACAGCATGTCGTCTTTCTGCACGATCATGCCAGAGATAATCACGAGTTCTGCCCAGTACCAGTCGGCTTCACTTTCATAGCCAACATTTCGATCTACTAAACGAAATTCCCAGGTTTGAGGCAGAATAGCGGCAACAGTGATCAAACTCAGAGGAGGAAGAGAAACTTTGCGCCCAATCAATTCTAAGGCTTTGTCAAACGACCAGAATGATTTGGGAAAGAGAGGATAAAGTAATAGAACTCGCATAATCCTTAATTAGTTCATTCAACCGTTACTGCATTATCTGCATCTAGTCTGGCAGCAATTGCCTCTAAAATTGCCTCTTCTGCTTCATCGATCGGCTGCCATTGCCACTACAATTTCACCAGCAGCATAATCTTCAGCCCGATCTGCACGGCGGTTGAGTTCCTCAATTTCCCGGTTTGTTTTCCACGCCTCAACTTTTGACTTGACCTCAGCTTGCTTTTCTTCGGCTTGCCTTTTAAGGTCTATCCTGTACGTATTGAATTCTTGTCGCTTAGTCTCCAGCCTTGCTTTAACCTCCTTCAGTTTGGATTCGATCGTTGCTTGGGCTTCTTTAGAAGCCAACTCTAGGGTTAGCTTGACTGATGACAGGCGATCGTCGATATCGTTTAATTTATCTCGAAGGTTGTTGGTGAAATTGTCGATCTGTTCACTCATAAAGGCTGCTCCTGACTTGGTTTATAAAAAATTAGCTTAAAAACTTTAGTTAAGAGATTTTGCGAGATCGGGCTTCTCATTAACGTGCAATAATTTACAGTTAATTTTGCTTGGTCGCGTGCCATTAATCAGAGATGCATATACTTCCAGATATGATTCTGGCAATGCTTCAAATAAAATGCGCTCTCCTGAGAAGACGACACGCTCAAAATGACACCCTACTCCACTCATTGCCCGAATAATTTGGACATCACTCGTGTCATTAATGTAATAGCAGAGAATTTGGGTGGATTCTTTAGAAGGAGATTCAGTCGTTAAAAGAGAAAGCAAGTAAGTCATCTTTTTGAATTCAACTTAAGTGTTAGATGAACCATCATTATTTCTAATTTTAAGTATCATGACATAAGGATGTTTGAAATGATGTTTATGCAGATGTTTGAGTTGTATGAGTTGCATCAAAATGTATTAAAGTTTTACCAGGCAACTAGGAACTCAATACTGCAACAGAACAGTTGGCGTAAGTCAGAATCGCATCCCCCTGGGATACCAGAAATATTCGTTTAATCATCATCCAACTGTTCGTGCCCAGAAAAATTAAATCGCCCTGTTCGTTTATTTGTTTCTGATAGGACAGGAGTGCGTATAGCGTGACTGCCAATCGTCCGATCCAGTGATTCAATCGGCGATCGCTCGGAAGCACGGCTCCGTGTATTGCGTCATGAGCGAGAGGAATTCTAGGCTGCTGATCCAGAGAACCACGATGACCAAAGCAACCAGAAGTCCTGTTAACGGCTTTGATTTTAGGTCATGCTGCACACAAATCTTCCTCGTTCGACAAGATACATCCAGGTTTCAACTTCAGGTCTCTACCCACAAAGCTCACTCGTTGAGCTTTAACCTCTGAGTTGCCATTTTGATATTCGTCATGGGCGTCGCAACTCATGCGACACCGTACTCAATTCGTTCTACTAACGCATCACAACACAATGTCTTGTCTTGTCTCTTGTCTTGGCTATATTCTGTTTCGTGATCCAGTCTTGAATGCTGAGTGGATGTGCGGTTTTTGACAGCAGTATCAAGCTCCAGATCTACCTGAAACTAGAAAACTGAATCGGATGGGGCAAGAATGACGGGCGTGACCGAGCAAACAGATGAGCAGCGAGGGCATGTATATCTGCCCGCATCACTTGCCCAATGTTAGACCGACTAGAGAGCACTAATGAGGTAATCAAAGTAAGCGCCAATTTCGCTAGCGTCTTCTCCTGACATCATCGAAGTCGCCACAGTCTTCATGGCACGAACGCTTTCGGCAACGGCATCAATGGGAGTGCCCAAGGAGCGATACATCTGGCGAACCCCAATTACCCCGATCTCCTGAATGGGCGTCGCTTCTCCAGCTGCAACACTGTAAGTGACTAAACGCAAGTAGTAATCCATATCTCGCAGGCAAACGGCCGTCATTTCTTCACCGTAGGCGTTGCCACCGGGAGAAACAAGGCTGGGACGGCGTTGGAACAACTGGTTTGCCGCTTGCTTAACAATGCGATCGCGGCTTTCCGTTAACGTTTTGACCAAGCGCAAACGCGATCGCCACTCATCGTAAAGCTCTTGATTTGATCCATCTCTCCAGGGCTGAGATAGCGAGACTCAGCATCTGCATTCACAATTAATTTCGTGATAATACTCATTAAGCAAGTTCCTTAAAGATTTGAACGAGGATTCAATACAACTGAGCTATCGAAGATTATCCTCACACGTTGGCTTGTCTGCACTCTTCGAGTTACCAATTACAATGACAGGTCAAAGTTTCATTTCGTGAGTGAGTTGATTAACGTCAACAGAAAGCTTTATAAAAAACCAGTGCCCGTTTCCCCTCTGTCTCCGCGAGAATTTTGAACTCTAGGCATTACGGTAAGCTAATCAGTCCTCGCTTGAGCGCCACAATCACGGCTTGAGTGCGATCGCTAACATTCAGTTTGCTGAGAATATGATTAACGTGAGATTTGACAGTTCCTTCTGTAATTTGCAGCGTTGTCCCAATTTCCAAGTTACTCATCCCTACGGGTAGCAATTGCAGAACTTCGCGTTCTCGCTTACTCAGGACAGGGCTACTTATCCGCTCCGATATCGGGTTGGAGTTGAGCAAACAATTCAACCATTTCATAGCCATTCTTGGCTTGACCGACCACGTGAAGGTTCGCCTCTGGGTCAATTTCGAGCATCGCGACAATGCCAGAGCGAACAACCGGATGATCGTCTGCAATTAAGATGCGAATAGGGGGTTTCTGGCTGATCATGCGCTGTCCTCCTTACAAAGCAAGGGTGCTGCCAACGGCACGATCGCCACCACTTCTGTTCCTTGCCCTGCCTGGCTAGTGATGATCAACTGCCCGCCTAGATTCTGGACACGTTCCCGCATTCCTACCAAACCAAAGCCCAGACCGTTATGATGATCAGGATTAAATCCATCGCCATTGTCTTGTACCCGTAGTCGAATGGCTTGGAAATCAAAGGTCAATTCCACAGAAATTGTCCTGGCATTGGCATGTTTGAGTGTGTTGATCGTCGCTTCCTGAACAATCCGCAACAGATTCGTTTCGATGTCGCAAGGTAAAGGATAAGGAGGGGTTTGAATCTGGCACTGAGCTTGGAGGGTAGTGCCTGTTGTGAGTCCATTGACCAGGCGCTGTAACGTATGGCTCAGACCTTCTTGCTCTAATCGGGGTGGACGAAGTGCCCAGACCGATCGCCGTGCTTCTGCTAACCCTTCCCGTGCTAAATCATAGGTTGCGTTGATCAGGGTTCTGGCTCGTGAGTCGGTTGGGACTACGACTTTTGCCGTCTCCATCTGCATAATCACCCCTGTAAACACTTGCGCGAGCGTATCGTGAATCTCGCGGGCAAAGCGGTTGCGCTCTTCTAAAATGGAGGCTGCTTCCGCTTGCTGGCGTTCAGCGAGTGCAGCGGCTCGCTGCGGTCTTAGATCCAGTACAAATCCAATCATAGTCTGTTGGCTATTTTTTAGAACAGCCTCTTGGAGAACGGCATAGCCAATTAAAACGGGAACGCGACTCCCATTCTTGCAATAGTATTCCTTCTCGTAGGAGCGACATACCCCCTTGGTTTTGAGTTCTTCAACGGCTTGTTGATCGACCTGAATATACTCGGATGGAGTCATCTCAGACCAATTGACTTTACCAGAACGAACATCGTCCTGGGTGTAGTCAATCATGTTTAAGAAGGCATCATTGGCTTCCATCACTGAACCATTCAGGTCAGCGACGATCGCGCCAATCAGGTTGGATTCGACTAAGCGCCTAAATTTGGCTTCACTGCGTCGCAGGGCGGCTTCTGATTGCTGACGTTCTTCAGTAAAGGAAGCTTGGAGTTGATGCGCCATCCAGTTAAAGGATGCGGCGAGTTCTCCTAAATCGCCCGATCGCTCAATTTTGACGGTCTGATCCCATTCTCCTCTGGCGAGTGCTTTTGCAGAGCGACTGAGGCTGACCAGTGGGCGGGTAATCCACCGGGCTGTCAGAATACTAATGGCGACTCCGACGATTAAAGCGGCAATACACAATAGAACAGTGATGCGGGTGTTAGCCTGGATTCGCTCCATGAAATCGGCTTCTGGAAGCACCGTCACAATCAGCCAATCTAACCCTCGTGGGTCTTGAAACGGCAATACCTGGACAAACTGTTGTTTGCCGTCCATCCTGAAGTCTAGTAGCTGAGAGGTCTGAATTTGATCGAAGCTACCAAAGCGATCGCGCAAGTAGGTTGCCGTTGTCTGTACGGTTCTATTGTCACTGGCGATCGCGCTTAAGCGTTGAGCCGTATTCGCATGGCTTTCGCTCGTCGGTTGCTCGATCGAGGTAGAAACTAACAGTCCCGATCGCTCCATAATAAAAGCCGTTCCACTCTTGCCAATCTCCAGGCTTTCCAGAAATCGGTTCATCTCTTGAGGTAAGAAAAAATCGGTGGCACAAACGCCACGCAGCGATTGATTCGTCGCATCATAGATCGGCATACTCGCCGTAATGGTGGGTAGGCCCGTGGTGAAATCGGCATAGATAGCGCTCCAGGTCGGTTGACCCACGATGACGGCTGCCTTGTACCACGGGCGCAGCCGAGCATCGAACCGTTTCGTATCTTTGCCCAAGAGTCGATCGCGCTTGCCCTGGGAATTTAAGCTATAGAAATGGGGAATATTGTGGGTCGTGGTGTTACTGCTCCAAAGCTGCAATGAGTTTTCTCCCGCCAGTCTGCCAACACCCAGAACCGCTCCACTGCGATCGCTGCCACAATAAATTAAGCTGGTAGAAGGAAACATCAAGGTTTGCTGCCAGAATTGAGACTCTCCCTTGGCATTGTCTACATCAATACTGTTCTCAGCAAAGGCGATCGCATTAAAGCGATTGATGGTATGCGGAATCTCGGTATAGGTCTTAAGTTTTTCTTCAATCCGATTCGTAATGCCGCGCCGCAGTTGACCAGACAGATCATTGACCGTCTGCTGTCCATGTCTAAACGAAAAATAGCCGACTAAACCAACGGTTACAAGGGTTTGTAGAGCAAACGGAAGAATTAGAACAGTTTGTAGGGGAACAGTTTTAGAAACCTGGCGGACTGCATGATTGAATCGTTTGAGTAACATGTCAAGATTCCCTGAACTATGCACGAATCCAATTCGATCGCTATCATGAGGTGGAGCAGTTAAGACACTTTGGGCAATTCCATCGGTTTTAACCCAAGTCCTAGTTCCTTCAGCAACAGAAACAATTGATGAAACGTTCTATCCATTGAAGTCGGTTGGACAATTTTTAGCCGTTCAAGCAAGTCTGCCTCTTTGCCGCTTGCCTTTGCCACATTCTGCAACGCTACCAAAAACAAATCTGCATCGCCTTCCTCTAACGCCGCATTGAGATAGGCAACTGCTCGTTCTGGGTCTTGCAAATATCCCATCAACTCTTGCTCGTAGCTTCTGCTCTTAGGCATCATCCCGACTCCTGTAATCCATCCAATACTGTTGCGCTTTTTCAATATCTCGTGACTTAGAGCTTTTATCCCCACCCCAAAGAATTACAATCCCTGGTCACTCACTCGCCCAAAATACACTCGATAGCCTGCACCCGTGTCAATCCGAAACTCAAACATTCCATCTGTGCAATCAGTTTATAATCACCTAGATTGCCTTATTTAACCTTAATTTTCTCAAGTGGCGATCGCTATGACGGAGAATTTGCGAATGGTAAGCGCAATGGTTGTGGAACAGTATTCTTTACAAAACATAAGTCTACTGACTAACGACAGTCTAAAAGCTGCGTTTTGGAATATGCCTTTTGCAATTCTGTTTGGCGTTGCTTATCAGAATGACCATAGGTTGATAAGGTTTGAATAACCGCAGGCATGGGCGGTGAGACAAAGACGTCCTGACCCAGATTGCTGAACAGGATGACCGTTTGTAGGCGCAATTGACGCCGTTGATGCTGGCGGTACAAGTTGGTGTAGGTCTGTGAAACCTGTTGCCACTGATCAGGAGGGCAGTAGCTGCGATCGATCAATACGGTAATCGTTGGAATGGCAAAGAACCAACTGATCAATAGTCCGGTGATCAAAAACGCTAGCCAACTGAATCCTAGTGTTTTAAGGAGTCGTGTGTTGAGGTTCATAGTTGGGATGTTTTGAACGTAATTGGATCAGAGATTTGTTTGGAACAAGTCCTTGAGCAGAATTTGTACTTTTTCGGGAGTACCTTCGTACACAGTCCCTTCTCGAATGGCAGCGATCGCCTCTAATTCTTGTTGATTCACTTCTCCGTAGGCAATCGGGTAAATCCTCACGCCACTGTGCTGAATCACATCCTTAATTTGTTCAAATTCCAGTCCATCGGTTCGTTCTCCATCGGTAAGCAGCAGTAGGTAAAATTGTCCCTCTGGATCGGTTTTTTGCTTTTCCATCAGATCGGCTAAACCAACGGCAACTCCGTCATAAAGTGCTGTGGCACCATTGGCTTGAAGTTGATTAATCGCAACAAACAATCGTTTTTGCTCTGACATGTTAAACGGAGCAAGGGCAATCCGGCGAATGGGGCGATCGCCAAAAGTCACCAAGCCGATCTGATTTCCTGCGTTGATCTGCTGGCTAGCAAATCGGAGGGCATCCTGAACCGCTTTCAGACGACCATTTTGCTCCATCGAGCCACTTGTATCTATGACTAGCTCCATGTACACCGTTTTGCCACCATCTTTACGCTGTTTCCAGAAGGTCTGAGCCGCTTTCAGCACTTCCCCTGACGGGATGGGCGGAAATTCACCTTGCTTCAGATACTCAGTTTGTTCATAGCCCTGTTGCTCTGCCAATTGTTGCATAGGAGCAGAAGTAGCAAATTTGGCAAACGCTTGCAGGGCTTCTCGTTCAGATGCCGTATTCCACTCAAATCCAACTAGGGGAGAGACTTCAGGAACACCAAAGGGAACATAGGCGAGTTGTTCAAATCCTGGTTGTTTCTTGAGAGTGACATAGCTCTGATATGCCATGACGATCGCCTGGAATGTTTGGGGATCACGCAGCCAAATTTGTTTCAAGTCCAGGTAGGTGGGCGTTGTTAAGGCAATTTGTTTTTGGAAGGTACTAAACGCTGAACTAGTTTGAGGAGATTCTAGTTCGGCAACCGTCAAGGGTTTGCCGTCTTGAGCATGACCAGCGGAGCGCCAAAGCAAAGTATACAGAAAATTCAATGCCGATGAAGCGATATAGGGATTAGAATAGCCAACTTTGATCTGACCCGCCAGAATGGTATTTAATACGCGATCGAACGTCACCTTTCCACCCTGCCCCAATGCTGCATAGACCTGGGGCTGGATAGCAAAAATGGCTTGGTTTGAGACTAATGCAGGGGCGATCGGTTGTAGTGGCACTCCTTCTGCTTTCAGAATCTCTACCCACAAATCGTTGGCCGGGGTGTAGCCTGCGGGTTCTCCTTTCTTAGCCGCTAGAATTTGTGCGCCCAATCCAGACGGAATATTGCGAATTCCAACTTGTATCACCTCCCCAGAACTGAGAGTTTGTCGTTGCTGATTAAACTGTTCAACCACATCAATTAACCAGCGTTCATCTTGTCGTTCTCCATTCGCTTTTTCAGCCGAACTGTAAATCTCAACATATACAATATTTGGGTCATCAGTGGGTTTAGCACCATACAGAGGAAAGGTATTTGGATCGGGTACAGAATCAGTCAGGGGAGGAATCTCGATATTGTAGGTTTCGGTATCGTTTATCGTCTGAGATTCCACTTGAATCTTGGGTAAAAGCTGTTCACGGAGATAGCGATCGGCGCTTTCAAATGAATCGATCGACGGTGAACAAGCCCATAGCAAGCTGAGACATAGACCGATCGCTAGCCAAAATTTGAAGTGTAATTTTTTCATTGCTTTAATCTCCTAAAATTCCTCGTGCGTTTTCTGCGATCAGGGTTTGTAACCGAGTTGAGATGACAGAAGCAGTGGTCAATGAACGTTGCTTCAAGTGTTCTAGCGCCATCTGATCGCGCAATTCCTGAAGTTGGTCATGAGTGAATTGAAGCCGAGTTTGGCTACTTTGCAATTGTTGTTGTGCCAACTCTCGATAGCGTGGTGTTTGCACTTGTTGAATCACTTGCAACGCCTGTACCAGTTGGTCAACCAGATCCAGGACGGTGTGCAATGTTTCGAGTAAATCTGGAATGAAAGTAGATTCTTGTGCGGCAATTTGTGTGGCTATCTTCTGGATGTCCTGAGCTTGTTGCTCAACCGATTGCCACAGCGATCGAGACGCATCGGGAATTTGGTTGTTCAGAACATTGATGTGATTGAGAAAAACATCGATTTGCAGTAGGTTTGCAGAACTTGTTGAAGGTGTTGCTGAATGAGTTGTTTTGTGAGATTGAAGTTGTCTATACCAGGAAACGATCGCCAACGCTACAATCACAGCACCACTCAAGAGAACGATCGATCGTATTCCTAACCACCCCATAAAGCCGATGTAACCGATCGCTAAACCAAGCAACAAGAAATAAGTATGGGGTAATCGAGAGAAATAATGCTGAAGTTGAGTCGTCATGACTGGATGACCTCGCTGATAGTTTTCAGAGTGCCAGAGCTGCATTGTTGCACCACGCATTTGAACGTTTATACATTCAATGCGACTTAGAAATTTTCGACGTTGATCTCTTTTGAAGTACTGAAGTGGTGATACCAATTGCTTGAAAACCCAGTTGATCAATTGAACAACTAAAAGAAAAGCGCAAGGTAGGCTAAAAAAGCAAACAATGTAAAGAAAGCCACAAAGAAAATCAATGACAGGTTGCCATCGATTGTATTGCAATGAGACGAACAATTTTTCTTCAGGATTCTCGATAAATTTGTTGAAGTGATGATTCAAAATCTCTAATCCTGGATCATTACGAATAGAGTAAGTTTTAATTGGATAAATACCACTTCGAGAGCGTAATGAAGCAACATACTTAGTCTGGTTTTCGCCGTCTGAGGAAGAGATATGCTCATCAATCGCTATTCCTTGAACGTCTTTGATCTCCTGTTCTGAAGAACGTAATAAAGCCTGATATTTTAATATGCAATCAATGCGAATAGAGTTTACTTTCTGGCAAGTCGCCTCGCTTGGCTGACCAATCCACAATGCAAAATAAATAGAGAATAGAATAGCGAAAACAATCGATAGATTTATCAAAAGCATATACAACATCAATAGCCCCCAAAATATTGCTTTGACTGTCTTCCGAAGTACTTTGCAGATACGCGATCGCAACGTTGGCGACGATGAGTTTGGCATAGGTGGCAAACGAGTAGATTGAGGGATTGGTTTATAGAAAAGCTTTCGCAAGAAATGTTCGACATCCAGTTGGGCAACCAAGCAGGGATTGGATTTGGTGGCGATCGTAAGATTTGACTAGTTAATTGATCCGTCGCCTTCTGTAACCCCCACTCTTATCCTTTTGTTTGAAATAATTTGCCCAATTCCTTATCGGTAAAAAATAGGCTGGAGGGCGTGACCCACTTCATGGACAGCGATCGCTGCTGCAATCTTTGACATCTTTCCGCTCTCGCTCCCGCAGAATTGTTCGAGTCACTTCAATCGCAGTTATTCCATATTGGTTATCTTCCAGAAGAATCCGTTTCCAAGAACAATGCAGCCGGGGCGTTAATGCATCAATTAACTGCTGGAAATATCTAGAACTGGTAGAGTTGCTATGGTGGTTGCTTTTAGGAACGTCCGATCGCATTAATTAGTTCTCCAGATGACGAAACTAATTCTTGAGCCGCTAAAGGACTGTCGGAAGCTGGAGTGAAATCCGCCGAAATTTTTACACAACTTTACATCGAGTTTGCTGAAAAAGTTAAACCCAAATAATAAGGAGTGATGCTCCTTACATCGATCGCTAATCTGAAACTTGGAATGGAATAACAAGCAACGAAAAATCGATCACTGACGACGTAATATCCAAGACATTATAAAAGTATAGATACCTAAATACATAGAGCCGCTCACAACCAGCCATGTAAAACTGCTTATAACTGGCCATATGGTACCAGCCTGCGTTTCGATATCAACGGGAGATAAGTCAAGTCGATCTACGGCAGCACTCATAGCAAACCACGGAATCAACCAGATTGCTCTTGGTGTTTTCTCTCTAATCACTGACCATCGGGCTGTTCCTGATATTGCACCAAAGATTGCCTGGTGCCAAACAGCATTCGCACCCAAAACCACCGTAGCGTTTGTCAAAGTTGAGCTAAAAACAGATGCAGGTATCCACCAAGCAATTTCAGAAATCCATTTTTTCAGGACTAACCATTCTGCAACGCCAACACAAAAACCTAGCACAGTTCCAATTGTGAATGCACTGACTATCTGCAAGACATTTTCATCTTTATAAGTGTCAAGCACACCTAACCGTAGACGGCTATCAATACTATAAAAAATAATAAACAGGATAAAAACGATGACATAGCCAGCCGTAAAACCTAGACATGTTGCGATAAAGAACCTGAACCTGAAGTGCCAACCTACCTGCGATCGCTTGAGCGGGTATTGACGGGATGGAGGTTGAACTGTTGAAACTAACTGATTGGGTGACAGTGGCACAGTTTGAGGTAGAATGCTTTGTCGTAAATTTTCGAGAGACTGTAACGCCTCTTGAGCAGATTGATAACGCTCCTTGAAGTGACAGCGAACCATCCTATCTAAAACTGCGGTGAACTCTGGGCTAGCTTGCGCCCAGTTGTGCCACAGAGTTTCACCTGTGGTTGGATCTTCTGGTAACTGCTGTGGTGCAAGGCCGGTTAGGGCTTGAATTCCGATCATTCCCACAGCATAGATATCACTACTGCGTTTGGGTTTGCCCGCTGCTTGTTCACCTGGCATGTACCCGGGTGTCCCAATTACGATCGTCCGACTGCTTGAGCCTTGAGTACAGGTTGTTTGAGCAACGGTTTCTTTGACAGCACCAAAGTCGATTAAGACAATTTTGCGGGTGTGTTTATGCCGAATTAGATTCTCAGGTTTAATATCCCGATGGATCACATTCTCCTGATGAACAAATGACAACACTCCCAAGATATCTTTTAACAAATCAATGACTTGAGTTTCAGACCAGGGACTTCCGGGAAGTATCTCTTTACTCAGATCATTGCCCTCAATAAATTCTTGAACCAGATAGAATTCTTGATTCTCTTCAAAGTGAGCAAATAGCTGTGGGATTTGCTCATGCCTATTTCCTAACCGATAAAGAACTTCAGCTTCAGCATCAAAAAGCCGTTTAGCTGTTTGTAGTATAAAAGTATTAGTGCTTTGAGGCTGGAGTTGTTTGACGACACAAAACGGTTGACCAGGAAGTTGTTGATCAACGGCTAAGAAAGTTTGACCAAATCCGCCACTGCCCAAGTGTTTTGTAACATAATAGCGTCCACCCAGCGTTCTACCCAGCATGGCATACACTCTTTATTGTTGACTGGAACACGGAACATCTTTCACTAGATCAAACCGCAACTGCTCATTCACCGTTACGATCGCCCGCGTGGTAATTTCTCGACGATCGCCTCTGGCATCAAAACTGATCGATACACCTTCCAGGATCGCACTTGAGGCGGCCGCATCTTCTCGAATTCCAGTTTCAGATAATTTCTGTCGAATTTCTTGTCGAGTGACGGGTGAGTTTGAGGACAGCGAGATGGCTTGCAACACGGCTTGAACTGCCTCATAAGCTAGGGCCGTGCGTCGATTCAGATCACCACCCCAATAGTCATTGATTTGTTTGGCAAACGCTGCTGCACCGCATTGCTTCGGATGCCAGTCAACCGCAACGAATAAGCGATCGACGAGGGCATCTCCAGCCTGATCCACCACGTTTTGCAGATAGAGGGTATTTGCTCCCAAAACAGGTTTTTCTCCGTTGTTCAACTTGAGGATCTCGATCGCCTTCTGAAACGCCGTTGCATCGCCTGTGCCGCTATCCGGTAGTATTGTTCCGCCATCTGGTAATACCGCCAGGGCATCTGCCTCGCTCACCTGCGGCGGCAATTGACGGGCATCGAAGGTTGGATCAGCGAGATCAAAGGTTGCCGTGACCGTTCCCCCATAAGCGTTGAGAACTTGAACGAACTGATGATACAAATCCTGGCTAAATAATTCTTTGCTGTTATAGAAAGCGACAACTTTGGGTTGAGGTGTTTTGAGATCATTGATTAAATATCGCACCAACGTGTTGGCTTCCACGCGAGTCGTTGAAACCGTGCGGAAGAATACGTTGTTGGAATCACCACCGCAGTCTGAATTCGATTTCAGATCAACCGTTGTACTGGTTGGAGCAACCACTGCAAGATGACTGGGGGAATAGACCTTCAACGCAGCACAGGTATTGGGAGAGGTATAGTGTCCCACCACAGCCAGAATCCTGGGATTTTGAGAGAGGCTTTCTGCAACCTTCTCCGCTTGAGCAGGATTATTGCTATCATTGGCAATCACAACTTGCAGGTTGATCCCCTGCTTAACAGCGACATCTTGCGCTTGCGCGACCCCTAAAACAATACTTGTCCCTGCGTCGAGGTTCAATGGGGCAGCCACCGCGATCGTGTAAATGGGTAAACTTGGGTTTTGGCGATGGCGATCGTTGACAAACGCATTGTTGCGATAAATCAGAATTTCTGGATCTTGTAGCACAGCCAATGCGGGTTGACTGCGGCTGGGATCATTTCTATTTTGTTCTGCCAGGTTGCGAAGGTCATCAAAAATTCTCACGGCATCGCCATATCTTCCTTCAGCAAAGGCGGCAATCCCTTGTTGTTTTAACAGGAGATGTAGGTCAATCAGTTGGGTTCTGCTATCCGCAATGGGCTTCTCACCACTGCTGATAAATTGCTCGACTGGGCTGGCGCAGATTAAAGGAAAAATCTGCTGACAGCCTTTAATCACCGTTGGGGAGGCAAGAGCGATGAGTCCAAGCAAAACCCCTAATCCAATTAGGAAATAATAATGACGACGAAGGCAAGGTAGCAAGCGAGACAGTAGCGATGGGGGCTGCGGGTGAGAAAGGGGCTGAGCGGCTGGCCAAACTAACTCTGGCTGCTGGGGGTTAATGCATACGACAGGTAACCAGGATGCGGCTGGAAACATGCCTTCTGTAAGTCGGAGGCGCTCACGAGCTTCCCGTACTGCCAGACAAAGCTGTCTACCCTGAGAGAATTCCTCCAAAAAGTAAAATAAAAACTGTCCAGCAATTTGGTCTGGTACTGGTTCCCGGTATACAATCATGGCTGGCACGTTCGACCTTGCCAGGGCTTCCGCAATCCCTAACCCATCACAGGAATTGAAAATCGCCAGTTTCAAGCCATTCCTGACCGCTCTCGTTAAACCTGGATGCAAATCATCCAGGTGTAAAAAAACATTCTCCCTAATCTGAATCTGTCCACTGATACCTTCATGGGAAGTAGCGTCTGTGGTGGAACTACTATGCCCTGCAAAAGCCAATATGTCCCAGGCTTGATCAAATAGCAAGCGAGATAACTCTTGCTCACTTGGCTCTGAGCATTCGACAATTTCTGCTCCACGCTGTCGGAGTGTCTCTAACGCTTTTGCATCTTGTTCCAATCGCAACCCCCCATGAGCACTGCCGAAAATGGCAAGAACTCTAACAGGTGCTTTCAGTGTGACAACTTGGCGAGGCGATCGAGTAAACAAGGCAAATTCGGCATTGTCCAGGTTGGTAAATAAGTCCCAGAAATGCCAGGGTAGCCTACGCAACAGTTGGTTTTGGTTACTATCTCCTGTATCGCAGCGAATGATGATGGGAACCGATCGATCTCTTCTGACTTCTTCATTGGCTCGAATGTGAGCACTCAAGCTGCTAAAGGCTTGATTCCTAAACCATTTCATACAATAAGCTTTAAGCCTTTCGGCTCTTTGCTTCCATTTTTGATTTTCTTCTTCTTCGGATACGTTAGTTACCTGTTCAGGAACAGCTTGCAATCTACGACTGCCTTCTAGTGATAGATCTTGCCACTCCTGATACAACGCTGGCATTTCGGATGCATCAGGAATACGAGGAAGGTCATCGTATTCTTGAATAATCCGACCATCCTCTAGAATTTGAAGCGTCACCGTAAACCCGTCATCGAAGCTACCGCTACCAATCCGGAGAACAACAGCGACGTTTTGAGGAGGTTGGGAGCTAGAGGGGGGCTTAGCCATAGACGAAAAGGGGGGAACGTCTGGAGATGGGAAATCTATTTACTAGATAAGCATGATCGATCGAGGCAGTACAATACACTAAACCACAAAACTCTCGGTAAAGCTGGCATCATTGAGAACCACACGAGCATCGAAGCGATCGCCCTCGTCTGCCGTAAATTTGAATTGTATAGTTTTATCTCGCTGGCGCGATTCCACTTCAAAAAACGAATTTCTGGTTTCATCCAGCCCAATCAGCTTCAGACCCAACGGCAGCCGAGACAATTGCCCCAACGGATACACCCGTAACAGGATTAGCATTTTGTTATCGGACTTCGGCAACATCCCCACCATCAGGGCGACTGTATGCCCTGCCAGATAAAATCCTAAATCTTTCGCGCTGATCACTGGACAATTTGGATGGTGTGGATCAAGTTCCCACAACAACTCAGCAGACTGCCAGCGAATTTCATCATCCTGAGTCGTTTGGATTAAGTGAACTAAAGCATCCAGGGGATTCAGGTTAACCGGAACAGGTTGCCCTCGATCAGAAGAGCGGTAGCAAAGTTCTTCGATCCGGTGCTGAATCAGGTTAACTGGAATGGGTTGTTCTCGATCGGGAGATCGGGAGTGATAGGATGGTTTGATCTGTCGTTGAATCGGCTCAAAATTTGCTCCACCTCGTTCACATTGTGTTTCACGGAGTTGCAAAATTGATCCTCTGATTGATCCTCTTATCGGGTTCAACAAGTCTTCTGAGAATTGCCAATCGGGTTCAAATATCCGTTTCAGCCATTGTCTCAGTTGAATGCTAGGTTGTGGCGATCGCTCTAAAAACTGCTCAATTAATTTAGTCAGCGGTTGGAGATAGCTGAGTGGCAGTTCCGGCACCGATACAGATTCCACAAATCCTAACAGTTGTCCTTCCTGATAAGGTTCATCGATCTGAACGACAACGTAGCCAACCCGATCGTCCCACACCTCTTCTGGAACTGTACATTTGCGATCGCCCTGACGCACCGGACGACATTCTAAACAGCCTTGCAATGCAGGAATATACAAGTCTGCAATGTTTTCTAAGAGGCGATCGAGCGGATTCCAACTCTGACTGGCATCTAAATCAGTATCAATTCCCAACAATTGCAAATAGCGTTGCATCACTAACACAGCGAGCGTGTTTCGATAAACCTGGTTTGTTTGGGCTTGGGTCGGCTGCTGTGCGGCAAATTGATACGCCTGCCTTCGGTCAGTTGCCGTAATCGGAATGGCGATCGGAATAAGTGCATCAGTGTCAATCATGATTCGTGTCAGAAAATTCGTGTCAAAGAAAATGTCTGGAAACTCTCGGAACTATTATTCAGGCAACAACTGTTTGAAACAAGGGAAGCATCGTCTCTTACAAAATTTTCTCAACGCCGACGGTTCAACTTCATAATCTTGGGCGATCGCTTTCCAGGAAAACTCTTCTGAATTCCTCAATACCGTCAAGATCTGAATCAACAAAACTTGACAGTTGACGTGAGGAGAACGCTGCGATCGACAATTCCTAAAAAGATGCGGATGATTTTGCACTAACTCCAGCCATTCTTGTATTGTTTCATCCCACCGATCGGGAAATGGCCCAATCTGGTAAATCCGCTCTTTATCCTGATCATCGATTGGAGAGAGTTCTCGGATGACATCCTGAATCATCCATACTAGTTTTTGGTTAAACCAGGTTACAAAGCTTGCCTTTTCTGGATCATACGTCTGAAGATGCTCCATAAACCACACCCAGGTTCGGGATAGAGATTCGCTGTAGACATCGGGTGATATCTTTCCGCCACGCCAAATCAACCTGGAAGACTGCATGACTGCAATGATCAGATCTGCTGCCCGATTGAGATCGTCAGGCTGACAGGCTTGCTCAAATAGCCATCGACGGGCAGGAACATTGTTCATAATTTCCCGGAGCTTTTCCGGTTGCTGTAATAGCTTGCTCTTTTCAATGGGGCTACTTACAGCCGCCTGAAGCAAACTAATCAACGGGGGAGTAGAGTCATTACACATAGAGATTATCCAGACCCAAGCAGTTTAGGTTTGAACATCATGACAGTACCTAACCTCTCCTGATTCACCTGGTAGGTTATCGGAGCTAGAACCTGAATCCATCCAAATTGTTTGCAAAACTTTACTCTGGGAAGATACGAGACGCTGAGCAGCCATGACAGATGACATCGACTGCTCTCTGATGAGAGTTTTCTCAGAAATTTCTAAGGTTTTTTCATCCGTTTATTAGTGGGTTACACGGAGTTTCTTAGCGTTCAATCATCTTTCAACCGAGTTTGCGAACCATAATCAACACAACTGTTTAAGAGGATGTTTGAAACGTGTCAAATGGGCTGCATTTGCCCCCTAAATCCTCCAATTCTGGGGGACTTCGAGCCGGATTCCCTCCAACGTTGGGGGGCTAGGGGGCGATTCGGGTCGCAATCAGCACTTTTAAAGCAGCCTCTAAGTGAAAAGCATCGATCGTTATTCAATTCGACATTGAAAGAACTTGATCTAGGAGGACAGGCATGAAACTCGAAGGAAAGGTGGCGCTTGTAACTGGCAGCAGTCAAGGGATTGGACAGGGTATTGTTCTGCGACTCGCCGAAGCTGGGGCAGATGTGGTGATTAACTATCGATCTCATCCGGAAGGTGCTGAAGAAACGCTGGCGAAAGTTCAAGCGATCGGTGGCAGATGCCATATGGCGCAATGTCCGAATGATCAATCGCCGATCGCTCAGGGTCATACCATTCGAGCAGATCTGGGCAGCGTCACTGAAGTACGTCAACTGATTGCGGAAAGCATTGAACATTTTGGCAAGCTGGATATTCTGGTGAACAATGCTGGAATTGAAAAACATGCTCCATTCTGGGAAGTTACGGAAGCAGATTATGATGCCGTTCTGAATGTCAATTTGAAAGGCGTGTTCTTTGCCACGCAAGCCTTTGTGCAACACCTGATTGGAACCAAACGCACCGGAAAGATCATCAACATCAGTTCCGTTCATGAAGATTTGCCCTTCCCCAATTTTGCGGCGTATTGCGTCAGTAAAGGCGGAATGAAAATGTTGACTCGCAATCTGGCTATTGAGTTGGGATCATTCGGCATCACGATCAACAACGTGGCACCAGGGGCGATCGAGACTCCCATCAATACTCAATTGTTGAATAATCCAGAAAAGCTGGGAGCACTATTAAACACCATTCCACTGGGACGCTTAGGACAACCTCAAGAAGTGGCTTCGTTAGTGGTATTTCTTGCCTCTGGGGATGCCGACTACATCACGGGCAGCACCTTTTTTGTTGATGGCGGGTTGCTTTGGAACTATCAGGAGCAATAGCTATTTGAAGACAACCCTAAAGATCAGGAGTAAACCATGCTGGCAAGTTTAGGCAAAATTCAAAATTCTTTTGTTAGAAGCCTGACAGCCGCCGCGACCGTTGGTTCAGCAATTACGATGGCTGCCGCGATCGGACTTGGCGTCACCAACGCTAAAGAGAACGCGGCATATCGAGCAGCTTTATATTCTGCATTGGCTGGAACAGGTTGTGGCGCGATTTTTGGTTTGGTCTATTCAGCGAGAGGCAGCCAACCCTCGACGCAAACCCAGCCAGAAAGGCAAACTCTATCCATCGATGGGCTTCGCCCCGCCGCAGGCGAACGTCAAACCTGGAAAGACTGGCGTAACTTTGTGGTAATTCGCAAGGTGAAAGAGAGCGAAGAAATTACCTCCTTCTATTTGCAACCTGAAGATGGCGGAGCCATTCCCAATTTTCAACCCGGTCAATTTCTCACCATCAAGCTGGATATTCCTGGACAACCCAGACCCGTCATCCGCACCTATTCCCTCTCGGATTATGCTGAATCAGGTGCATACTATCGACTCTCCATTAAGCGTGAACCGATGCCGGTTGGCACCAATTTCATGCCAGGAATCGCATCCAACTTTATGCACGATCGCGTTCAGGTAGGCTCGATCATTCCAGCCAAGCCGCCCAGCGGTAAGTTTGTTTTAGATCCCCAAAAATCACTGCCTGCGGTGTTAATTAGTAACGGGGTCGGTATTACACCGATGATTAGCATGGCAAAAGCAGCGACTCTGCTCAATCCGCATCGACCGATCTGGTTTGTGCATGGGGCGCGCGAGGGTCGATTTCATGCCTTTCGGGACGAAGTGGCGACCATTGCTCAGCAAAATCCTAACTTGCACGTCCATGTTGCCTACAGCCGTCCGCAACCACCGGATACGGGGCACTACCACAGCACGGGCTATGTGGACACCGACCTGATTCGATCGCTGGTTCAACAAGATGCAGAGTATTTCCTGTGCGGCTCTCCTGCGTTTATGCAATCCCTCAGGGAAGGACTGAAAGCGGCGGGAGTGCCTGATAGCCAAGTGTTTTTTGAAGCATTCACTAAGGGCATCTCGATGGGGACTGAAGCCAGAGCCATCGCTGCCAACCCCAATGGAGCAGGCGATCGACCGGAAGTTGTGTTTGCCGAATCTGGGAAAACGGCAACCTGGCGATCGGGCGATGGCAGTCTGTTGGAATTTGCCGAAGCGAACGATTTGAATCCTTCCTACAGTTGTCGCCAGGGGATCTGCGGCACCTGTATGTGTCGAATTCTGGAAGGCGAAGTGGACTATCAAAACACACCCGTTGCCGCGATCGATGATGGTTCTGTGCTGATTTGCATTTCTACACCCAAAACCGCACGAGTTGTTCTCGATCTGTAATGCGAATCAGAATACTCAGGAGAACAGTATGTCGAATCATTATGACATCATCATTATCGGTACAGGGGCATTCCCATACAAGGGGTGGCTCATCAAGTGGGAACCTGTCGCTTTGGAGCAGATCCACAGACTTCGGTATTAGACCTCAATTGCCGTACTCATGACGTGGATAATCTCTACGTGGTAGACGGCAGCTTTTTCCCATCGAGTGGTGCCGTCAATCCGTCGCTGACCATCATTGCCAACGCCATGCGAGTGGGTGATCACCTACTGGAGCGCTTGAAATAATGGGTTCTGGTGATAAGTTAATCGGCGTTGAAGTGGCACGATTTGGTAATGGGTAATGGGTAATGGGTTATGGATTGTGGAGCGATAGAACTCAGCACTTAGCTATACCTGGACAATACGCCGATTCACTCAGAAGGCTAGACAGTGAAAGACAAAGATTAAAATTCTCAAAGGTAGGGATATCATGAACAACAAATATTCGTTTGTTGGCGGCAAGCAGGGCATATGGCGAGTGACAGATGTGCGGGGTGTTTCTGGATCTAGTTTAGAGTTGGTTGAAAGAGTGAATGTGGTGAATGATGTTGTTCCAGAATTACCATTGAATAGTTCGTGGGTTCTGCAAAGTTTCGTCAGTAATATTCGCTACTCTAAGCGTGATGAAGTCAACGCTCTTCGGGCAGTGCAGCCTGTATTGAATCGTTCGGAAGCTGTTTCTGCGGTGCTGATTCCGATCAAAAAATCTGCCCAGTGGTGGGAAATGGCACAAGATGAGCGGCGAGCAATTTTTGAGGAAGAGTCTCATCATACATCTGTTGGTTTAGAGTATCTGCCGGGAGTTGCGCGTCGGCTGCTTCACTGTCGAGATCTGGGAGAGCCGTTTGACTTTCTCACATGGTTTGAATTCGCGCCGAAGCATACCAAGGCTTTTGATGAATTACTGCTGCGGATGCGGACAAGCAAAGAATGGGAGTATGTGGAGCGCGAAGTTGAGGTTCGCCTGGAGCGAGATGATATTTCGTAAATAGGATTACTCATCTGACGAGGAAAAGAATATGACGGCTGAAGCGAAGAGATTGCAAGAAAATCAGAATCATACGGCTCATTGGCGACGTTGGGGCCCTTACTTGAGCGATCGACAATGGGGAACAGTACGCGAGGATTATAGTCCGCATGGAACCGCCTGGGATTATTTCCCCCATGACCAGGCGCGATCGCGGACCTACCGCTGGGGTGAGGATGGCATTGCCGGAATTTCCGATAACCATCAGCGATTGTGTTTTGCGATTGCACTGTGGAATAGTGAAGAT
The DNA here is from genome assembly GCA_012033255.1 of Cyanobacteria bacterium RU_5_0. GTDB lineage: Bacteria > Cyanobacteriota > Cyanobacteriia > Elainellales > Elainellaceae > JAAUSF01. Next base: position 115,098 of record JAAUSF010000001.1, read on the forward strand.
GCGATTTTGAAAGAGCGATTGTTTGGGCTAACGGGCAGTGAAGGCAATCACGGCGAGGATGTCAAAGAATATTACTTCTACCTGGATAACACGCCGACGCACTCCTACATGAAAGCGCTCTACAAATATCCGCATCAGGCGTTTCCCTATGAGCAGTTGGTGGCAGAGAACCGCCGCAGAAATCGCCACGAACCGGAGTTTGAGTTGCTGCATACCGGAATTTTTGAGGACAATCGTTATTTTGATGTGTTCGTTGAGTATGCCAAACAGTCGGCTGAAGATATTTTGATTCAGATTACCGTAATCAATCGGGGAACGGAGACAAGAACCCTGCATGTGTTGCCAACCCTCTGGTTTCGCAATACCTGGTCATGGAATGGTGACGACAGCAAACCAACCTTGCAGGAGACGAAATCGAACGCGAACGTGAACATCATTAGTGCATTTCATCCCACGCTAGGGAAACGCTGGTTATATGCACCTGGCAATGCAGAACTCTTATTTACCGAAAACGAAACCAACTATAAACGGTTATTTGGTACGTCTAATGACTCAACCTATGTCAAAGATGGCATCAATGATTACATCGTGCAGGGTGATCAAACAGCCATCAATCCTGATTTAATTGGCACAAAAGCAGCCGTGCATTGTGAATTAACGATCGCACCCCATGAAACCAAAACGATTCAGTTGCGATTAACCGATGCACCCAATTTAGTCGAACCCTTTGGTGACCCGTTCAATGCAGCGTTCGCCGCTCGCAAACAAGAAGCTGATGAATTTTATCAGAGCATCGTTCCTGCATCCATCAGCGAAGACAGGCGGAACGTGCAGCGACAGGCGTTTGCGGGAATGCTCTGGAGCAAGCAATTCTATCACTATGTCGTGGAAGATTGGCTGAAGGGCGATCGCTCTACCCCTCCGCCACCCCCGGAACGGAAACGAGGGAGAAATCAGGAATGGTTTCATCTCTACAGCGATGATATTCTCTCCATGCCCGACAAGTGGGAATATCCCTGGTTTGCCGCTTGGGATCTGGCGTTTCACTGTATTCCTCTCGCCATCATTGACCCCGATTTTGCCAAATATCAGTTAGACGTGCTAACGCGAGAATGGTACATGCACCCGAACGGGCAAATTCCCGCCTATGAATGGGCATTGGGCGATGTCAATCCTCCGGTTCATGCCTGGGCAACCTGGCGCGTGTATCAGATTGAGCAGAAAACCTATGGACGAGCCGATCGCCAGTTCCTGGAACGAGTGTTTCAGAAGCTGATGCTGAATTTTACCTGGTGGGTGAATCGCAAAGATGTAGAAGGCAAAAATGTGTTTCAGGGCGGCTTCTTGGGCTTAGACAACATTGGCGTGTTCGATCGCAGCGCCAAGCTGCCTACAGGTGGACATATTGACCAATCAGATGGCACCAGTTGGATGGGCATGTATTGTTTGAACATGCTGACGATCGCTCTAGAATTGGCAAAAACCAACCCAGTTTATGAAGACATTGCCACTAAGTTTTTTGAACATTTTCTCTACATTGCCGATGCCATGAACCACATCGGCAACATGGAAGATGCACTGTGGAATGAATCAGATGGATTCTATTATGACGTGCTGCATTTGCCAGACGATCGCCAAATTGAACTGAAGGTGCGATCGATGGTGGGACTCATTCCCCTGTTTGCTGTGGAAACATTGGAACCTGAAACCCTCCAACAACTCCCTGCTTTCAAAAAACGGCTGGACTGGTTCATAAAACATCGTCCCGACCTGCGGCAAAACGTGGCTTGTATGGAAACCAAAGGCATGCAGGCGCGGCGACTGCTGGCGATCGTCTCCCGCGATAAACTGAGACGCATTCTGCAAACGATGCTGGATGAACGAGAGTTTTTGGGAGATTACGGCATCCGCGCCATTTCCCGTTGCCATGCCGATCACCCCTATATTTTTGAGGCTGATGGAACGCAATTTCGCGTGGATTATGAACCGGCAGAATCGACCAGTGGTTTATTTGGCGGTAATTCTAACTGGCGCGGTCCCGTCTGGTTTCCGGTCAATTTCCTCTTAATCGAATCGCTCCAAACGTTTCATGTTTACTTAGGAGACGAGTTCAAAGTGGAATGTCCTACAGGGTCTGGTCATATGCTGACACTCGGAGAAGTGGCAATTGAGCTTTCGCAACGGCTGATCCGAACGTTCCTGAGAGATTCCTCCGGAAAACGACCCGTTTACGGCGGCACTGACCAGTTTCAGACGGATGCACACTGGCGAGACTTGATCTTGTTCCACGAATACTTTCACGGAGACAACGGTGCAGGCATTGGTGCCAGCCATCAAACCGGATGGACGGGGTTAGTTGCCCAACTGATTCAACACTGTGGTGAGTCTGAGGCGTAACATCATTATCTACGTTTAGTTCTAATGCATTGTTAAACCTTCAGAGTACATTTTTTAGTGATGATGCTCTAAATTCGTGATTAGTGTACGGATTTGCCATTTGTGAAAATATTTTGAGAAGCCTCTTCAAACCTGGTGATTGGGAAGGTTACACCGATCGAATCCCCTCAATCAACCCTCGACACACACCTGTCAGAAAATCCAGATCCAGTGTTTCCAGCCGATCGCTGCGCCGGTGATAATGGGGGTTTCTTAAATTGGCGGTATCTGTCACCATGATTGCTCGATATCCAGCATCCCAGAAGGGGGCATGATCGCTGCGTCGGGTATCCGGAACGATCTTGCCTCGATGTCCGGCGGGTAGCCATTCACAAGGCAGTCCGGTTTTGCGAATTTGATGACTGAGACGAATCAGATCGGGGATAGTTTGCCAGGTGCCGATTAGCCCAATGAAATCGCCGCGATCGGGATAGAAATAGTTCAATCCGGCTGGATAGCGTTGAGAGTGAGGAGTACGATCGCAGTATCCCAACATTTCTAGAGACAGCATCAGTCGTAGAGGTTGATGCTGCCGTTGTAGTTCAACGACATAGGCTTTACTCCCCAATAAACCGCTTTCTTCCAAGTCAAAAGCAACGAGGCGAATGGGGAGTCGCGCAGGTTCAGTGGCAAACGATCGCGCCAACTCCAGCAACACCGCGATTCCCGTGGCATTATCGTCGGCTCCTGGTGAACCTGGCACCGTGTCATAGTGAGCCGCAATCAGAATCGGAGGGTTGCTTTGCGGCATGGGAGAGTATGCAGGTAAATTCAGGAGCAAATTTTGATGTAGCTTACCCTTAAACTCAAATTCATGCGTTTCGACGGTGCCCCACTGAGCGAATTGTTGGCGAATATAGTGCTGCGCGTAAAAGTGTCCCTCTGTGGCAAGATAAGGATCACGATCGCGTATTACCTGTTGCAGATGAGTGAGGAGATTGTGCTGTAGATTCAAGGAACTAAATCTAAACGGGGTTAACTCGAAAAGATGGTTTTTATCACCATTGCCAGCGTGACACATCCCATTATTGTCATCATGACTCGCCCTAGTCGCCAGGAAACAAATCGAATGCGAGGCAACCATGCCCACACAACCGCCTGTATCAACGCCGCGACCATTAAATTGGCCTCGATCGATCGCCCCCAAAATTGTCGCAATGTACTTTCAATTTCACTCGGCGCAAGCAGCAGCAGAATCGAGAGGCAAAGCCCGCCCAGTGTGAAGATCGCTCCTGTAAAAGCGCATGTAACCGTGATTCCTTGCAGCAGATAGATGCCGTCATGTCGCGTTTTAGCCATAAGCGGACGTTGAGGAAGAGACCGATGGAAGGAGCATAACTCGACAGAATCTCTCAGAAGGCTATGATAGTAGGCAGTATTCATATTTCTTAACGGTTTGCGCTGAATGGTCATTTCCTTCCCTGGCTTGCCTAAGTTCAAAGGTTTCCTAACCGAAAAGGTGTTTTTTGGGAACGAGCCGACCCCAGAATTAATCGCAATTCTGCTGGTCTATGTCGTTCAGGGAATCCTGGGACTGGCACGGTTGGCAGTCAGCTTTTTCCTGAAAGACGATTTGAGTCTGAGTCCGGCTCAAGTATCCGCCATGATGGGAATTGCTGCCTTACCCTGGATGATAAAGCCGCTATTTGGGTTTATCTCCGATGGACTGCCATTGTTCGGCTATCGTCGTCGTCCCTACTTGATTTTGTCGGGAATTTTGGGAGCCGCCGCTTGGATCGCGATGGCAACGATCGTACATACAGCATGGGCCGCAACGCTGGTGATTGCCCTCAGTTCTCTTTCCGTCGCCTTTAGCGATGTCATTGTCGATTCACTCGTGGTCGAACGGGCACGCCAAGAATCTGTTACCGATGCCGGATCGCTGCAATCGCTCTGCTGGGGAGCTTCAGCCGTCGGAGGACTCGTGACTGCCTACTTCAGTGGCTTACTGCTGGAACACTTCAGCAATCGCACCGTGTTTGGCATTACGGCAACTTTTCCTCTGGTTGTGTCGATCGTGGCATGGTTGATCAGCGAATCCCAGGTAGAGCATTCAAATAGTTGGTCAACCGTATGGGAACAGGTAAAGCAACTCAAAGGTGCGGTGACTCAAAAATCAATTTGGCTACCAACCGCATTCTTGTTTCTCTGGCAAGCAACACCAACGGCTGATTCGGCTTTCTTCTTCTTCACGACCAATGAGTTAGGCTTCCAACCGGAATTTTTGGGACGTGTGCGATTGGTCACGAGCATCGCATCGCTGGTTGGAATCTGGATGTTCCAACGATTCTTCAAATCAGCGCCCTTCCGAGTATTTTTTGGCTGGACAACAGTAATCTCTACCGTCTTGGGGATGACGACTCTGTTGCTCGTGACCCATACGAATCGGGCGATCGGCATTGATGACTACTGGTTTAGCTTGGGCGACAGCTTGATTCTGACCGTCATGGGACAGATCGCCTATATGCCTGTTTTAGTGTTAGCTGCCCGACTCTGCCCACTGGGAGTTGAAGCGACTCTCTTCGCGTTGCTAATGTCAGTGACAAATCTAGCAGGCTTACTCTCGTATGAATTTGGCGCAGTTCTGATGCACTGGCTAGGCATCACTGAAACAAATTTTAATAATCTCTGGCTTTTAGTCTTCATTACGAACCTTAGCACTTTGCTACCGTTGCCATTTTTAGGGTGGCTTCCAGATACTCAAGAGGGTCAAACTGTCACTTCTGCTGATGTTGTGCCCTCCTTGCCGCAGTCTACCGCGTCTGTTTTAGAAACCGAGCTATCTCCGTCTACCGGGGCAGACCTGGATAAAGGACTCGTTGTTGAATTCAGGCCGTAATAATGAGCATTTTTAAGTTGCCTGATCTGAGCGGGCAAGATGGCCACTCCACCAGAACTTCAGAAAATTGCCAATGCAAAAGTGAATGCCGATTAGCTTAGTTGCTCTTACAGTAATATTGCCATCTATCATGACTAGCCTTCAACTCAACCAACCTGTAATTTCTGGTGGATCGCGCTCCTATAGCCGTGAGGCGTGGCAAAAGGGATATCGATCGCTTCCTCAAGAATATGACTATTGGATCGACGAGATCGAGGGACAGATTCCACCTGATTTACACGGAACTTTATTCCGGAACGGGCCCGGTTTGCTGGAGGTCAATGAGCAGCGAATTCATCATCCGTTTGATGGAGATGGCATGATCTGCTCGATCGCCTTTCAAAATGGACGCGCCCACTTCCGCAATCGCTTTGTTCAGACTCAAGGATTTCTGGAAGAAAAACAGGCTGGCAAAATCTTGTATCGCGGCGTGTTTGGTACCCAAAAGCCCGGAGGTTGGCTAGCGAATCTGTTTGACTCCCGCTTGAAGAACATTGCCAATACCCATGTGATTTATTGGGGCGGAAAACTATTGGCGCTCTGGGAAGCGGCCGAACCGCATCGACTCGATCCGGCAACGTTAGACACCTGGGGATTGGATTATCTAGATGGAGTGTTGCAGCCCGGTTCCGCGTTTGCGGCTCATCCTCGGATTGATCCGGCGTGTGAACTGGATGATGGCAAACCGTGTTTAGTCAACTTTTCGATTAAACCGGGACTCTCGACCACGATCACTATTTATGAGCTAAACTCGGCAGGCAGAGTCGTCCGGCAACATGCTCATGCGGTTCCTGGTTTTGCCTTTATTCATGACTTCGCAATCACGCCCAACTATTGCATCTTTTTTCAGGCTCCCATGAGCTTTAATCCTCTGCCCTACGTGTTGGGATGGCGGAGTGCAGGGCAATGTCTCCAGTTTCTCTCACAGCGACCCACTCAGGCGATCGTCATTCCCCGCCACGGTTCCGACCCCGTACAGATCATTCCGATCGAAGCGGGCTTTGTGTTTCATCACGCTAACGCCTTTGAGCAAGATGGCTTCCTCTATGTTGACTCGATTGGCTACGCCTCTCTGTCGTCCGTAGAGCCAGAGCAAGATTACCGTGAAGTCAACTTTGAGGCGATCGATCCGGGGCAACTGTGGCGTTTCCAGTTTGACCTCAACACTGGCAAATTAGTGCAGCGTCAACTCATTGAGTCTCGTTGCTGCGAATTTCCCGCCATGCATCCCGATCGAGTTGGACGATCGTATCGCTATGCATTCATGGGCGCGGCTCACAATCCAGAAGGCAACGCGCCACTGCAAGCCATCCTGAAACTCGATATGGAAACAGGCGAACGCCATCTCTGGAGTGCGGCTCCTCACGGTTTTGTCAGTGAACCGATTTTTGTACCCCGATCGACTCATCCCGATGCGGCTGAAGACGACGGTTGGCTGCTCACACTGGTCTTCAACGGAGAGAAAGAGCGATCGGACGTTGTGATTCTGGATGCTCGTGACTTAAATCTTGTAGCACGACTTCATCTGAAGCACCATGTCCCTTATGGATTGCATGGCAGCTTCACGAACCAGTGTTTTATCTCTTAACTCTCCTGCTCAAACTGGACATCTTCATACAGCAACTCGATCGCACAAGAGAACTCAATGCTTTCTAACGTAACACTCTCTCCAGATGCATAAGGCACATAAATCCATACTCGTCCTTCTCCACGTCGAAAACATTCAACGCTCATCTGCTCGGAATCAATCAGAACATACTCTTCGAGAGTAGAAAGATGACGATAATGATTAAATTTTCTACCCCGATCGTCTCCCTCTGTACTCGGAGAAAGCACTTCAACAATCAATTTAGGATGTTGAATCAGTTTGATGGCATTGCGATCGCGCTCATCACAACTCACCACCAGATCAGGATAAAAATAAATTGTAGATGTCACCTGAACTTTGACATCTGCAACATTAATCCGACAGCCCTTGGGACGGACATGCGGATAGAGTGATCTATACAAATTGAGGGCAATGTCATTGTGAGGAATCGTGCCTCCGGTCATGGCGACGATTTCCCCTGCAATGTATTCATGACGAATCTGCTGATGGCGCTCCCACTCCAGATATTCGTCTGCGGTCATGGGAATCTCTTGAGGATTAGCAATCATGGCGATCTCCTGACTGATAGTTGTTTTATTATGATCGAGAAACCCGATCGCCTTCTTTGCTATTCCTCTTCACGTTCCGGCGGCAAATCAAACACAACGATAAATCGCCGATCGGGATGCTGTTGTTGTAGAAACCGACAGTGTCCTTCTGCATCCGTTCGCGCAGCGTCTCCTCTGGAGAATCGTCTGTGAAATCGGTGAATAATTTGCCAGTTTTGCGATGGCAACAGCCGAGCCACGGCCCAAGAATTCAGGCGGTCTCGATAGGTCATAATCAGATTTACTCCTATGCAAATGGGAGCGAGAGCCAGCACCCCGGAGCCTAGGAAACTTACGAGTGCTGGCTTTCGTTTTCATTTAATTTGTACGGATGAATATACCGCGACAGGAAAGGAAAGTAACAAAAGATACTAAAGTACCTTGGTATTTTAGTATCCAAACTATTCTGCAATTTATGATTATGGAGCTAAGCTTTGGATGCACCGTTACGAAAGGCAACGTGAGATTGTGGCGGATCGAGTTACTGTAGATATTGAAGGCTTGCGAGAAGAGATTGAAGCGGCATATTCGGATAATCCGCTTTGGGAAGAACTATCGCTTTCTCAAAAACTGCGTCGATTAATTCAAGAGCGTTTAACTGAAATCAAACAACAGCGATCGACTGCCAACGATCCGAAATCTAAATGAACCGTTCTATCGAATTCGCTGTAGAAACCAAAGACCCAAAATCTAAGGTGATTTTCAACAAAGAACTTACTCATAATCGTAGGATGGGCAAAGGGTCTTACCCGTGCCCATCGCAAGGAGCAGCTAACGTGATACCAAGATACTCTAGTACTAAAAGGAGGTAATGCCCTTTTGTAAAGGGTAGAGAAAAATTGCTCTGTTCCATTCAGCGATCGGTAGCGCAAGCCTCTTGCCTGCCTGCGGACTGCCTGAGTGACAGTCGAGACGACGGTGCTACAGTTTTTCTCCATCATTGACAAAATAGGACTACCTAATGATGCTTGTTTATAGTTGAATCAGAAAGTTCATGATATTGATGAACATGAGTACCCTAAGCGAAATCGAACAGGCTGTCAGACAACTATCATCTGAAGATCTTTCTGCTTTCCGCGCTTGGTTTGCAGAATTTGATGCAGAGTTTTGGGATCGACAATTTGAGGTGGATGTAGCAGCCGGTCGGCTTGATGCACTTGCTGAAAAGGCGTTACAACACCTACGGGAAGGACGCTGTACGGATCTGTGAAACACCGAGCGACTCCGGATTTCTGGTATCACTATCAACAGTTACCACAGAATATTCAAGACCTTGCTGATCAGTGTTACGAGTTGCTAAAGCAAAACCCTCGGCATCCGTCGCTGCACTTCAAGAAAGTAGGGCAGTTTTGGTCTGTGCGAGTAGGGTTGCACTATCGAGCCGTTGCTGTAGAGGGAGATAATGAGATGGCTTGGTTCTGGATTGGGTCACATGCAGAGTATGACAAACTTTTGGGGCAGTAGCGCGGCGTAACAACCCCAATGCACCCGATCGCCGAGAGGTGATCTGTGGCAACCAAAGGTTATCTACGGCGGCTCAACGCAACCGTTGTGCCATAATAAATCCAAGTTTCTCAAACCAACTCTCCACCATCCGTCAGCAATGGCTTGGCAAGCAGGGCAGCAAATCCAAGGCGGCAAATACACGATCGATCGCATCCTCGGTATCGGTGGTGCAGGCATCACCTACTTAGCACGACGGCAAGACGGGCAACGCTTCGTAATCAAAACCCTCAACGATACTGTCAGACTCGACCCGCGTTTCGCCAACTATCAAACGAAACTCCAGCAAGACTTTCTGAACGAAGCCCTCCGTCTCGCCCGATGCAGCCATCCTCGCGAAGAAATATTGGGCAGATGGGTAGTCCTATTTTGTCAATGATCGAGAAAACCCGTGGCACAGTCGTCTCGACTGTCACCCAGGCAGGCAAGAGGCCTGCGCTACGGATCGCTTCACTGGATAAGACAGCGATCGATTGGCACGATCGCCCTCCAACCCCTTGCCAGTAGAAGCGATCGGGCATAATTGAAAAACAACAGAGAGAGGCAAGCGTCATGACACGGATAGCCACCGAACACAAATATGTACAACTCAATGAGCAGAGGGTTCCCGTCATTGCTGGAACTACCCTGAAAGTTGTTGAGCTAGTTATGGCTCAGAGGGCATATGGTTGGAGTCCGGAAGACTTGCAGCAACAGCATCCTTATCTTTCGATGAGCCAAATTTTTTCTGCACTTGCATACTACTGGGATCATAAACCAGAGCTTGATGCAGATATCGATCGACGGGAGCAATATGTGATCCAGGCAGAGCAAGACGCTGCCCCCTCTCCAATTGTTGCCAAACTGCGGACGATGGGCTTGTTGGGATGAGTCTACCTCTGTACATACATGGATGAACATGTTCCGATCGCCCCTTCCCTCAACTTGTAAACGTGATCGGGCATATGGAAAAATAGCAGAGAGAGGCGATCGCTAATCATAGTGGTACGATCGAAGTAGATTGGCAAGAGCAGCATGGACATAGAAGTTCAAAATCATGCAACTTGAAGAATACTTTGATTTCCTATCACCTGACGATATTCGAGTTAAGGGAACTCGGATGGGCATTGAACATATCCTTGATGAATATATTCATGCTGGTGCGGCTCCAGAGGCGATCGCCAGAAATTTCATAGTGTTACCTTAGAGCAGATTTACGCCACAATTTTGTATTACCTCCACAACCAGGAGACTGTAGGAAAATATGTGGATGAATGGCTAAAATACACGCTCAGTGTTCAAGCAGAGCAAGATAGGAATCCACCTTCTGTAGTTATCAAACTACGGGAATGGAAGGCACAACATCAAACCGTTCAGACTGTTGAGCAAGCTCACGGATGAATGTTCAGTATTTGTTGGATGAAAACCTGGCTCCTATTTATCGAGAGCAACTCTTACGCCGCCAGTTCGATTTAGTCGTTTGGATGGTTGGCGATCCATATGCACCCGCCAAAGGTACACAAGATCCAGAAATTCTATTCTGGTGCGAAAAGAATAGTTGCTTGCTTGTAACTAATAATCGTCGCTCAATGCCTGTTCACTTAGCCGATCATCTCACTCAAGGTCGCCATGTTCCAGGCATTTTAGTTCTCCGACCCAGAGCAGAGATCGGTCAAGTTGTTGATGACTTGCTAGCGATCGCAGGAGCATCTCTTAAAGACGAATATCGCGATCGAATCCTCTACATTCCGTTGAATTAAAAGTCTTCTCGCTTCACTGGATAAGACAGCGATCGATTGGCACAATCGCCCCTCCTCTCAACACGCAAAACGCGATCGCCTAAACTAGATAAATGCGATCGCTCAGAGGAAGAAAAACATGGAGCAAACCATCTATAAAATAGATGCTTTCTGGGATACCGACGCATCTGTCTGGGTAGCGACCAGTGAGGATGTTCCAGGCTTGGCAACTGAAGCTGACACGATCGAGGCGTTGAGTCAAAAGCTGCGAGATATGGTTCCCGATCTGCTGTTGCTGAATCACGTTATCGCGGCTGATTATGTAGGGGCGATCTCCATTCAACTCACTAGCCATCGGCAGGAATCGATCGAGGTTGCCTCATAAATGGCTGCATCTCTAACACCAGCACTCAAGAATGGAGTTCTCAAGCAGGCAGGATTACCAAAGGCTTTTTGATCAAGGATTGCTTATTAAGGACAGAACGATCGTCTAACCTGAATGAAACTTGATCGTCCGCTATCATAAGCAACAGAGAACTAAACTATAGCGATGACATTCACTTCAACCCCTCAAGATTCACCGCATTCGATCGAGCTTGGAGACCAGGGGCAGGTTGTTTTACCGGAGTCAATCCGTCATCAACTCAACCTGCAATCCGGCGATCGGCTAATCTTGACTGTGGAATCAGATGGCAGTTTGCGTCTTACCAGTCTTCGTAGCCAAATTCAAAAGCTCCAGGGAATGTTTAAGGATATTGCTCCGGGTGTGAGTTTGGCAGATGAGTTAATTGGCGATCGACGTAGGGAAGCCCAACAAGAAGCTCAATCATGAGTACGCCTTTAGCAGCATTTGGATGCCTCTGCTCTACTGGCCTACCTCCAAGGAGAGCCAGGAGCCGAGAGCGTTGCCAATGTCACCCAGGCAGGCAAGAGGCCTGCACTACGGATCGCTTCACTGGATAAGACAGCGATCGATTGGCACGATCGATCTCCGACTGCCAGTAGAAGCGATCGGGCATAATCTTGTGAGGCGATTGTGAAATGCAGGTATGGATGTTCAGCCGAGAGAGATCAGAAACTATCTTACCAGTGATGGCAAAAGCCCCTTCGAGGATTGGTTTAATCGTTTGAGAGATACCAGAGCAAAAGCTAAGATTAGAACAAGGTTCGATCGAATTTTGAAAGGAAATTTAGGAAACTATCGCTCAGTTGGGCAGGGAGTATTTGAATTCCGAATTGATGATGGTCCTGGTTATCGGATTTATTTCGGACAGGTGGAATTAGCGATCGTTGTACTCTTATGTGGTGGCGATAAAAGTACTCAAGAGCAAGATATTGTCAAAGCAAAGAAATATTGGGCAGATTATGAACGGCGCACATCAACCCGCCAGTAGAAGTTATCACGATTTCCTGATTGAATCGCTGAAACCTGCGGCAGAATCGGCGGCATATCTGGAAGTGTCTTTGGAGGAGGGTGATCCAGATCAGATATTGCTGGCATTGAAACATGTTGCTGAAGCGAAAATAGCGATCGATCCTGGCTTTCTTGTTCAAGGTAATTGGGGTCAAGGTGGTTTGGATCAAGGTAATTTAGATAACCTGCTGACTCCACAAGACCTTGCTGGGGTTGATCGACTCATAGAACTTCTGGATGCCTTTGGATTGCAACTGAGGGTTATCGCTAAAGAACCCAGTTCTACCAATACGGTGGAAGATACCAGTATATTAGATAGAGAAAAATTAGTGTCCTAAAGGATTGGTTTCCCTTTCTCGCCCCCTAAATCCCCCAATTCTGGGGGACTTTGAGAGATAAAGATAGGTGCGATCGACTGGCACGATCGCTCCAGGTAGTGCTTTTTGTAAAAACTAAAAAAATCGTTTCATCAAGCTGAGCAATCCGTAGCGCAGGCATCTTGCCTGCCTGCGGACTGCCTGGGTGACAGTCGAGACGACGGTGCTACGGTTTTTCTCCATCATTTACAAAATAGGGCTACCCAATGATGCTTGTTTATAGTTGAATCAGAAAGTTCATGATATTTATGAAGTTGTGATCCTGGCAGGCGATGAAATTGAAGTTTTAATCGATCGCAATGGAGAAAGCCAAATCCTATGACAAAACCCAATTTCGCCACAATGAGCAAACAAGAACTCAGAGCCTATGTTTTAGAACATCGAGAAGACAATGAAGCCTTTCATGCGTTGATGGACAAACTCAATGCAGAGCCAGGAATCAAAATTCAATCGCCCGAACATTTAGCTGAGTTGATCGAAGCAAAACGTAGAGCCAATCAACAGCAACAGTGACAGATTAATGGTTGTGGCTGTGGCTGTACACTGTCAGAGTTAGTCAATAAAGAATCAGAGGAACGATCGCTCTCCAACATCTTGCCCGTAGAAGCGATTGGGCATAATTGAAAAACAACAGAGAGAGGCAAGCGTCATGACACGGATAGCCACCGAACACAAATATGTACAACTCAATGAGCAGAGGGTTCCCGTCATTGCTGGAACTACCCTGAAAGTTGTTGAGCTAGTTATGGCTCAGAGGGCATATGGTTGGAGTCCGGAAGACTTGCAGCAACAGCATCCTTATCTTTCGATGAGCCAAATTTTTTCTGCACTTGCATACTACTGGGATCATAAACCAGAGCTTGATGCAGATATCGATCGACGGGAGCAATATGTGATCCAGGCAGAGCAAGACGCTGCCCCCTCTCCAATTGTTGCCAAACTGCGGACGATGGGCTTGTTGGGATGAGTCTACCTCTGTACATACATGGATGAACATGTTCCGATCGCCCCTTCCCTCAACTTGTAAACGTGATCGGGCATATGGAAAAATAGCAGAGAGATGGCATTGAACATATCCTTGATGAATATATTCATGCTGGTGCGGCTCCAGAGGCGATCGCCCAGAAATACCCATTACCGAATTCGCACAAAACCGGCTTGCTCGATCAGTTCTTGCCCTTGTGGAGTTAAGAGTAGGTTCGTATAGGCTTCTCCGGCGTTCTCTTCAATCTGTCCATTTTCTTTCACAATCACAAAGAGTTTACGGGTGATGGGATAGTTACCGCTTTGGAGATTGTTCAAGTTGAGTTGATTGCGTTCGTTTGGGCAATCTGAAACAGGTACGTAAGGTTCTTGATAAGGGGCAACTAGTAAATCGGGCTGATGACCGATCGGTAGGGGTCTCACCGTACATTGACCGACTACTTCTGGAGCAGAGGCATAATAAATTCCACCCAGATTACTGGATACGGCTTGTAATCCTGCGGTTGTGTTTGGCACATACACAATAGTATCGCCAAGTCTCTGTCCTACCAATACGCTTTCGACGAAGAATTCCACGGTGCCGCCTGCCTCTACTCGACGCGAGTAGGGCGTGATGGGTAAATCAGGACCGCCAACTTGGCTCCAATTGGTGATTGCACCTGTGTAAATGTCCCGCAGTTGAGTCACGGTTAAGCCAGGAATATTGAGGTCAGGATGAACCGCGATCGCAATGCCATCGATCGCCACTGCAATTTCCCGCAGCTTAAACCCTTGAGCATCCTGAATTTCGCTGCTAACCAGCGGACGGGACGATTGAGCAAAATCAATTTGACCTCTGAGCAACTGCTGAATCCCTGTTCCTGAACCCGGATCGCCAACCGTGGGATGGGTATAGCGCAAGCGAAACGGCGGACAACGCTCTTGCAGTTTACTATCAACTTTGTCTCGAATCGGTGCCCAAGTAGTGCTGCCACCGTAGCTAAACAGTCCCATTGGCACATCTTGTCCCAGGCAGTTAGACCCCGATGCGACTTGACTGTACCAAAAACCGCCTACTACAGCCAGTATCAACGCTCCCACGCCCATAATTTGCCATTTGACTGGCGGCATACTGCGAAAGGTCGATCGATTTTTGGAGGGCGTTGGTTCAACCGGAAGCTGAGTCACGGCTGCCGAGATTGGAATGGATTGCTCAAGTTCCAGATGGTCTGAATCTTCCAACCGTTGCAGGTCTTGCAAGATCGCTGCGGTGTTCTTATACCGTCGATCGCAATCTTCGCAAGCCATTTTGTCTAGAATATTGGCTAATTCAGGCGTGACAGAGGTACGATCGCGCCAAATGACCTGTCCGGTTCGAGAATCACGCGGCATTGTTTCTGGCAATTCACCTGTCAATGCCTGAATCCCTACTATGCCCAAGGCGTAGAGATCGCTGCGGCGTTTCGGATGTCCGGCAAATTGCTCTGGCGGCATATATCCTCTCGTCCCAATCACGGTTGGATGTGGAGAGGAAGGGGGTTCGGGTTCATCAGAATCTTCCAGACCCGTCACCTGCTTGACGGCTCCAAAATCAATGAGGGCAATTTTGCCATCGCGCTGACGACGAATCAGGTTGGATGGCTTAATGTCTCGGTGAATTGCATTTTGTTGATGGACAAACTCCAAAATTTCCAGCACATCTTTCAGTAGAGAAACCACTCTCGCCTCAGACATGAGTTGACCTGGAATCAATTCGTGCGTTAGGTCTTTGCCTTCAACAAATTCTTGAACCAAGAAAAATTCTTGATTGCCGTTAATTTCCTCCTCAAAGTAGGCGATCAACCGAGGAATTCGATCGTGGTGCCCCAACTGATCCAACACTTCCGCTTCCCGTTCAAACAAGTCTTGGGCTTTTCTTAAGACCTCTGGATGCCGAACTTGAGGCTTAAATCGTTTCACAACGTATTGCGGACGTTTCAGGTGATGTTCGTCTTCGGCGAGATAGGTTTGACCGAACGCTCCACTGCCCAACTGGTTCAGGATTTTGAATCGTCCCCGCAGTGTAGTTCCCAACATAACCCGTGAATCGCCTGACTAAAGGTACTTCCAGGATAGTATTCAAAATCGGGGCGTAGGTTAACACAAGGTAAAAGCCTAAGATAGGGGAAGGATGAAGGATGAAGGATGAATGTGTGAAATTTCACCAGTTCAGCCGAACTTAGTTTTGGTAAAAACGACTATAATCTTAAACTAAACCTACTACTCTTTCTACCTGATTACCTAAAAATTGGTGGTTTATTGTGTTTGCAACTACTCTTTCTTACCAAAACTCTGCTCAAACTCTGACTCTACCCCGTGATTTGTTTGGGGCGATCGACGCTCTGAAGCGTGAGATGAATGCGGTGATTCTGGCGCACTATTACCAAGATCCGGATATTCAGGATGTGGCAGATTACATTGGCGATTCTTTGGGGTTGTCTCAACAGGCGGCAGCCACCGAGGCAGAGGCGATCGTCTTTGCGGGCGTTCATTTCATGGCGGAAACCGCTAAAATTCTCAACCCCAATAAACTCGTGTTGTTACCCGATTTGAATGCGGGTTGCTCATTAGCGGATAGTTGTCCACCTGCGGAGTTTGCTCAGTTCAAAGCGGCGCATCCTGATCACCTGGTAGTGTCTTACATCAATTGCTCAGCCGACATTAAAGCGATGAGCGATATCATCTGCACTAGCTCAAATGCTGTAAAGATTATCAACCAAATTCCGGACGATCAGCCGATTATTTTTGCACCCGATCGCAACCTCGGACGCTATGTGATGGAGCAAACCGGACGGAATCTGGTGCTGTGGCAAGGAAGTTGCATGGTGCATGAAACCTTCTCGGAAAAAAAAATTGTGCAACTTCAGATTAACCATCCAGAGGCTGAAACTCTCGCCCATCCTGAATGCGAACCTGCTGTTCTGCGCCACGCCAACTATATTGGCTCTACGACTGCTCTGTTGAACTACTCGTTGCAAAGCAGCAGTTCTATGTTTATCGTCGCCACAGAACCAGGCATCATTCATCAGATGCAGAAACACGCTCCCCATAAGCAATTCATTCCCGCCCCCCCTATGAATCAGTGCGCTTGCAATGAGTGTCCTCATATGCGTCTCAACACGTTAGAAAAGCTCTATCTAGCTATGAAACACCGTGTGCCAGAAATTACGCTTCCAGAAGATATCCGAATCGCTGCGCTACGCCCAATTCAGAGAATGCTAGAGATGAGCTAATCTTGCTCATCACCATTTTCACAGTGACTATCCGAAAATTTATTGCGTAAGGTGGGCATTGCCCACCCTACCTACTTAGGAGATTTCCGACAGATAAAATACCTGCGTAGGATGGGCAAAGGCAATCCGTGCCCATCCATTATTCTGGCTGACGATGGGCACGGGTAAGACCCTTTGCCCATCCTACGAATTGGTAGATTCTTTGCTGGAAATCTCCTTATTACTAACGCATAAACTGCTCTAACTTGCGTGCCAGGCTATCCACCAAGCTTTCATCATGGCTAAGGTCTGTTTTGGCATCTGCCATGACTCGTTGCACTGTTTCTGACGATAGACCTAACAAATCCACTAGCTTTTGGTAAGCTGCCGCTTCTTCTGCATTGATATTTCCTTCTTCTGGAGTCCGGGCACTGGAACCGATCACCTCATAACCTAAGCGAAGTACTAGTTCTTTCTCTTCATTGCTCTGAAGCTTCGGAATCAGTTCTTCCAACGGAATGTTTTGCATCATGTAATCCTGAAGTTCCTGACGCAGACGTTGCTGTTGTTGAGCATCAGCAGCAAACAACCCACTGAAGCGATCGAGCATCACATCCACTTCTTCTTCAGCCAGTTCACCGTCTGACCATGCCATTGCCGTCACAGCCCGCAGTAAATTCATCTGACGGGGGGAAATCGAGGGAGGGGGTGGAGGGGTTTGAACCATGCGAATGACTCCTGCTAGATTCAGACGTTGCCAAACGATAAGCAGGTCAGCCGAGTCATAACTAGACTTCGATCGCCGCCTACTTACCCATAATTTCCCAACCTTACCACAAGAAATTCTCATCCTCCTCGGACTTAAGCTTCTTGTTAGACAGCCTGAGTTATCGGTTGGGACGTAGCCGTGAGGTCACTTGTGGGCAGTAATAAGCAACATCCCAAATTTCGATATTGGTCAAGGAATAAATTTTCTAGCTAAACTTCCAGTATCGAAGCACTTGGAGGCGAACCAATGAGCATTGACATGGGTAAGTCAACCAACAAAGGCACTGCCATGATGAAGTTTGCTCATCAGTTCCAACCTGGCGTAATTTTGGAAGATGAGTATGTCGGTTGGTTCTTTGACGACTCAGTAGCACAATCTCTACAAGAAAATTCTCTAAATATTGGTGTAAAACCGACCGATGATGCTCAAAAATTTCAACAGGTTGCGTACTGGTACACCATTTTAAGAGAAAAGTATGGTGATGAAGTAATTGCAGCCGCGATCGCATCAGGATGTAAACAGCTTCTTCTGCTTGGAGCAGGTTACGATACAAGATTCTTTCGTATTCCTGCTGTACGAGAGAGAGCCGTTGCTACATTTGAAGTTGACTTGCCAAAGACAATTGATGATAAGCAGAAGTACCTGATTGAGAAGTTAGGGCACATCCCTCAGAGGCTAACACTCATTCCTCTTGACTTTAATCACGACGACCTCAGCAGTCTCTTTCGCTATGGTTTTGATAAAACACTGGCAACCGCTTATATTTGGCAGGGAGTCAGTTACTATCTGCCAAGAGAAAGTGTTTCTCAGGTTCTAGACTTCATCAAATTGCAAATGACACCCGATTCTGTACTGGTCTTTGATTGTTGCTCACCTCTGATGACCTTTAAGAATGACCAAGTTCCAGGTGTGGTAGCCAGTATTGATAAGCTTACTGAGATTGGGGAACCGTATCTGTTTGGCATGTATGGTGGTGAGATGAAAGCGTGGCTAGAAGAGAAAGGATTTCAAGGTGTTGAGATTCTGCAACAAGACGACTTGGAGGAGAAAATTTTGCACAAGCGTACATTACCAAACAATATGTGGTATTCGGTGGTGGCTAGAGCGTAATAAACAGTTGCGGCTGTCTAACAACCCTGGTGCAGCGGACTTCATTAGAGCCTATCCGGAAGCCCATTTTGTAGGGTGGGTAATGCCCACCCTACAAAATCACCATAGGGCTTGTGAATTAGATTGGGAATCTCTAGTACTCTGGTACAGACGGATCGATCTCTCGGCTCCAGGCTAAAATGCCGCCTTTGACGTTTGTACCATCGATTCCGGCTTTTTCCTTGAGGATGGCGATCGCTTTAGCCGATCGGACTCCTGATTTGCAATGAACCACCAACTGATGCCCATTGACAAGTTCCTTAACTTTGTCTAAGCCATCCCCGTTTTCGATGTCAGGTAATGGAACCAAGACAGAACCGGGAATTCGAGCAATCTGATATTCATTAGGATTGCGGACATCTAGCAGCACATAGCCATCCGTACTACCTTCAAAGAGTTGCTTCAATTGTTGAACGGTGATTTCTTCCATAGCGGCTTGCTGTTTGGCTTCTGCTGCACGGGCTTGAGGAATTCCGCAGAACTCTTCATAATCAATCAGCGTCTCAATCACCGGACGAATTGGATTGGGACGCAGTTTTAGTTCGCGGAAAGACATACTTAAGGCATTGTAGAGCAACAACCGACCACTCAGCGTTTGCCCGACGCCTAAAATAATCTTGACGGCTTCCGTTGCCTGAATCACGCCAATCACTCCGCACAGAATTCCCAAAACACCGCCCTCCGCGCAAGAAGGAACCAGTCCGGGGGGTGGGGGTTCGGGGTAGAGGTCGCGGTAGTTGGGTCCCCCCTCATAATTGAACACAGTTGCCTGCCCCTCAAATCGGAAGATGGAGCCATAAACATTCGGTTTGTTGAGCAAGACGCAGGCATCGTTGACTAAATAGCGGGTAGGGAAGTTGTCGGTGCCGTCTACGATCACATCGTAGGGCGCGAGAATATCCAGGGCATTTTCAGACGAGAGGCGAGTTTCAAACAGATCCACTTGGCAGTGTGGGTTAATCTCTAGAATCCGGTCTTTCGCTGAGACGATCTTGGGTTTGCCGACCCAGGAAGTTCCGTGAATCACCTGACGCTGGAGATTCGAGCTATCTACCACGTCGAAGTCTACGATGCCAATCCGTCCAATTCCGGCAGCCGCCAGGTAGAGGAGCAGAGGTGAACCGAGTCCGCCCGTTCCGATGCACAAGACACTAGCGGCTTTCAGACGTTTTTGCCCTTCCAACCCAACCTCTGGCAAGATCAGATGGCGAGAATACCGTTCATATTCGTCACGGGTCAACTGGATGTCATCCAGATTAGGATTTAGCATGGCAATTTTGACAATACATGAAGAGGTGGATAAGAGTTTGAGGGGAGAAAATTTGTGACGTTTGCCTCTCTCTATTAGAGCAGTTCTAACTACAACCTACGCCAAAATTGAGTCAACTGTAACGATTTTCTCTGGCTGAAATTGATGAGATTCATCCAGGCTCCAACCTTGAATTTCTTGAGCAGTACCGTGTTGAACCGAGACAATAATATACGTGTATTGTGACCAAGCGAGAGAACGATCGCACTCCGATGGAACCGATGGATGATCCGGATGCGAATGATAAATACCAATAATATCTAGCTGATGATCCCGTGCATATCGCTGTGCCTTTAGTATCTCTTTAGGATCAATCCAATAGCGATCGACCTTCCCCACTCTCCTGTCTGGCTGAGGCGGTCGAGCCATGTCTGCCAATTCTGCTTCTACCTCCGCACTCCACGCATTCAAAGTTGCCCAAACCTCCACCAACTGCTTGCGTTCAAGCGTCTCGCGTCGTTGACGCCGACCGATTAACAACCCACAACATTCTTCTGGATAGGCGCGTTCGGCATGAGTGGTCATTCGTTTCAACTGTTCAGGTGTGAGTTGAAGAATCATGGCGATCGAGGAGTAAGGGAGTAAGCTAATGAGCGTTTAAGTTGCCTGATCGAGGCGGGCAAGATGCTCACCCCACAAGAAATCGAAATCTCCCCATCACTAGTCACAAAACCTTGCATTGTCCATGATGCCGTAACAAATGATCGCACAGGACAAGGGCAACCATCGCTTCTACCATTGGCACGGCTCTGGGTAAGACACAGGGATCATGGCGTCCTTTGGCAGCAAGGATCGTTTCTTCACCTTCTTTGGTAACGGTGCGTTGCTCTTTGCGAATGGTTGCAGTCGGTTTGAATGCGACTCGGAGAATAATGTTCTCGCCATTAGAAATACCGCCCTGGATACCGCCCGATCGATTGCTAACGGTGCGAATGTCGCCCTGTTCGTTGGTGTAGAATTCGTCGTTGTGTTCGCTGCCTGTGAGTAGGGTTCCGGCAAATCCAGAGCCAATTTCAAAGCCTTTGCTTGCCGGAAGAGACATCACGCTTTTGGCTAAGTCTGCTTCTAATTTGTCAAAGACGGGCATCCCTAGACCTTTCGGGACGTTTCGGGCAACGCACTCGACCACACCCCCCACCGAATCGCCCGATCGCCCAATCTGCTCAATCAAGTCAATCATTCGATCGGCACAGTCTGCATCGGGGCAACGGACGATGTTACTCTCGACCTGCTCTAGCGTGACAAGATTGGGATCGATCGCCCCTTCCAAGTCTTTAATCCGCTTGACATACCCGATGATCTCAACGTCGGCAACTTGCTTGAGAATTTTTTTGGCGATCGCACCTGCGGCAACTCGTCCGATCGTCTCTCTCGCCGAAGACCGTCCACCGCCCTGCCAATTGCGAATTCCGTATTTCGCGTCATAAGTAGCATCTGCATGAGAGGGGCGGTATTTTTGCGCCATTTCATCATAGTCTTGAGGGCGAGTATCTTTGTTGCGAACGAGGAGAGCGATCGGCGTTCCTAACGTCTTGCCCTCGAATACACCAGAGAGAATTTCACAGGTATCGGCTTCTTTGCGAGGCGTGGTAATCTTGCTCTGCCCCGGACGACGGCGATCGAGTTCAAACTGGATTTCTTCCGTCGAGATCGCTAAACGAGGAGGGCAACCATCCACAATCACCCCGACTCCTCCCCCGTGAGATTCGCCAAAGGTTGTGATCCGAAAAATATGTCCAAATGTATTGCCCATAGCTTGAGTCACTGCCTGAAAGCACTCTATTTTATCTCATCTAGATGATCCAGGAGTGCGTATGAGGGTCTGTCAGTCGAGACGAGTATCAACTGACAGAATTGGTTTCAACCCCTTCCAGCATGAGAGCTTCGATCGCCCCATAGGCATTTGTCCAAGCTTGTTTGACGTTGGCTGTCCAACTTTCGCCCAAGTAGGATTCCAACGTCTTGAGCAAGGGGTATGTGCATATTGAATAGAGTTCGGTTGATCATCGCTCAGAGCGCGATCGTGTGGCCGTAGTCAGAAGCACGTTAGTGGCTCAGCCAAATTTCACCGGAGGGATGGGGCTTTCTCCATTCACTTTCTCTTCCCGACCAATCAGTTCTGGATATTTAGGAGAGGCGACTGGCAACGCTTTCACATCAGTAGTTGAAATGTGACCTATATAAAAGGCACCTGCTTCAACATCTATCGATTGAGCCGTGACATCCCCTTCCAAACGAGCCGTGCGACTTAAGGTCAATCTGCCCTCTGCAATCACTCGTGCCTTGATCACACCATGCACGATGATGTTGTTTGCCCTTAATTCTACTCCTTCAATTAAGCCGCTCTGGGAGATTTCCATATCACCTCGAACTTCGATGGTTCCATGTACAATCCCATCAACGCGCAAATTGCCTTCTACATTCAAATTGCCTTGAAACTCACTGGTGGCACTGAGATAAGTCAATGAATTAGCTTGTTTGCGCCTAAACATGGTTTATTCCTTGAGAAACGTGAGGGTTGGTAGACACACATTAACGAGATTTAATGCAAATAGATTAATCCAAGTATTTCTTGGGGTCTACTGCATGACCATTCCGAAAAACAGCATAGTGTAGATGCGGTCCAGTGGAACGCCCAGTATTTCCCAAATAACCAATGATGCGTTGTTGAGTAATCCGATCGCCCTTCGCCACCGCCGTTTTGGATAGATGCGCGTATAGCGTCTCATAGCCATATCCGTGATCAATAATCACATGGTTGCCGAAGCCCTCATCCCATCCAGCATCGGACACAGTTCCAGTGGCTGTAGCGCGAATCGGCGCACCATAAGCAGCCACAAAATCGATGCCTTGATGAAACTCATAGCCCCATCCAAAGGGGTTAAAGCGCAACCCAAACATGGACGTAATTTCTGTATCTGGCTCTATCAAAGGACTTCCTTTCGGACGAGCCTCCTCGCGCATGATGATCTCCACTAACGCTGGCTCAACTTCTCGCTTCAAATCCCCAACAATTCCAGGAAGTTTTGCTCGTGCTGCGGCTAACAATGCTTCTGCGTTAATGATTTCGCCCTTTCCGCCTTCCCCTCGCACATTAGAACCCTGGTAATCGTCGATCGCTTCTGCATCTTCCTCGATCGCATCATCAAATTCATCGTCAGGATACTGGGGAGCAAACTCCTGTCCTTCATCGAACTCCTGTCCTTCATCGAAGAATTCTGAATCTTCTGCTGTTTCTGCGTCATCCTCAAATCCATTTTCTAAGTCCGATTCGTCTAAAGGATCAGCATCGGGATCAGAAAGTCCGGCTCGTTCTTGCAGGCTGTCCAGAGTAGACTCCAAAGCTTCCAACCGTTGCAGAATATCAGAGGCTTCTTCGGTCAATTGAGAGTTGCGCTGAACTAACTCATTGTTGGTGTGAGCATAAGAGTAAATAATGGTGCTGATCCACACGATCGGCACTCCCACGAATAGAAGCACACCCAATACGATCGCGAGAGGTTTGAACGAGACTACGATCGGCTTCTTGCCTGTGCAAGAAATCAAAATCGTATAGTTCCTGGGAATGCGGTGATTCATGACCTATTTGTATTGATCCCCGCAGTGGAGCATGACATAGGTTATCCTCTTGGGTCAAGTTAGGGCGATCGTTGAACTAAAAAAGCGATCCCCATTGGGGATCGCCTCAGTTTAGCTAAATTTGCGTCAATAAAACCAAAAACTAACTGATTTCATGGTCAGAAATTAACCATTGATCGCAGGTGCAGTGAATGCAACGGGAACCACTTCACCCGATGCCAAATCGAGCGGGAAGTTATGAGCATTGCGCTCGTGCATCACTTCCATCCCCAGGTTGGCGCGGTTTAACACGTCTGCCCAAGTATTCACAACACGACCTTGGCTATCCAAAATCGATTGGTTGAAGTTGAAACCATTCAAGTTGAATGCCATTGTGCTGATGCCCAGCGCCGTGAACCAGATGCAGACAACCGGCCATGCACCCAAGAAGAAGTGCAAGCTACGGCTGTTGTTGAAGCTGGCATATTGGAAGATCAAACGACCGAAGTAGCCGTGTGCCGCAACGATGTTGTATGTTTCTTCTTCTTGACCAAACTTGTAACCGTAGTTCTGGGATTCATTCTCAGTCGTCTCACGAACCAGAGAAGAGGTCACGAGAGAACCGTGCATCGCGCTGAACAGAGAACCGCCGAACACACCAGCCACACCGAGCATGTGGAAGGGGTGCATCAGGATGTTGTGTTCTGCCTGGAACACGAACATGAAGTTGAAGGTTCCACTGATTCCTAGTGGCATTCCATCCGAGAAGCTGCCTTGTCCGATCGGGTAGATCAGGAACACAGAGGTTGCAGCCGCCAAAGGTGCAGAATAGGCTACACAGATCCAGGGGCGCATACCGAGGCGGTAGGACAGTTCCCACTGACGACCCATGTAAGCGAAAATGCCAATCAGGAAGTGGAATACAACGAGTTGGTAAGGACCACCATTGTAAAGCCACTCATCCAGAGAAGCCGCTTCCCAAATGGGGTACAAGTGTAAGCCGATCGCGTTGGACGATGGAACAACTGCACCAGAAATGATGTTGTTGCCGTAAATCAACGAACCTGCAACAGGCTCACGGATACCATCAATGTCAACGGGAGGAGCCGCGACAAAGGCAACGATGTAACAAATAGTTGCGGTGAGCAGGCAAGGGATCATGAGTACACCGAACCAGCCTATATAAAGGCGATTGTCAGTACTGGTAATCCAGCTACAGAACCGCTCCCACAGACTGGCGCTTTCGCGTCTCTGAAAGGTAGTAGTCATAATGATTGCTTTCGTTACAAAACGATGAAATGAATGGATATATGTAGCAAGCGTTAACCTGCTTAGTGATTTATCTTACGGGGTGTCCGGATTTTTTTCCAAAACCTGTCGTCTTTTGTAACTATTTTTAACTAACTTTTGTGTCGTTAAAATTCACAGACCCGATCGCTCTTTGTTTTCAGCTTTTATTACAGTTCATAAAGCTTTCTATCTTTGTATCCAACTTTTATCCAGACATCTCATTTAATTTTCTACAAGAAATGCCATAGACACTGTTTTCTCAGTGTCACGAGTAGCGTGATTCGTTGAGCGCGCGTTGAAGCAACCCAATCACGATCGCTCCCACTTCCAAATGGGGCAACACACCCGCGTTGGGAATTGTCCATACGTTGCGGATAGCTCGTCGATTCAAACTGGCAAATCGATTTCCCATATCTGGGCGACCAAACCGCGATTTTTCACCCCAAACAATGACCGTCGGAACTTGCAATTGCCCAATGTAAAGCCCTAGATCAAAACAGAGATCGCCTCGTAGCGAAGAAAGGGCAGAGTATTCTGCATTAAATTGCTGAGCCGAAGCTAAATAAGCCGACACCATTTCGTGGGTCAGGCGCGATCGATCGGCAAATAGAAAGTTCTCAAGAAAATTTCGGATGGCGAATTCGTTCGCGGCTCCGAGAGTATAGATGAGGCGATCGAGTCCGGGTGTTCCAGCGAGTTGGGCGGCAATTCCTCGACCATAATCGGCTCCAAATTCAGCATATCCAGCCGGACAAACAAGAAATAACGTTCGGAATAACTCCGATCGCTGAACTGCCAATCGAACGGTGATTGCGGCTGTCAATGATGAGGCAACAACCGTAGCAGGTGCATCTCAGCAATTCTCAGTATGGAAATTTAGCTGGTGTTGGGCGGGATGTCTAGCTCTAGCCCTTGCAGCATGAAGGTAAGCAGATGATCCCAACTGTCGAAATACATGTACCGGGTTAACGCCCGCAAATCATCGAAGAAGGTCCTGCGGGTGGGTAAATGAGATCGCAGCAGCTTGTACTTCTGGTCAAGCAACTCCAGCAGGGTGTGGAAGAGGAGGGACAAGATGTTCAGGGTCGCCAAGCATGAGGC
>JAAUSF010000206.1 GCA_012033255.1 Cyanobacteria bacterium RU_5_0
CCATCCCCCCACTCCCCGATCCCCCCATCCCTTCAAGGGCGGTATCTGGCGATCGCTCCGCTACACTCCCTCCGCAACCGAGACTATTACGGAATTATTGCAATTTGTCACGAACAGCCGAGCCATTCCGACTACAAGTACACTTGATCAACTCATCTCTCAGCTTTTGGTTTATTTGCGAACCGATCGCTACTTAATTGCTTTGGATGATTGGGAAAGCTTGCTGCAAGAAGGCGAATTGGCGGGATATTGCACCAAAGAGCATGAGGGATATAGCAGACTGCTCAAACGATTGGCTGAAGAGCAGCATCAAAGTTGTTTGCTGTTGATCAGTTGGGATCAACCTGTTGAACTGACCTCAGCAGACAAAGACGCTCCGGTGTTTGTGTTTAAGCTGCGCGGCTTACAGTCTGAAGAAGCCGAACGATTGCTAACCACACGCGGATTTTCACCCGACGAACCCGGCTTGATTGAACTGATCCAGATTCATCGCGGCAATCCGGCAGCTCTCAAAATTGCCGCCACTACCATTCAAGAATTATTTGATGGAGATATTTCTCAGTTTCTTGCCCAAACTTCTTTAGTGCTAGGCGATGTGCTAATTAGCCGGCTGGATCACCAGTTCGGACGATTATCAGACCTGGAAAAATCAGTTATGTATTGGCTAAGTATTGCGGGACAACCCATTTCATTAGCTGTGTTAAAGGAGGAAGTCAGGACGGTTTCTCGATCGGATCTGATTGCTGCATTAGAATCCCTCCGACGACGATCGCTGATTGACAAACATTCAGACTTTCCAGGAGAAGTATTATTCGTTTTAGAGCCTGTTGTCATGAAATATGTGTCACAACGGCTTGTGACACAAGTCTGTCTAGATTTCATGAATACAATTCGGACACAATCGTTAGAAAAACTAGGTATGTTGAGGAGCCATGCCCTGATCCGGCTGCAAGATCCAGATGAAGTTCAGCAGGTGCAAACTCGGCTGATTTTGCATCGAATTCGCAATCACTTGATCGCAACTTTAGATGGCAACCTCGATCGCCTTAGAACCCATTTGGAAACGATTCTCACGTTATTACGGACACAACACATTCAGCCATTTGGCTATGCGGAATTCAACCTGGTGAAACTGTTGGAAATTACTAAAGCCCTATCGTCTTTTTCGTGAACTTTACCCTAGTGCTTTGTCAAGCAAGATTTGATGGGTAATGGGGGGGGTGGGGGCGTTGCCACGCAGGGGTTTCACCCCTGCACCCCGCAAAATAAAAATGACAGACTACATAGTGTCGGCGAATCAAATTCGCTATTTCCATGATCACGTCACCCATACTTCCCTTGAAAACCCAACTGAACGATCGCTACCGCATCCTACGCCCCCTTGGTGAAGGCGGTTTTAGCCAGGTCTACGAAATAGATGCAGAAGGAGCAACGAAAGTTTTAAAAGTACTCAGTCTGAGTTCCTTCTCACAATCACAAGTCCGTCAGAAAGCAATTGCCCTCTTCCAACGTGAAGCTGAATTCCTCAGCCAATGTCGCCATCCGGGAATTCCTCTGGTTGAACCTGGAAACTATTTCATTTGCCACGACGATGACCAGATGGCGTTGCACTGTTTGGTCATGGAAAAAATTCCAGGTGTCACGCTCCAGCAATGGTTGCAACAGGAACAATTCTTAGATCAAGAACGGGCGATCGGATGGTTGCGGCAACTCGTCAACATCCTGGCATATTTGCATCAACAGCAATGTTTGCATCGCGATATCAAACCCTCCAATATCATGCTCAAACCGGATGGGCAATTGGTGTTAATTGACTTTGGAGCCGTGCGGGAACTCACCGCAACCTATCTCCGACGAAAGAACGATTCGACAGGCACCACGATCATTTCCGCCGGATATACTCCACCCGAACAAATCGAAGGTCATGCTGTTCCGCAATCCGATTTCTTTGCACTAGGACGCACCTTTGTCTGCCTGTTTACCAGACACGATCCCTTGTCGCTCCCCAAAGACCCCAAAACCGGACAGGTGATTTGGCGCGATCGTGCCCCTCACCTCTCTCCTCTGCTGGCCGATCTCGTTGATCACTTGATGGCTCCGATCATCGGACAGCGCCCTGCGGATTGTGCCACGCTTCTTCAAATGATCGCCCGAATCGAACGGCATCTCTGGCTACAACGATGGGTTCCATGCCTCAACTGGATGAATCGCGATCGTTCATTTCAGCCCTGCCGATCGCGTCGTCGGGTTCTCAAAATTGGGCTAGCTGGCTTTTATTCAGACTGCCACAATGAATTCGCGTGTGTCTCCACTCTCAGCCGAAGGCGGGGTGGGGCTGTAAGCGAGGCGATGCAGCGGAGCGGAGTTGCCAATTAAGTTGCGGGTTTGCAACTACCCCCACTTGCAGGCTATCATCTCTCGATGATGATACGCAGAGTTACCTTTAGGCTGTACCCATCCGAAGCGCAAGCGGCAAAGCTGTTTGAAGCACGCAGACTTCATGCCTATCTCTATAACGCTTGCGTGGAGCATCGCAAGACCAGCTATCAGAAGTTTGGTCAGTCCGTTGATTATTTTGATCAGCAGGCGGCACTGGTTCCGTTCCAAGGAAGTAAGTTAGAAAATGATGGGGAGGGAGTGTTATGAGTTATCGCATGGATCGTCGTGCCTATGCTGAAACCTTTGGTCCGACGGTGGGCGATCGCGTTCGTCTTGCTGATACCAACTTAATCATTGAAGTGGAGCAAGATTACACCACTTATGGGGATGAAGTGAAGTTTGGCGGCGGCAAAGTGATTCGCGATGGCATGGGACAATCGCCCATTTCTAATGAAGATGGGGCGGTTGATGCGGTCATTACCAATGCGCTGATTTTAGATTGGTGGGGCATTGTCAAAGCCGATGTCGGCATTAAAGACGGGAAGATTTTGGCGATCGGCAAAGCTGGAAATCCCTACATTCAGGATAATGTGACGATTATCATTGGTCCCGGAACAGAGGCGATCGCAGGCGAAGGCATGATTCTCACGGCGGGCGGAATTGATACGCATATTCACTTCATTTGTCCGCAGCAGATTGAGGTGCGATCGCGTCGGGCATCACGACCATGATTGGCGGTGGGACGGGTCCGGCCGCTGGAACCAACGCCACAACCTGCACACCGGGACCCTGGAATATTTATCGAATGCTACAAGCAGCGGATGCCTTCCCAATGAACCTGGGATTTCTGGGCAAGGGCAATGCGGCTCTCCCGGATGCCTTGGAGGAGCAAGTCAAAGCAGGCGCGATGGGCTTGAAATTGCACGAAGACTGGGGAACGACTCCGGCGGCGATCGATACATGCCTCAGCGTTGCAGATGATTATGATGTGCAAGTTGCCATCCACACAGACACACTCAACGAAGCCGGATTTGTGGAAGATACGATCGCTGCCTTTAAAAATCGCGTCATTCACACGTATCACACCGAAGGCGCAGGCGGTGGGCATGCTCCAGATATTATCAAAGTCTGTGGGGAATTGAATGTGCTGCCTTCTTCCACAAATCCCACTCGTCCTTACACGCTCAACACGCTGGAAGAACACCTGGATATGCTGATGGTTTGCCATCACCTCGATCGGGGCATTCCTGAAGATGTCGCCTTTGCGGAATCGCGGATTCGCAGGGAGACGATCGCGGCGGAAGATATTCTGCACGACTTAGGAGCGTTCAGCATGATCTCGTCTGATTCGCAGGCAATGGGGCGGATTGGCGAAGTGATTCTCCGGTCTTGGCAGACAGCGCACAAAATGAAAGAACAGCGAGGGGTGTTGTCACAGGATAGCGATCGGAACGATAACACTCGCGCCAAACGCTATGTTGCGAAGTACACGATTAATCCGGCGATCACCCACGGCATTGCTCACTCTGTTGGATCGATCGAAATTGGCAAACTAGCAGATCTTTGCCTCTGGAAACCGGCTTTCTTCGGCGTGAAACCCGAACTCGTCCTCAAAGGTGGCATGATCGCTTGGGCACAGATGGGCGACGCGAACGCCAGCATTCCCACACCACAACCGATTCATATGCGCCCGATGTTCGCCAGCTATGGCGGTGCGATTTACACTACGTCCCTCACATTCGTCTCCAAAGCGGCGCTAAAAGCAGGCATCCCCGAAAAACTCAAGTTGCAAAAGCAGGCGATCGCCGTTTCTGACATCCGTAAGCTCACCAAGAAAGACATGAAACTCAACGATGCCACACCTCACATGGAAGTCGATCCCGAAACTTACGAAGTCCGTGCTGATGGTGAATTGCTCACCTGCGAACCCGCCACCCTCTTGCCAATGGCACAACGCTATTTTTTGTTCTAGATTCAGTAATTTGGTTCCTGCTTTTCTACTAAAGCGATCGGGTTCTTCCAGAGAGAGCATATGCGAAAGTTACGCACACACTTTTTTGACACTAGGCAGTTTGCTGACCTCATCCCACCAAGTCCGGAGTTTAGGAGCTTGCGCCGTAATTGCATCAAACTCTGGAGTCATTGACAGGTAGGTGAAGATGGGAATGAGGTGGAAATCAGCAATACTCATTTCGCTGCCGAGCAGATAAGGACTACCCACCGTTAGCGACTCGATCGCATCTACCGCCGTTTTTGCAGGCGCGACGGCATTGTTCACCTTATCCTCATTGGGCGTACCACCCTGACTAGGCACGATCAGACGTTGGATCACAATTGACGTGATTGCAGGTGAATAGAGATAGCTATCAATGATTGCCATAATTTGGCGCATCCGCGCTTGGAGCATCGGATCAGACGGGCTGAACTTGTTATCTGCTACAACGGTATCGAGATAGCCAGTAATGGCAACTGTTTCATAAAGCAGTTCTCCATCGACTTCCAGCGTCGGTACTTTACCAAACGGATGCTTGGCTCGGTACTCTGTTGAGTCGTTTTCCCCTTTGAAAAAATCGACACTCTTGAGGTCATACTCTGCCCCTGCTTCCTCAAGCAGTAACCGAACGGTGCGAACATAAGTGCTGACGGGAGTACCGTGAACAGTAAGGGTTGCCATCGTAAATTCTCCATTCAGAATGTCACAGTGAACTATCCAACGCTCATGCTATCGCATAGAGCGCGGGCTTCCCTCCTCAATGAGAAGTTCCTCCGCCGTAGTAGACTTTCGCCCATACCGTTTTGGTCTTACCTTCCCTCCGAGGGGAGTAGCGCTGGTTCCCAACGCCAAAATCCGTAAGCCTTCATTCTTGATGTTGATGGCGGCGTTCATAGCCGTAGTCAGTTAGGGTAGGACATGGACATTTTTGTGGGGCGGCTTCGCCGCCCCACAAAAATGTCCTAACCACTATGACTATGGCTATATTAGAGCAGAGATGGGATGAGAGAAAGAATCTATCCACTTCCAGGTAAATCTTGCCCTCTGATTCTGCCTTGTACGTCAGCATGGTGCAGAACATACCCCAACCTGCGTCACTGATGGACTTAGCCAGATTGTGATTTTTAACCATGTTTTTGACGGCCAGGTTTTCCACCACAATCACTTGGTTTTCGTTGACTGTCTTACGGGACAGGGTTTACCCCCGGACACAGGCATCTAACGCTGTAGTAACCGTTACACCTTCTTCAACCAGCTAAACATTGCCCGCAAGTCTTTCCCGACTTCTTCGATCGGATGTTCGGCTTCCCGACGACGCATCGCAGTGAATCCGGGCTTACCCGCCTGATTTTCCAGTACAAACTCACGCGCAAACTGCCCAGTTTGGATTTCATTGAGGATTTTCCGCATCTCAACACGAGTTTGATCGGTGATGATGCGAGGTCCACGAGTCAGATCGCCATATTCAGCCGTATTGGAAATGCTATCGCGCATTTTGGCAAGCCCGCCCTCTACGATCAAATCAACAATCAGTTTCACCTCATGCAGACACTCGAAATACGCTAATTCTGGCTGATAGCCAGCCTCCACCAATGTCTCAAATCCAGCTTTAATCAGCGCCGTCAAACCACCGCAGAGTACGACTTGTTCGCCAAACAGATCAGTTTCGGTTTCTTCGCGGAACGTGGTTTCCAAGATTCCGGCACGAGTGCCACCGATCCCCTTTGCGTATGCCATAGTCCGATCGCGTCCCTGCCCTGATGCATCCTGAAACACCGCAAACAAGCAAGGAACGCCTTCGCCCTGAGTGTAAGTCCGCCGCACCAAATGTCCGGGTCCTTTGGGTGCAACCATCACCACATCCACAGTGGTGGGAGGAACAATCTGAGCAAAGTGAATGTTGAAGCCGTGGGCAAACGCCAGCACCTTACCTTCACTCAAATGTGGCTCGATCTCATGCTTGTAGACCGTTTTCATCACCTCATCCGGCAACAAAATCATAATAAAATCAGCCGCTGCCGATGCATCTGATACGGATTTGACCGTTAGCCCTTCGGCTTCTGCCCTCGCCGCTGATTTGCTCCCCGGATATAGCCCTACAATCACGTCAACGCCACTGTCTTTGAGGTTGAGGGCATGAGCATGACCTTGAGAACCATAGCCAATAATGGCGATCGTTTTTCCGGTTAACAGATCTAAATTAGCGTCCGCATCGTAATACATCCGAGCCATAAGGTTTCTCCGTCCAGCGTGGTAATTTGCCAAGTCCTTAATTTTACCAAGATCTGGAGTGTCTATCCCTCAAGAAATAAGCCGATCGCATCTCTAGTGTAATTCCCTTAAACCGTTCCCACTCAACGAATCGGCTAGTAAGATGCTTGGGGAATCGGCAGTACTTGCGCTTAGTGGCTTAGTCCAGATCAATTTCCATGCTTATACCCTACACCCCACCTCTCACAGCCCTTTTTCCGAGAAAAAATGGGGACAATCAAACTTAAAATAATGTTAAGTTTGTTGTAGTTAAGCGATCGAACACTCTAGGTTTACCATGCGCGTACTTCAGCCCTTTTTCAGAATCCTGATTACTTTGCTCGTCCTGGTTATTGTTCTTCCGCTTCCTGCCCAAGCCGCCAGTTCCGCCGCTGTTCGGGCATTTGATGATGTCAACATCACCGCTAAAAACTATGCTAATCAAGATTTAACCAGAGCCGAATTCAGCAATGCCAAACTCAAAGGCGTCAATTTTAGCGGTGCCGATCTGCGGGGTGCTGTCTTCAATGGGTCTGTTTTGACCAACGCCAACCTCCACGGCGTAGACTTTAGCGATGGCATTGCCTATCTCAGCGATCTTACCGGTGCTGATCTCAGCGATGCAATCCTGACTTCGGCCATGTTGCTCAAGTCTAACTTTCGAGATGCAACCGTGACTGGAGCCGACTTTAGCTACGCAATGCTCGATCGCCAGCAAGTTTTGTTCTTGTGTAAATCTGCTAGTGGCACTAACCCAATCACTGGAATAGATACTCGCGAATCCTTGGGATGTCCGTGAATTACTCGTTGCTTTTGGTCAGTAGCGATTATCTGTCCAAAATCGCGTTACTGCTATCTTGCTGTATTCGCACTTTTATTTTTCTCAGTATTCCTTGCGGTTGTCTCTGAAGTGCAACTATATTCTCTCAGTATTCCTTGCGGTTGTCTCTGAAGTGCAATGCATCGGTTCCAGAGGTTCGTGGAGATGCGAGAACATTTTGGGCGTTGCTGAAGAATTGGGATGAAATGATTGGCACCCCCAATGGTAGGGTAGGGCTGATTCATTCTCCTAAACAGTTGCCGCTAAAGACTTAAAGCTCTTGGCTTATTCTCTCTATAGCCCTATCAAGGAGGGAAGCAATCGCCAAAACACAGAACTTAGGTGATTTCCGAAAAACAAACTACCACCGGAGGAGAGGCAACGGCATCCGTGCCCATCTGCTATGATTCTTTGCGATGGGCACGGGCAAGACCCTTGGCCCCTCCT
>JAAUSF010000207.1 GCA_012033255.1 Cyanobacteria bacterium RU_5_0
GCCTGAAAATCATGAAGCGATGGTGTATGTCGTCATGATTCGGTTGATGCTGCGGCGATTAACGAACAACCGCCGAACGAGGAAGCCGAAAACTGCTTAAACAACATTTACAAACAGTTTCTGATGATTTTACGAACTGACGAGATCACCGACGACTATTCCGATCGCTCCGGGAAACGGGTTCGGATACCTTGTCGCGTTTGAACACCTTGTAGGCGATCGCCAAGAAAACGGGAATCAGCACGAGGGAGGTGATGTCGTAGAATCTCGCATGGTACTCGCTGATGCTGAACAGGGCTGGCGTAGTGAAGAAGCTTCCAGACCAGTTGAACAAGAGAAAGTACGCAAGGTTGTTGGCGAAGTGTGCGCCGATCGCCAGCTCGGTCGTGCCGTCAATCAATGACACGATCGTGAACAGCAGACCCGTGCCGACGAAGAGTCCGAGGAACATCCCGATCCAGCCACCCTCCTTTGACTCTGGATTGGTGGCGTGAGGCAGGGTGAAGATTACCGCCGACACGATCGCCAGAAAGACGCGGTTAGACCAAACAACACTCGCACCCTGCACAATGTATCCGCGAAAGAAAAGCTCCTCCGTGGTCGTCTGGATCGCGGTAAGAACCAGTGCGATCGGGACGAAGAGCGCGAACGTCGTAAGGTCGGAGTTGAAAGAGAAGGTGTCAGGGTAGAAGAGGTACTGTCCCAGCCCACCAATCAGGCAGAATGGCACAAACCACGCCACAAAACCGTGACCGATACGCTGCCAGCTTATCTTCTCCCGCGCCGTGATCAGCGTCTGGAGGGGGCAGCGGTGAACGAGGGAAACGGTGAGAAAGATCCCTGCCAGGAAGAACGGGAACCCCGCCATGTTGAACAGGAAGCCTCCGACGGGACTGAGCGCGGTGTGATCCGGTTGACCGCTGAACACGAACGCGACACCGACGCTAGCGGCCGTCCCGACGACCAGCCACGCAAAGAGGATGATCATCAGCCCCAGAAGATACCGCCACCCCCGATACTTACCCCACCCAGCAGCCTCCACGTAAGTCACGTCTTTCACTACCGCTGGTTTAGGTTGCATTGCTGATTTCATCCTTAACCTCGATCTTGATAACGAAAGCCCTTAATTCGACAATCTTGCCGCCGCGAAAGCGCCAGATGTCGCAGTACGAGAAGCAGATCACCTTTGTCTGTAACCAACAACCTATATTCGTTCTGGTGCAGCAGGCTTGTTAGCTGGTTTATGTTGCATCGAACATGGAACTTTATGAGTTCAACGTCTTTTCAATATGGCGATCGGGAATGAGCCACATGACTGAAACCAGAACATATAATGCACATGCAAGCCAAGGGGTTGCAAAAGCAAGTGGAATTGCAACTGCATAAATCAATACCGATAACTTGCCTTTAAAACCCCGACCCAGAGCATTCGCAAGTGTGGAATCTTGACCGTGGTGAAAAATAAGTGTGCGGGTCAGAATGAAGTAGGCGATCGCAGCCAACAATAGAACCACACCATAAAGCGCAACAGGCAACGCAGCAAAGTGATTTTCACTCATCCATGCGGTGGCAAAGGGAAATAATGATAACCAGAACAACAAATGTAGGTTTGCCCACAAAGTTGAACCATTCACTTGTCGGACTGCCTGAAACAGGTGATGGTGATTGTTCCAGTAAATACCAACATACACGAAACTCAACACATAGCTTAGGAATGTTGGAATCAACAGACGTAGCGCAGCTAAATCTGACTCATGAGGTATTTTCAACTCCAGCACCATAATGGTGATAACAATAGCAATTACCCCATCACTGAATGCTTCTAACCTACCTTTAACCATTTTTGGGTATGCTCCTTCTGCTTACCGCGTTGTATAACTGCTTCAGCAATTTGCAATTTGTTAGCCTTACCCGGTTGGGGAACGCTCCAGCGCAACTCGATCCCAATGTCCTAGGTTGGCTGCTGCTTCATAGGTGCTTTGGAAAAAAGCAAGGAGTATTGCATCTGGATCGTCAGCTTGTCTCACGGCTTCATAGGGTAGGATAAACTCTTGCATCTCTGAGCTGTAAAAAGCTTCTCTGGGTTGGATTGGGTAATCACGGAACCCTTCCGGCGCAGGGTAAGCGTAAGCGTAAAAAACAGGCTCCACAACAGACCCACCCCCTGGCCAAAAGCCGCAACTACTAACTTCGTGTGAATAGGCTTCGCGTGTGACCCAATCTGCCATATTCGGAACCCCACCGGGATGTTCTGGCGCACGACGACCAGAGAAACGAGTCACAGCCAAGTCAAAGCTGCCCCAAAAGAAATGTACAGGGCTGGATTTACCAACAAACTGGGAACGGAATAAAGTCATGACCCGATCGACTTGCACGAGAATTTGCCAAAACTGTTGTGCATATTCTGGATCGTAAGCGGCGTGTTGATAGTCCTGATCGAACGGGATTGGTTCTGACACTTCTTGCGGCATTGTCCAGATTTGGACTTCGATGCCGATGTCGCTCAATGTAGTTAGCACCATTTGGTAAAAATCTGCAACAGAGCGAGGAGTCAGAGCAATTCTTTTGGTAATGCCGTCGCTAGTGTCGATTTGTAGTTGATGGTCGAGAAAATCAAAGCTAATTTGAAAGTTACGGGTTCCGCAAGGGATTGAAGCGGTTGTTAGTCCACGCGGTGTGACATAAAGAGTAGATTGCCACCAGTGATTGAGGTCAGGTGCCAGTGCCAACCGGATTTTACCGATGATTTGCGTCCATAGATGGAGAGTTGCATAGGTATCTTGCCAAGCTGCTAGGGGCAAACTGGGCCAAACGCTGTCAATGGGAGTACTCTGATTAGAAACAGCCATGAAAACCATCCACATGAGGGGAACAGGTTGAAGAAATGAGAAGGAAATCTAGATGAAATCAGAATCGCTATCAATAGTCTTTTCTCTGTTCATCTGCAAAACACCATAACCACTGCTCCCCCAATTCAGCCGAACTAGCCACTGCATGACTGGTTGCTTCATAATGACGGCGAGCATGTTGATGCTCAGAAGAATCGCAGCACAGCATTTTGCCACAGGTTTGGCAAATCCGCAGGTGTACCCAGCGGCTATTTATTTTAATGCACTCTTCACAACGAAATATGGGGTAAGCTGCTTTAGAAATCAGGTTTTCCGCAGTTAGATTGTTGAGATGTTCGCAGGTCATAGTTTCTTGGTCTCATTGGTAGGGGACAACGGTGGACAGAATGATTGAGGCTAATGTGAAACCTGAAATTAGGTGTTCTACTCTTTTATCAAGACGCTACGCGAGATGATCGATGTCTGCGATCGCCTTTGCCGATTTGGCAAGACCAATAACTTTGCAGACACGCCCTAGCGTGTGAGCCTGACTCAACTGATGAATTACAGAGTTCTTTCACAAGCCAGAAATGAAGCAGATCACTGATTATTCCTGCTGAAGAAAGTCTAGTAACACGGGATTGACCTGATCAGCATGAGTCCAGTTGATGGCGTGCGGTCCACCAGGGATGACCACAAGTTGACTGTTCTTAATCAGCCTTGGGAGTCTTGCAGCGGTGGACTTAAGCGGCAAAATGCGATCGGCATCGCCATGAATAATCAGGGTTGGTACATCAATGCGGGGCAGATCATCGCGGAAATCGGTGAGCCAGGACGGGACACAATCTAAAGTTCCTTTCGCAGAAGCCCCTGCTGCCACATTCCAACTTGCCTGAATGGCTTCATTACTGATGCGATCGCCCAACAACACATCCACATTGAAGAACGCTTTGAAAAATTCAGAAAAGTAAGCTGGACGATCTTCAACGATCGCTTTCATAATGCCATCGAAGACACTTTGATCAACGCCCTCTGGATTATCGCTCGTCTTTAACAAAAAGGGTGGGACAGGAGCCATTAGCACCGCTTTTTGCACCCGTTCTGAGCCATGCTTGCCAAGATAGCGTGTCACTTCACCTGTCCCCATTGAGAAGCCAACCAACACGGTATTTTGCAAGTCAAGCTTGGTCATCAGTGTATTCAAATTGGCGGCGAAGGTATCGTAGTCATAGCCAGATGAGGGTTGACTGGAGTTGCCAAATCCACGGCGATCGTAGGTAATGACTCGATATCCCGCATTTAGCAGCACTAAGACCTGCTTTTCCCAGGAATGACCGTTGAGGGGAAAGCCGTGAATCAGAACGATCGGTTGACCTGTGCCCAGATCTTCGTAGTAGAGATCAATGGTTGCAGAATTTTCTTGACCAACGGTAATGTAAGGCATGAGAGGTTTCTCCTTTGTAAATCGATGGTGAGTTTTTGTCTATGTGAAAGTAGAGTCAGTGATCGGATAGAGCCGGGAGTTCCATTTCAAAAGCTGAAACAGGGCTTTGACACTGCTCAACCAAAACGTCATTCAAACTCCGATCCGTTTAGCAATTACCAACGCCGTAAAGCTGGTCTAATCTTCTGTAAATTTCAGCACAATTTTTCCCCGTGTTCCTCCCTGCTCTAGACGCTGATGTGCCAGAACAACCTGGTCCCAAGACCATACTGAATCAATTACTGGGCGAAGCTGATGACGCTCGATGAGTTTTGTCAAAGCCTCTAATTTTGCTCGGTACTGGGGTGAAAAAACAAAATGAATCGTCAGATTCTTGCCCCATGCCTCAAGAAGCGATTGCGGTATTGCAATGTCCACAATGCTTATCAGCCTACCAAAGGGACGAATGATTTCTAGACTACGCTGAATTGTTTCTCCGCCGATCGTATCTAGAACTAAATCCACACCCAGTCCATTTGTTTCTTGACGAATGACTTCTACGTAATCTTCATTTTTGTAATCAATCACTCGGTCTGCACCCAGTTCTGTCACGAAATCTCGGTTTCTAGAACTACACGTTGCAAAAACGTATGCCCCGATCGCTTTGGCGAGTTGAACTGCGATCGAACCTACTCCACCCGCACCCGCATGGATGAGAACTGTTTCACCAACTTGTAGATTGCCCCTAGTCACTAGACAATCCCAAGCAGTTCCGCCTGCAAGCGGAAAAGAAGCTGCCTCAATGTGCGATAGATTTGCAGGCTTCAATGCAACAATCGCTGCATCAGCCAGATGATACTGAGCGTAGCTACCGAATTCTCCAAAAATTTGCGGCGAGTAATACACGTTGTCTCCCACCTTGAAATCAGTCACGGCTTCGCCAATTGCCTCAATCACCCCTGAGACATCGACTCCAAGGATGGCGGGTAATTGAACCAGTTCCTTGTAATCACCCCGACGAGTTTGGTAATCGACCGGGTTAATCGAGGTTGCACAAACTCTGACTAACACCTGATTCGCCTTCAGCATTGGTATGGGGACAGTTTGAATCTCAAACTTCTCAGCATCACCAAACGCAGTTAATACGGCTGCTTTCATAGATTCCATCTGTGCCATCTCTCCTTGATTTAGAATAAACAGTGACGGGATTTCGATATCACTCAGCGAGGTAACTCTCTAACTTCGCAATAGCCCGTTGCCGCTTGTGCAAAATTCACGGAACAATTGCAGTAACGCGGATTTCAATCCGCATCGTTGGTAGTCCAAGAGCCGCGACTCCTACCTGTGTCCAAATTGGGGCATGGTTGGGCATGTAATGGCGATATAGCCTGACCATCACATCGTTCACCTCTGGGGGAAACCCGCCAACATGGTAAGAATTGATGTGGACAACATGTTCCCAACCCGCTCCGGCAGTTGCCAAGGTTCGCTCTACGTTCCGAAACGCCTGAGCAATCTCGTCCGCAAGCGATTCGGGAATTTGCAGATCGTCATCCCAGCCGCCTTGTCCTGATGTTTCCACTCGATCGCCAATTTTTACCGCTTGCGAGTAGTGCAATTCATTCAGCATGTATTCCCCATAGCCGGGGGTGACAAAAAACTCGGGCTTACTCATTTTGTTCCTAAATTCAGTACTGTTGTTAGCGTCTTGAAGTACCATTGCGTTCCTCTCAGCATTACTTTTGTTGAATAGAAAGACTTCGCCAGCTCAGCGCTTGATCATTTAGCGGAACTCTTCCCGTCTATTAATTCCATACGATCAATTTCGTCAACTTGTACTGGATAAGCTTGTTTCAGCAACTCAGCAACTTCTTGCGTGATCGCAATCAGAGCATGATTCACCGAAGAGTCGCGAAGAGAATCAGTCTGAGGTGTACCTTCATACTCAGAATCATTTCTGCCTTGTACTAGTAAATGCGTCATAGAACTACCCTCAATGAAATAACAAAACTGCTTTCGTCTATTACTAGCGTTGATGAGTCATGAAAAGAGCTTAGTGACTTGCAGCAATAATGGCTGCCATTAACTCTGTCGTGTTCCAGTGCCCGGTATATCGATTTTCATTGATAAACAGGGCTGGAGTAGTCGTTACTCCACTCTGTATTCCGCCTTCGATGTCTTCATTGATGCGATCGACATGCACTTGTTTAGACAACTCTTTGAGAAATTGAGGGATATCAAGCCCTAAATCGTTGGCGTACTCGACAAGATAACCATTCTCCAACTTTTGTTGATGGGAAAATAAAGTATCATGCATTGACCAAAACTGTCCTTGAGCAGCGGCGGCTTGGGCGGCTTGGGCGGCCCGTTGAGCATGAGGATAAATCTGTGCTTGCGGAAAGTGGCGGAAGATGAAGCATAAATAATCCTCTCCAAAAGCAGCACTCAGCTCTCGTTTGATCCCTTTAATCAGCTTGTAAACGTCCGCACTTTTAGGGCATTGATGGTCTCCATACATCACCAGCACTACCTTGGCACTCAACACACCTTGAATATGATCTTGGGTTGAAGGTGGGACAAGTAAGGAACTGTGGTTACGATCGTCGTTCATTTTTCTACATTTGCAGCAAGCATGGAACCTTGCAATTGACTTGCTCAATCCATTGACTGCATCTCTATTTGCATAGATTCAATATAAGAAATTACCTTCAAGCTGTCGTCTACAGTGAGTTAAAATTTTTGCAGTACAAATTGATAGAGTAACGATGCGATCGTGGAGTAGAAGGCTAGCTATAACTTAAGTTAGAATCGGGCGCATCGATTCGTTTAGGAAATACATCAGTTCGCAGATTAACTGTCAGAGTAGGCAGTATCGTCCGTCAAACGTTTCTTTCCCAATAGGGCGGATTCCCAAATCGCTGAATTAGGAAATCAATAAACACCTGAACATGCCGCGAATGCTTATGATTCGGTAAATACAATGCATAAAAGCAGTTCGTCCAGATTCAATTTAATCTGGACGAACTGCTCAATTTATCGTTGAACTTTAGTCGCTAGCAGTGTGACCAAATCAGCATGAGCTAACACCACATCGGGGTTGCGTTGAAACGCCGCATCATACTTCACAGCAAAGTCATTTCCAACTTCATCAGGTGTGAGTAGAATCTGAATATCAGCAATGAGAGCAGCGATCGCCTCGGAGGTGATAGGCTCATCTGAGTAGATTAACTCATCAATTTGCACAATCAATTCTGAGAGGCGATGCAACCAGGCAAATTGATCGTGATTGATCACCAGTTGCAGCAGTTCACCTTTAGAGACCTGTCCGCGCACCTGTTCGTAACGAATACGCTCTGTATCCAACAACAGTTTATGCAAATGCAATAGCTTGATGCGTATATCGGTCAGCAGTTGATCTTGGGTAATGCGGTGTTGAAGCGGGTTAAGCATGAATATGTCCCATCCTTCCATTTCGGTAATCGTCGATCGCTTGCAGTATTTCGGCTTCAGTGTTCATCACAAAAGGACCATAGCGCACCACAGGTTCATTCAGCGGCACTCCAGCAAT
>JAAUSF010000208.1 GCA_012033255.1 Cyanobacteria bacterium RU_5_0
CTCAGAATTAGAGCAACCTGATGCTCTATAGCTTTCATGAGTTTTAGAGGAGATCGAATGATCGAAACCTACAGCCTTTTTCAACCCATACCCCCACCCGCCATCATCAAGCCAGGAGCGATCGACAACCTCACCGCCCTATATGGAGAACAGCTTGAAGCCCTGACCAAGCACGACAAGCTCATCCTGATGCTCTGGCTGCTCAGCAGCCTCATCGAGGACGAAGAAATCCACATTGAGGTTTGCAAACAGACTAACGACTCAAATCTTCCCGTCATGCTAGAAGGACTCTGGAACGATTCAGAGCAGGACGTGCTGAGCTTAATCGGAGCAATTGCAACGCAACTTCAATATGGAACCTATGCCGATCGACCTTAACGCAGACATCCCAGAGGGCTTGAGCCGCCGCGACTTCCTTGCAGGCTTAGCCCTTAATGCTTTAATTTCCAACCCATCCTTTGGCCCTGAAGCACAAACGATGGCTGATACTGCAAGGCTTGCGGTCGCATGGGCAGAAGTTCTACTTGATGCGTTGGAGTGAATATGAAACAGTTGCTCACCAGAACACAACAGCCCCAATCCGACTACTTTCACTTTCCACCCCGATCGACTTATGAGGCATACCCAATCATCCACTCAGCCGATCGCGAATACATCATGCTCACCCCAGAGCAGGTGAGAGCCATGCGTAGCAATCGTATCGCCTGGATTATCCTTGCCGCTTGCGGAGGGCTATCGGGAGTGGCGATCGTAGCGGCTGGGATTGCCTCTGCCTTCCGTCCGGCTCAGACCGTTCAAGTGCCCAGTCAGCCGATCGTGGTCGAGTCACCAGTCATTGTGGAAAAGCCCGTTGCCGTTCCCACTCGCTGTCTCATGTTTTGCGGCGGCGGTGAACCCGTTCAGTAGTTCGTTGTTTTTTACGTACAGGAGAATCTTACATGCCATCAATCATTGGAAACAACACCTCAAGCACGGTTCGCATCAACCCCAACGAAGTCATGCGGATGGATGGACAAGCCATCACACCCTGGAATCCAGGGGACAACTCCGAAATTCGCACGCACCAGGTCGTAGCCAAACACAAAAACTTCACCAAGGACGAAGCCGACAAATTGCGAGTACAAGCTGCCACTCGCACTCGACAAGCGAAAAACAATCGACAGGCTTACAATGCCCTTCGCAAGATTGAGAATGCAGATGCACAGGATCAGCAGACCTATCGGCAATATCAAACCACTGTCGCTAAAACATCTGCTTCCAAAAAATCAGCCGATGTGGGTAAAGCCAAAACACTCTATGGCTTAACTGGAACCTACGCAAAGATGGGTCTATCCCTGGGCGAAGCTGCCAATGAAGCACAGGTGAAAGTTGCCGAATACCAAGCCCTCTACTCTGATGTCAGCCGTCGTTGGAATTAGGAGACAATTCACATGATCAGAATGGCTAGAATCGCCTCTCTTATTTGGCTGATTCTAGCCATTAGTTCTTTATTAGGGCTAATGGCTAGACACCTTCCACCAATAGGGATTGGCATGATTATCTTATTTGTCATTTTGCTGTTTGCATTGTTGTTCGCATTCCTTGCTGGCAATGTATTAGACAAGTATCTCAACTGGGAGCAAGATACATTCCTTGCTCTATGCTTACTTGCATTAATTGGATATCCTGTAGGAGGTCTAATCGGATGGCTGGTTTTAGTGTGAAATTCAATTATGGAATGCAGTGGAGCTTATCTTTTGGATTAGGTGTGTTTTGGTGGTTTGTAGCCATCTCATTCGCTCGGTTCGTTCATCCAGTCCTACAATTTGTTCTCATGTTAGTTCCAATTGCATTCTTTGTTTATGCCATTGTCATTCTTCCCAAATGGCAAAAGGAAGGTCAAGATACATTCCTTGCTCTATGCTTATTTGCATTAATTGGATATCCTGTAGGAGGTCTAATCGGATGGCTGGTTTTAGTGTGAAATTCAATTATGGAATGCAGTGGAGCTTATCTTTTGGGTTAGGTGTGTTTTGGTGGTTTGTAGCCATCTCATTCGCTCGGTTCGTTCATCCAGTCCTACAATTTGTTCTCATGTTAGTTCCAATTGCATTCTTTGTTTATGCCCTTGCCATTCTTCCCAAATGGCAGAAGGAAGGTCAACGGAGAGATTTAATTAATTCATTAATGGAACGTGAAACCGCTCATCAGATGATGCGACGACATCACCTAAACATTGCAGGAATTGATTATCAGTATGAGCAAGAGGTGGAAGCAATGAAGGAATTGGTAGGAGCGATCGACGTTCCCGCGACCGACGAACCTGATATCCCGACCCGGATGGCTCACTCAAACCTGGCATTACCAGAGAAACAAAACTATCTCTTGAAAGTGCAACAGGACGTGGTTCAGGCTTGTGGCGATTTAGGGTGGCTCACGCTGGAATACCTGTCTGGCGCTGGACAGACGCTTGCCAGCCAGGAGGGATGGATCAGCGTCAAGGCACTCAGGGATAGATGGGGCCGGAAATACTTTCCCCGAACAGATGATCTACGCAAGATGCTGACCGCTCTAGCCTCCCTCCAACTTGTTGAATGGAAGGACGCAAATATGAACGAATTTCGACTGAGCGCTGTGAGCGAGCAATGAGCGAGCGAGCGAGCGAACATCCTATCCCAATCTGTTTATTCGCTCACTCGCTCATCGCTCCAAGCCCCTAAGATATTTTTATTCACTTAGAGCATCAGGGGGGCAACATGGAACACTTGTACACCTTCAGAATGAAGCGATCGCCACA
The DNA here is from genome assembly GCA_012033255.1 of Cyanobacteria bacterium RU_5_0. Classification (GTDB taxonomy): domain Bacteria; phylum Cyanobacteriota; class Cyanobacteriia; order Elainellales; family Elainellaceae; genus JAAUSF01. The sequence continues at coordinate 2,777 of JAAUSF010000208.1, forward strand.
TCTAGAGGAATCCCTTCCGGCCCTCTGAGAATTCACGCTTCCCATCATTAGAAATCTATGCTTGCATTCAAATTGAATAGTTCACCGATCGCTAGAGGCTTGCAACTGTCTACGATCGGTGAACTTCCCTGGACGAATTTCAATGCCACAGGTGGAATCAATGTATCACTTCCACTCGCACTTTGCTGTCAGCAAAATCGCCCTATGCAAGGGCGATTTTTTATGTTTATGAGGAGTACTTCCGATGTTTAGAATAACTGACTTCGCCGAATTCACCAACGGACGAGCCGATTGCCCATCCTGTCTCAACGACGGAAAGAAGTCGGGGAACCGCAACCTTTCCCTCGTCCCCGACACCGATGGAGCATATAAATGTCATCGCGGTTGCTCTCCTGAGCAAATTCGAGAAGCGTTGGGCGCTCCCAAAGCTCAAATCATCCCAGCCGCCCTCGCCAGGTCGGAGCCAGCCCAGAAAGTCACCATCACTCCGCAAAAGGTGAGAGAAGCCCACGATCGCCTGAAGCAAGAATCCACCCATGCCAAACAGTGGCTCATCGATCGGGGCATTACAGAGGAGATGGCCGCTCACTTCAGACTGGGAGTGGTGAGAGCTAAAGTGGGCGATCGCCATCTTCCGGCTGTCAGCATCCCGATTCCAACCGCCCAGGGCACGGCCTACTACCAGAAAAAGCGCGTGGCACCGTGGCTGCCAGAATCAGAACAACCTCCAGAATACAAGAAGTGGAGCCAATATGGGATTCCGGCGCTGGTGTGGATCACCCATCAGCCAGACCACCCACAGCAAACCTGGCTATGCGAGGGAGAGTGGGACGCCATCCTGCTGGGGTGGGCGGTTCGCCACTCTGAATTCAACCATCACATTCAGGTGGCTACCTTCACCTGCGGCTGTGACACCATCCCGCCCCAGCACGAATTAGACCGTCTCACCAACGATGTCATCATTCTTTACGATCGCAACGACACTCCAGACAAGCGGGGACGGATACCGGGAGAAGAAGGGGCGAAGAAAGTGGCCACGGCATTGGGCGATCGGGGCAAAATCGCCCTAGTGCCCATGTCAGAGGATTGTGACATTCAGGGGTGGGATGTCAGCAATGCCTTACTGAGTGGGTTCACGCTAGAGGATTTCCAGATTGCCGCAAGTAAGGCTCATCGGCTTCACCCGCAAACGACGAGCAAATCAAACAACCCACTTAGAGATCGGCTCGTCTGGAACGATGACTTAATGGCGAGAGCGCCAGACTACACAGAATGGTTAGTGCAAGACCTTCTCACCGCCGATGAATTGTTTCTACTTGCAGCGGGACCGAGAGCAGGTAAGTCGCTCCTATCGATGACGCTAGCCAAAGCAGTGGCAGAAGGGGGAGAGTTCCTTGGGAGACCCTGCACTCAAGGCAGTGTGATTTATGTCTGCCTTGAAGATGGAGAAGCCAAACTCAAGGAACGGGAAACGGCCCAAGGCTGGGCGACTGGACTACCCGTAGCGTGGCTTCAAAAATTTAAACTATCCGAACTCCCTTATCTGGTAGAGCTAGCGGAGGAACTTGATCCACGGCTCATCATTCTCGATACCCTTTCCCGCATCAAAGATGCCACTATTTCCGAGTCTTCAGCCGAGATGAGTCAACTTTTAGAGCCGTTGCAAGAGATGGCAAAGGAGAAAGGGTGCTGTGTACTGCTGGTTCACCACACGGGCAAAGTTACCGTAGACAACGCCAACACTATCAGCGTGTTCGACACCATCCGTGGGAGTTCCGCTATTCGTGCTGTCTGCCGTGGCTCCCTAATCATTGCGGCTGACGATCGGAACTATCGTCTTTACGTTGAGAACGGGTGGAACAAGCTAGACCTGTCGGTTGTGCTAGATGCAAACACCTGGACATGGAAATTAGTTGGGCAATGGAAGCCAAGCGGTCTATTCAACGCTTCCCAGAAAGAGCAAATCATTGAATGCCTCAAGCAATTGGGTCACGCCAGCATCGACCAAATTCATGAGTCCACCCAAATTCCTCGGAAGTCTCTCTACGAGCAGCTTTCACGCCTTCAGTCCTCCGAAAATGCAGACGAAAAAGTGATCAAGGAAGGCAGTAGACGTAAATATACCTATCGACTCGCGCTATTCAACACTATTCAACAGTTGAATAGCGTGTTGAATAGTGTTAACACGGAGCCAGACTGCAATACAGGCTATATTCAACAAAAAAACAATCTTCTTCTAGAAGGTGATCATCTTAAAAGTGATCAGAGAGATGAAAAACCCTTCCCAGATAAGGGTTTCAGTGCAGTTTGTAACATGGATGATACAAAACCTCTAGAACGCTTGCCAGAAGCGAATTCTAAGAATGATCACATTTTGACGAGCTATTCAACAGGTGTTAAAAGTGATCATCCTACGCCTATGAACCATTTGAATACAAACAATTCGCACGCTAAAGATGATCACTTTTCTGACTCACAAAAAGTGATCCAAAAAAGTGACAACCCCTTGCCTGACAAGGGTTTCAATGCAGTCTGTAACATGAGTGATACAAAACCTCTAGAACGCTTTCCAGTACAGGATTCTAAGAATGATCACTTTCCCGCCTCACCCCCCCCCACACATAGCCACTCTGTTGAATTGGGGGGTCAAACGCAGTCACAGCAAGCGATTTCGCTATTCAACAGCTATTCAACACTATTCAACAAGCCCTTTAAAAGTGATCAATGTATCACAGTGAACATTTTACAGGCTTTGCCCGAACTTCAGTCAGGACAAGGCTTACAGCCAAATTTGCTCAAAAACAGCAATTCAACACGGCTTGAAGTGGGGGATGTTGTTGAATTGCTGGAGAAGGGATCTCTCTCTGGTAGGCAAGCCAAAATTGAAGCGATCGGAGCAGACGGGACGGTAACGGTACGATCCGATCGGTGGGTTATGTCTCGGACCTACCCACTTGAACTAGTCAAACTAGTACGTAGGGGGAGGCAGGCGGATGCCCATGAATAGATCGCTCTATCCTCCCAACTGGGATGTGATTGCCTATGTGGTCAAGGAATGTGCAGCTTGGAGGTGCGAAGGGTGCGATCGTCCTTGCCGCCGTCCGGGTGAAGGTCTATGGGATTTATATCGACGTATTGAGAATGAGCATTGGGATTGGGTAAGTGATCTTGATGGAGAGGACGAGAATGGAGAACCCACTCTCAAGTTTGGGCGGTTCGTTTTAACCACGGCACATTTGAACCATAACCCTTCTGATTGCCGCACTGAGAATCTAAAAGCACTTTGCTCTGTCTGTCATTGTCGGATGGATCTAAGGGCTATGGAAACCAAACGCAGACTGAAGAAGGAGCGCTTAGGACAGTTGTCATTGTTCTAAGTGCTTTCACATAGGAAATTGCTGTTACCGCAGAAGTGCAACCGAGACGTAGCGGTTTGTTGATCGTTTGTACTGGACTGAAATCTCATCCTTCACCCCGATCGCCGCTCATAGTTGCTCACCCGTGAAACTAGTGCTTTGTCAAGCCAGATTTGATGGGTAATGGGGGGGTGGGGGCGTTGCCCCCACGCAGGAGTGAAACCCCTGCACCCCGCAAAACAAAAATGACAGACTACTAGCTTGAATCTCCTCATCAACCACAATTAGAATGCTTTCTTGTTGAAATTGTTGGATGTATTTTTCAACAATATCGTTGATGTACGTTTCGTTGCGTAGCGTATCCTTAAACACTAAACTGACGACCTTAGATTTTTCTTCAACGATCGTCCCTGCGCTATCCTGAAATTGTCCATCAGCATCATAAACCGCCACTCTATTTGAGAAACGCGGGGCAATCACATCATCAACAAACTCTTGAAATTGATCCTCTGTCACCTCACCGACACCAGCAATGTTGCGTCCGAAAAATAAATCAACCTGAACTAACTCTGGAATCAGGTCATTATCAATCAGATCATCCGTTGGACTAAAGCTAACCGTGATATCTTCATTGACGGCTTGCAGTACGCTTTCCTGTTGAAACTGTTGGATATATTCTTCAACAATTTCATTGATAGCCGCTTCATTTGCTTGAGTGTCTTCCAGAATTAGGCTAACAACTTTTGAGGGTTCTTCAACGATCGTTCCCGTACTGTCTTGAAACTGTCCATTAGTATCAAAAACCGTCAATCCTGCCGGAAACCGAGAAGTAATCACATCATCAACAAACTCTTGAAATTGATCCTCTGTCACCTCACCGACACCAGCAATGTTGCGTCCAAAAAACAAATCAACCTGAATTAACTCTGGAGTAGTGTCATTATCAATTAGGTCTTCACCTGTACCAAAGCTAACTTTTAAATCATCTTTATTGGTGACTCGTGAAACTTCAGATCCTCGAAAGAGTCGCTTGTAAGCTTTGACAATTTCCTTGATTGCCACTTTACTTTCTAAAGTGTCTTCAACAAAGAGACTAACCACTTTCGCATTCTTCTCTTGCCCATCCGCATCAAAGATTGTTAATCCATCTGGAAATCGAGGAGTAATAACCTCATCTACGAACGCTTGAAATTCTTCTTGAGAAATCTCTTTGCAGCCAGGAAGCTCCTGTCCAAAATATAAATCTTGCTGAATAAGCGCAGGCACTTTTGCTTCCAGAAACATAGTCAGATTCTCCTATTGAGATGAATGATTGCGCGGATGCATGAATACCAGATATTGAGGTGCGATCGTTGGCGGCAATAATTCCAGCAACACTCGATTTTCAACCCAGAACTCAATCACTTCAAAAAAGCCTTGGCGATTATAACGCGGCATGATCGAACGAGTGCATCCCACTTTAGCGATGAGTATAAGTGCTTAGGACTGTGTTTGGAAGACAGCGCTAGACTTTAGAGCATAACCCTTTTACCCGACAACTCCAATGGACGCTGAGAAAAAAGCCCAAATCCAAGCCCACGCTCGTGCCCTTGCTGCCCTGCTGTACGAGGAAACCGACCCGGAGCAAGTGAAAACGCTGGCAGGGATTGAGACGGCAGTGCGAGGGCACCTGCTCGAGCACGT
>JAAUSF010000052.1 GCA_012033255.1 Cyanobacteria bacterium RU_5_0
CAATTCGCAATTTGTCTTCGATCGACAACGACAGCCCTTCTCGCTGTGCGCCATCCCGCAGTGTAGTGCATAGATCCAAAGGGTTTTTTGAGAGGTCGTCACTTCGTCTGAGGTCATAGCGGCGGTAACAGTGAGGAATTGAGTTAAGAGAAATCTATTCAAACCGTAGAAAAAGATAGCTCCAAAAAATGTTAAAAAAATTAAACTTAAATTAAAAGCTGTAAATTATCTTTTGAAGGTTAAACTCATCATGCCCAATGTCCTTGCTCAGGGGAAAACGATCGAGTGCAAATCTGGTGAAAATCTGCGCCAAGTCTTACTTCAACACACCGTTGACCTCTATCGCAATCAAGCAAAACTGATTAACTGTCACGGAGTTGGCACCTGTGGCACCTGCGCTGTGATGGTCGAAGGTGACGTGTCAGAGGCAAATTGGAGAGAGACGGCAAGACGATCGCTTCCTCCCCATTCTCTCACGCAAAACCGCCGTCTTGCTTGTCAAACAACCATACTGGGTGATATTAAAATCACCAAATTTGATGGCTTTTGGGGGCAGGGGGATACGGTCGTGTGGACACCGGGGGGATGAGGAGATGAGGAGATGAGGAGATGAGGAGATGAGGAGATGAGGAGACAACAAAAATACCCCCTTCCCCTCCCCCATCACTCCATCACCCCCTCCGCCCTACAATGGATCTATGAGCCTTTCGGGGAGGTGGGGAGCGTGGATGGATTACTCGGTTTTTTGATTACAAGTGCAATTTTTGCAGTAGCAGGGACTGCGCTTAAAGGATTGATTCGCCCGATTAGCTGGGGGATGTTTCTGATTGCCGCACTCTGGATGGGATCTGAACAAGTTTTGAATTCGCAGACAACAAGCTCAGTTGAAACTGCTCAATCTCCGGCTCCAACCTCGGCTGTCTCACCCACTTCAACACCGATCACGCCTACCGCAACTACAGGATGGCAAACCCTTGCTCAGCAGCTTGAGCCAGCCGTATCGTCTGCCCTTTCAAATGCTGATTCGCCCTCTGTCACTTCTTCCCCGACAGATGGGCTAGTTGTTTCTGATCCTGCTACAGCGCCTGTTCCAGCTTCTACTCCCTCTCGATCGCCTGCACCAATTCGGGGACTTTGGTAAGGTATCTAGCGATCAATCCGAGTCCCAATCCTCAATATTGTCATAGACCTGAGCCAAAACCTGCGAGATGATTGAAGTGGCGGGTATATAAGGAGAGGGAGATGCCTGATGCCATTGTCACGATCATTGCGATCGTTGGAATCTTTATTGTTGGAATCGCGTTCGTTGCGATCAATTTGCTGAAAGGGATTGGTCGATTCATTGGCATTGTGCTCGCCGTGCTGTTGGTAATTCTTGCGCTGAACCAGATCATCCCCTTCCTTGAGTTCGAGTTTAGCGGACAGCCGGGTCGAGATTTTACAGAAGAGCCAGATGTACAGGTGCCAGATGGCGATCGATTTGCTGATCAGTTTTCTGAATTTATGGATGATGTTTCTGAATTTTTTGGTTCCTTTTCTGAGCGCCTTGACGAATTCGTGTTTGGTTCTGACCAACCTGGACAGCGAGTGCAACCGGATGAGCCAATGGATCAAACCGATACTCCGTTTATCGCGCCTTCCGATCAAGCTCCCGACCAAAGAGATAGCGTTTCGGATCAACCGAGGGCTGATCGACCCGATTCGTTCAGAGATTCTACTCCACCTCAAGATCCGAGTCGCCAGGGCAGACCCATTCCTGCCCGATGGTAAATTTTTGTTGAATGTAACCTCTCTTCCATGAATCTAACCTCAGATATTTTGATGATTGGCGGTGGCGTCATTGGATTGGCGATCGCGATCGAGCTAAAACTGCGGGGAGCCTCTATCACCGTCCTCAGTCGAGATGTTCAGCAAGCCGCCACCCACGCTGCTGCCGGAATGCTTGCCCCTAGAGCCGAAGCCATTCCCTCTAGCCCAATGCTAGACTTGTGCCTCAAAAGCCACGCCCTTTACCCTGCCTGGATTAGCAAACTCGAAGACCTAAGCGGTTCAGTCACCGAATATTGGGCGTCTGGCATCCTAAAGCCTCTCTATGGAAAGGATGAAGCCGGAAGAATGAAGGATGAAGAACCCCATTTATCCCTCATCCCTCATCTCTCATCTTTGCCCCAATCTGATTCATCCTGCATCCTGCATCCTGCATCCTTAAAACTTTGGCTCGACCAAGCCGCCATCCACTATGCCCAACCCGGACTCAGCCCAGAAATAATCGGCGGTTGGTGGTTTCCCGAAGAGGGGCAGGTGAATAATCGGGCGTTGGCGCAAACCTTGCTACTGGCAGCTCAGAGCCTTGGGGTTGAGATTCGCGAAGGGGTTGAGGTTACGGCAATTCAGCAACGGCAGGGACAGGTGGTTCAGGTGCGATCGACCGCAGGCGACTGGCAAGCCGGACATTACATTTTGGCAACAGGGGCTTGGTTTCAAGAATTGCTACCCGTTCCAGTGCAGCCTAAAAAAGGGCAGATGCTCTCTGTCCGGGTGCCTCAAAGTAGCCAAATTGGATTGCCGCTCCAGAGAGTTTTATATGGAGAAGAAATTTATATCGTGCCTCGACGCGACGGACAGATTGTGATTGGGGCAACCGTGGAAGAAGTTGGATTTACGCCTTACAATACGCCATTCGGAATTCAGATGTTGTTGAATCACGCCATTCGCCTTTATCCGATCCTGCGAGATATGCCGATTCAGGAGTGCTGGTGGGGGTTCCGTCCGACGACCCCAGATGAACTGCCAATTCTCGGAGCCAGCCTTTGCCAAAATTTGACGTTAGCCACTGGGCATTATCGAAACGGCATTCTTCTAGCTCCCATCACCGCCACGTTGATTGCTGACCTGGTTTGGAACCAAACATCCGATCCGTTGCTGACTCATTTCTCCTGGGAACGCTTTTTAAAGCGATCGACTGCCCCTCATCCTAGCGAACTCTCCCCATCTCCCTCCCTCTCCTCCTCCCTTACACCTCCCAAAATGCTGCAATACCAGTCTCCGATCGATACCAATCACTCTCCAACCCCTACGCCCCAACCCCCGATCCCCCTCGATCAACCCCTCGTCATCGCTGGACGCACATTCCACTCGCGATTGATGACCGGAACGGGGAAGTATCGCACTTTCGACCAGATGCGTCAGAGCATTGTTGTGAGTGCATGTCAGATTGTTACGGTGGCAGTACGACGAGTCCAAACAAATGCTCCGGGTCATGAAGGACTAGCAGACGCGATCGACTGGAGCAAAATCTGGATGTTGCCTAATACGGCTGGCTGTAAAACCGCAGAAGAAGCGATTCGGGTAGCGCGGCTCGGTCGAGAAATGGCGAAGCTACTCGGACAGGAGGATAACAATTTTGTCAAGCTGGAAGTGATTCCTGATCCCAAATACTTGTTGCCTGACCCGATCAGCACCTTAGAAGCAGCAGAAAAACTTGTGAAGGAGGGATTCGCTGTCCTGCCTTATATTAATGCTGATCCCTTGCTGGCAAAGCGATTGGAGGAAGCTGGCTGTGCAACGGTGATGCCATTGGGTTCGCCGATCGGTTCCGGTCAGGGAATCAAGAATGCCGCCAATATCCAAATCATCATTGAAAATGCCAATGTGCCTGTGGTGGTAGATGCCGGAATCGGAACCCCTAGTGAAGCAGCGCAAGCCATGGAGATGGGGGCCGATGCGCTGTTGATTAATACGGCGATCGCTCAAGCGCAAAATCCCGCGATCATGGCACAAGCTATGGGGATGGCGACGATCGCCGGACGCCTAGCCTACCTTGCCGGACGGATTCCTGTGAAAGTCTACGCCAGTGCCAGTTCTCCCTTGACAGGCACGATCACGAGTTAACCTTGGATTTAAGTTGCGTGTGTGAAACGATATGTATGCTATCACTCTCACCTTTCCTCCTACTCTCAAACTCACGCCTGAAGCGTATGAGCAGTTAGCGATCGCTAATCGAGAGGTGCCAATGGAACTCACAGCGAAGGGAGAGCTAGTCATCATCCTCAAAATCGGCAAGTAGAAGTGTATCGAGCGGGTCACGAACCTGAAATTCTGCAAGAGCCACTAACGCTCTCTGGTGAAGATGTTTTGCCTGGATTTATCTTGGATCTACAGCTATAGCTGTAGTCAGTTAGGTTAGGACATGGACATTTTTGTGGGGCGGCTCCGCCGCCCCACAAAAATGTCCTAACCAATATGACTATGGCTATAATTCTGAGTTGAAATCCGAGAGGGCGATCGTCCTGTGTTGTCTAGTGTAGATGCTGACCGTACTTTGAAGGCACAGCACCCCTGTGCCCAATTGAATCTATGTAATTTTATGATTAACGGACGATCGCCCTTTCCCTACAAACTCGGCACGTTTTCAACAATAGGGGTTCTCTCGTTTACCATTGCCTGCCCTGAAACTACCGCAGGCGAGTGCAGGAACGGAGTTTGGGTCACTGAATTATTCGCCAGTGTAAATAGAGGATTGGAGAAAATTCCAGCGAGTGAGGTTGCCACAAAGCAAACGATCAAGCCAACTTGTAACGGACGCATTCCTGGCAGACTCCAACGCACTTCTGGATAGTTTTTCACCGCATCGGACATTTCCTCTGGTTCCTTCACCACCATCATCTTCACGACGCGGATGTAGTAATAAATGGAAATGACGCTGGTGATCAAACCGAGGAGTACTAACACATAAGCTTCTGCCTGCCAGCCTGCCCAAAACAGATAAAGTTTACCGAAGAAGCCTGCCAAGGGAGGAATTCCGCCGAGAGATAACAGGCAGATGCTTAAGCAAAGTGTCAGAAGCGGATCTTTCTGATATAGACCGCTATATTCGGTGATTTCGTCAGTGCCTGTTCGCAGCGTAAACAGAATGACACAGGCGAAACCGCCCAAGTTCATAAACAAGTAGACCAACAAATAGAACACCATGCTGGCATATCCAGCATCCGTGCCGATGATTAAACCAATCATCACGAATCCGGCTTGGGCGATCGACGAATACGCCAACATCCGTTTCATGCTCGTTTGAGCCAGCGCCACCACGTTACCCAGGATCATGCTCAGGATGGCTAGCGCCGTCAGCACAAAGTGCCACTGTTCAGATACCATCGGGAAGGCATTGACGAGCAAGCGAATTGCCAATGCAAAACCAGCCGCCTTAGAGCCAACTGAGAGAAACGCGACCACTGGCGTTGGAGAACCTTCATAAACATCGGGTGTCCATTGGTGGAAGGGCACTGCCGCAATTTTGAACGCGATACCAGCAATCACAAATACCAGGGCAATCACCACGCCAATCGACTGCTCCCCATTGTTAGCAACAATACTGGCAGTAATCGTACTCAACCGAGTTTCTCCACCCGACAGTCCGTAGAGAAGAGAAACGCCATACAGGAAAATTGCCGAGCTTGCGGCACCAATTAGCAGATACTTCAATGCTGCCTCATTGGAGCGAGGATCGCGCTTCATGTAACCCGTCAGCAGATAAGAAGAAATACTGAGGGTTTCCAACGAGACATAGACCATCACCAGTTCATTTGCCCCCGATAAGAACATCCCGCCTAGAGTCGCTGTCATCAGGATGACGATGAATTCAGCAAGGGACGTTCCAGACTGCTCAACGTAGCGGATCGAAGTCAAGACTGTTATCGCCGCAGACAGGGCAATAACACCTCGAAACACAATGCTTAAAGCATCCCCGTTGAACGCCCCTAGAAACGAAACTGGGTTGGAAATGTCCCACTGGAAATAGAGCGCAACAACGGCAGCAAGAAGTCCGGCGATCGCGACATAAGGTGCCCAGCGCGAGGAGGAAGATCGTCCAGTAATCAAATCGCCCACGAGTACCACCAGCAGGGTAATGATTACGATTCCCTCTGGATAAATGGTTTCCGCATTCAACTGAGCAGCAAGGTTAGCAAAGTCCATAGAGTTCTGGCTTGAGGGGGTAATGGCGGGAAGGATGAAGGATGAAGGGTGAAAAGGGTATAAGTTTAGGACGATCAAGGAGTCACACACTTGGAGCTTGACCCCCTAAAGCGATCGGCTCTTCCCTATCTTCCAATTTCTGAACACTCATTCATCTTCCATCCTTCATAAGGCTTCATATGTGGATCATACCGTGCGAACTTGCTCTATCTTGGTGCATTGTGGTGACAATGACGATATCTGCCTCTTAGTTTTTGCTGATGTGGACTACAAGTAATACTAAGGATCTAGAGTGACTGCTGTCCACATCGCACGGTGGAGTAAGGTAAAAGTATATGCACGTTAGTAAAAGCGTAACGCCATGCCCGTCAACCGCTCAAGTACGATACGGTGAACTAACGCACTCTACAACCGTTTCCTGGAAAGTGTGTCTAGACAGTGTTATGAAATTATTACATACAGCCGTCAGCTATTGAGAATCACGATTTACGATCGGTCCTTCACTAGAACTTGCCGTAGGGTTTACCGAACGTGCCAGCAATTATCCAAACTTTGAGGGTAATTTAGAGCATAGGTAGCCTACCATCCCTAAAATTGCTAACTAGCGAATTACTGATCGACTACTCACTCGCTGATATAGAGTTCACCCGATTAGCCGCAAGATTGTTTTGGAGAGCGATTGATCCATGTCAACCCTGGTCATTGTTGAATCCCCGACTAAAGCTCGAACCATTCGCAATTACTTGCCTCAGGGATACCGTGTCGAGGCATCAATGGGGCATGTCCGTGACTTGCCTCAGTCTGCTAGTGAAATCCCTGCCTCCGTTAAAGGGGAGGAGTGGGCGAAGATTGGGGTGAACGTGGAGGCTGATTTTGAGCCACTTTACGTGATTCCACAGGACAAAAGGAAGGTCGTAAAGACTCTGAAAGAGGCACTCAGCGAAGCAGATGAATTAGTCCTGGCAACAGACGAAGACCGTGAAGGAGAAAGCATTAGCTGGCATTTGCTGCAAGTGCTTAAACCCAAAGTGCCGACGAAGCGAATGGTATTTCATGAAATTACGGAGGAAGCAATCCGCGATGCGCTGCGCCACTGTCGCACTGTGGATGAGCAGGTAGTGCGTGCCCAAGAAACCCGCCGAATTCTCGATCGCCTGGTAGGCTACACCCTTTCTCCGTTGCTGTGGAAAAAGATCGCCACAGGTCTATCTGCCGGACGGGTGCAATCGGTAGCGGTACGGTTGTTAGTGCGGCGAGAGCAACAGCGACGGGCGTTCCGCCAGGGCACCTACTGGGATTTGAAAACAACCCTGAGTAAAGAAAAGTCTCTTTTTGAAGCAAAACTCGTGACACTGCGCGGAACCCGTATCGCTACAGGCGCAGACTTTGATGAGGCAACGGGTCAAATCGCGGCGGGTCGCGAGGTGATTTTGCTAGGCGAGGCAGAAGCGTTGCTGCTGCAAGACCGCTTACAGCAGGATACCTGGGTCGTCACGAATATTGAGGAACGTCCGATTACGCGCAAACCGTCAGCTCCGTTCACGACCTCCACGCTGCAACAGGAGGCAAACCGGAAATTGCGGCTCTCAGCGCGAGAAACCATGCGAGTTGCCCAAAGCCTTTATGAGCAAGGCTACATCACCTATATGCGGACTGATTCTGTGAATTTGTCGCAACAGGCGATCGCCGCCGCTCGTGCCTGCGTGGAGCAAATGTATGGCAAGGAATACCTCAGCCCTGAACCACGTCAATATGCCACCAAGAGTAAAGGCGCACAGGAAGCACACGAAGCCATCCGTCCGGCAGGTAGCACGTTCCGCACCCCTCAGCAAACAGGATTGAAAGATCGAGAGTTGAAGCTCTATGACTTGATCTGGAAGCGCACAGTCGCCACCCAAATGGCAGAAGCCCGACAAACTCATGTCACGGTGCAAATTCAGGTGGATGACGCCGGATTCCGGGCATCGGGTAAGCGGATTGATTTCCCTGGCTTCTTCCGGGCCTATGTTGAAGGCTCAGATGATCCAGAAGCGGCGATCGAAGATCAAGAAGTGATCCTGCCGACCCTGCGGGTTGGAGATCAGCCAACCTGCGAAGAATTGGAGGCGATCGCTCACGAAACTCAACCGCCTGCCCGCTACACTGAGGCATCTCTAGTCAAAACACTGGAAAGCGAGGGAATTGGTCGTCCTAGCACTTATGCCAGCATCATCGGAACCATCATCGATCGAGGCTATGCTCAGATGGTGAACAACAGCCTGATGCCAACATTCACCGCATTCGCTGTCACCGGACTTCTAGAAAAATACTTCCCCGACCTGGTAGACACCCGATTCACTGCTCGTATGGAGCAAACACTAGACGAAATTTCCACGGGCGAAGCCGCATGGCTGCCTTACTTACAGCATTTTTACCTTGGAGAATCTGGGCTAGAAACTCAAGTCAAACTTCAGGAAAGCCAAATTGACCCGAATGAGGCGCGAGTGGTCACGTTAGATGGCTTAGATGCAAAAGTCCGAATTGGACCTTATGGAGCTTACATTGAGGCAGAAAATGATTCTGGACCCGTCAAAGCTAATATTCCTCAAGACATTCCTCCCGCAGACTTAAATCCAGAGCAAGTTGAAGTTTTGCTGCGCCAAAAAACAGAAGGACCTGACAAAGTCGGTCTTCATCCGGAAACGGGAGAGCCAATTTATATGCTGATTGGTCCCTACGGCCCCTACGTGCAATTGGGCGATAAGACAGACGACAATCCCAAACCTAAACGAGCCTCGCTGCCGAAGGGAACGAACCCACAAGATGTCACGTTAGAAACGGCAGTTCGATTGCTGGCATTACCTCGTAGCTTGGGAATTCATCCAGAGACAGGCGGCAAAATTCAGGCAAATCTGGGGCGTTTCGGACCCTATGTTATGCACGACCAGGGCAAAGAAGGGAAGGATTATCGCTCGTTGAAGAAGCAGGATGATGTCTACTCCATCACCTTGGAACGGGCCTTAGAACTGTTGGCAGAGCCGAAAACCGGACGTGGACGCAATAAAGCCAATGCGAAACCCTTGCGGGAATTAGGGGTGCATCCAGACGATGGAGAACCGATCAACATTTACGATGGTCCTTATGGTCCTTACATTAAGCATGGCAAGGTGAATGCCTCTCTGCCAGAGGGACAGACGGTTGAGACGATTCCGTTGGATGTGGCGATGCAAGCTTTAGCGGAGAAGGCAGGCGCTAAAAAATCGGGTCGGACGAAATCGGTGGCATCCACTACGGCAGAACCGAAAGCAACAAAATCAGCCAGCACGACGAAGAAAACGACCAAATCGACGGGAAAGACGACTAAAACCACGAAGACTACCAAAGCTAGCTCGGCTAGCAAGTCTACGAAGTCAAAATCTACGTCGTAAGGGTTTAACGCGATGTGAGCTTTATGGCGACAAGCCTTGATTTCTGGTGAGGTAGGCATCTTACAGCGATTTTCAGATGAGTAAACCACAACTTGCGTGTGGATGAGTGGATGGGTGGATGGGTGAGTGTGTGGCTTATGCCAGGGGAAACGGCTGTACCTGCCCCATCTGGATGGACGAGACCGCCCATTCCACAAGCGATATAAATCAAGTTGCACATGACACAATTCAGCTTGCTGAGTAAGAAGTATCACATCGAAAATAACGTAGTGTAGTTTCTCGGCAAACCGTCCCCATCTGTGGCACTCTGGAACATGAGGCTGAACTCCCTCTGAAATTGCTCAGTTTCTACCCCCACTAAATCACTCAACTACAGGGTATGCAGACTCTTCCCAATCCTGTCACAACCAATTCCCCTTCTCTGGATCTGTCCACAGATGGCTCGATTCATCGCCGCAAAACTCGCCCCGTCCCAGTTGGCAGTATCACGATCGGCGGTGGACATCCAGTTGCCGTCCAGTCAATGATCAACGAAGACACGCTAGATATTGCCGGATCAGTTGCCGCCATTCGTCGTTTGCATGAAATTGGCTGCGAAATCGTTCGAGTGACGGTGCCCAGCATGGCTCATGCCAAGGCGATGGAAGAAATTCGCCAGAAACTCTACGCCACCTATCAACCCGTGCCCCTCGTTGCCGATGTGCATCACAATGGTCTGAAAATTGCTCTGGAAGCCGCTAAATTCGTTGATAACGTTCGCATCAACCCGGGACTCTACGTATTTGAAAAACCCAAGCCGAGCCGCAGTGAATATACTCAGGCAGAGTTTGAGGAAATCGGTGAAAAAATCCGCGAAACCCTAGAACCTCTAGTGATTGTCCTGCGTGAAGAAGGCAAATCGATGCGAATTGGGGTCAATCATGGCTCGTTGGCTGAGCGAATGCTGTTCACTTATGGCGATACGCCAGAGGGGATGGTTGAATCTGCCATAGAATTCATCCGCCTTTGCGAATCCCTCAACTTCTATAATTTGGAAATCTCTCTTAAAGCCTCTAAAGTGTCTGTGATGATCGCTGCCAATCGCTTGATGGTGAAGCGGATGGATGAGTTGAGCATGGACTATCCGTTGCATTTGGGTGTCACAGAAGCCGGAGATGGCGAGTATGGGCGCATCAAATCAACGGCTGGAATTGGCACGCTGCTTGCTGAAGGGATTGGGGATACCATTCGCGTCTCGCTAACGGAAGCCCCTGAAAAGGAAATCCCGGTTTGCTATGGCATTTTGCAAGCTCTGGGACTGCGACGAACAATGGTGGAATATGTTGCCTGTCCTTCATGCGGTCGCACATTGTTTAACCTGGAAGAAGTGCTGCACAAAGTCAGAGAATCGACGAACCACTTGACTGGATTAAATATCGCGGTCATGGGCTGTATCGTCAACGGTCCTGGCGAAATGGCAGATGCCGATTATGGTTATGTGGGTAAACAAGCGGGCTATATTTCGCTCTATCGGGGACGTGAAGAAATTAAGAAAGTTCCGGAAGAGCAAGGTGTGCAGGAGTTAATTAATTTGATCAAGGCAGATGGACGCTGGATTGATCCGTAATTAGATTTGGGCGCTATTTGTAAATGTTGATTAGTGATTCTGGAATCCGTGCCGATCGCACCGTAGTTGGGGTTGGTAGGCTCTCTTTAATCTCACATTTCTAGAAGCAGTGGTTTTCGGGGCGATCGCCATTTATGTTACATCGATTTAATCACTGTTGCGCTTAGCCTATGTTAGATTGGGCGTACCTGCCTTGCAGTCTGTCCTTCCTCTTCAGTTCAATCAGAATTATGAGCATGACACAACGTGGACTCGTCTTAAGTGCGACCGCAGTAGCAGTCACAGCGGTCGCCATTACAGGTGTAGGTTTGCACTCCTCCCAAGGTCAAGCCTTCTTTCAAGAGAGTCCGAAGGAACTAATTGACGAAGTTTGGCAGTTAATTGACCGAAACTATGTCGATGCTACGTTCAATGAGGTGGATTGGAGGTCAGTGCGGCAACAGTATTTGGGACGGGCTTACAGCGATCGTGAAGAAGCTTACGACGCAATCCGTGACATGCTGGCACTGCTGGAAGATCCTTACACCCGGTTCATGGATCCCCAAGAATTCCGGAACATGCAGATCGACACTTCCGGAGAATTGACCGGGGTTGGTATCCAGTTAGCACAGGACGAAGAAACGAACGAACTGATAGTCGTTGCGCCGATCGAAGATACTCCTGCTTTCCAGGCTGGCGTTTTAGCAGGGGATATTATTGTCAAGATCGACGGTCAAACCACTGAGGGCATGGATACAAATGCGGCTGTGAACCTCATTCGTGGACCCGTTGGTACCTCTGTCACCCTAACGGTTCGTCGGGGCGATGAAGAACTAGAATTCCCTCTCCAACGAGCATTGATCGAAATCCACCCAGTTCGCTACTCGGTACAAACTGAACCCGATGGTACGAAGGTTGGATATATTCGTCTTACCCAATTCAGCGCCAATGCTGCCGATGAGATGAAGGCAGCGATCGGTGATCTCGAATCCCAAGGGGTCACAGGCTATATTCTCGACTTGCGAATTAACCCCGGTGGGCTGCTCTACTCCAGCATTGACATTGCTCGAATGTGGTATGACGATGGGCTGATTGTCTCCACTGTCGATCGTCAAGGGATCGCGGAACAAGAAAGCGCCAATGGCACCGCTCTCACGGATAAACCGCTGGTAGTTATCGTAGATGGCGGTTCTGCCAGTGCCAGCGAGATTCTATCCGGTGCCCTACAAGACAACGATCGAGCGATTCTCGTGGGTAGTCGCACCTTTGGCAAAGGGCTGGTGCAGTCTGTGCGCGGCTTAGGCGATGGTTCGGGTTTAGCGGTCACCGTGGCGAAATACCTGACTCCTAGTGGACGGGATATCAACCACCAAGGAATTGACCCCGATGTGGTTGTTGAACTGACCGAAGAACAGATGGAAGAACTTTTCGGTGCCAGCAATAAGATCGGCACTCCAGAGGATCTGCAATATGTTCGGGCGATGGACGTGCTGAGCGAAGGAATTACTCAGAAATAGGGGTGATTCGTTGCCAAAGGTCGAAGATGCTGTAAGGTGGGCAATGCCCACCCATTGTTCTAAACAGGCTGACATTTGCCTGCGCGGATCAATCCAACTCGACGAGCGATCGCTTCTCCTTGAGAATCAAAGGGTCCCCATTGCTCTGCGGAGTCTTTGTCTGTTGCTCGGTCTGGCTCTGGTTGGCTCTCATCAATTGAACTAGCCGGAACAATCTCACAGTGACCGTTAGATTGTTTGATCACATACCAGGCTTCTGCGTTTGTCATGGCACAACTTACTCAATCCGTGTGGGTGGTACAGCCATTTTAATGTTCTGTTAGTCAATTCATCCGATCGCATCTATGGCTTCCGAACCCCAGGATTCCGGTAAATCAGCACAGGATGTGCTGTCACAATCCAGTCATGCTGCTTCATCTGAATCCTCTACCCAAGAGAGTCAGCGTCGGTGGTTTTCTCGCCTTTCAAAATCTCAGCGAGAGAACCTGCAAATTCTAGCGATCGCCCTTGCCCTGGCTATCCTGATCCGTCTCTTCGTCGCTGAGCCTCGCTACATTCCCTCCGATTCAATGGTTCCGACATTAGAAATTGGCGATCGACTGGTTGTCGAGAAAGTCACCTACTCTTTCCGTTCTCCTGCTGCTGGAGATATTGTAGTATTCGATCCACCGCCTCTATTACAAGAATTCGGATATGCACCTGATAAAGCGTTTATCAAGCGCATCATTGGTATACCAGGGGATGTTATACGAATTCAAGAGAGTCAAGTTTATCTCAACGACCAGCCCCTAACCGAAACCTATATTGCTGAACCTCCGGACTATGAATTAGCACCTGTAGATGTTCCAGAGGGACGGTATTTTGTCATGGGGGACAATCGCAACAATAGTAACGATTCCCATGTTTGGGGATTTCTTCCCCAATCAAATATCATCGGTCGAGCTGTATTTCGGTTTTACCCGATCGATCGGATTGGTGTCATTGAGGGATCAAGCTCATTCAAAATCGTAGATAATGCATAATTTCAGCCGTCAATTGGCTCGATAGGGCTAATCGCTGCCGTAACTCTGCCAGATTACGGTAAACCCCATAACGCTGTCGGTTTTGGACGATCGCCCTTGCCAAAAACAAGTCTATACCTGGAATCCGAGTCAATGTTTCCAGTGAAGCTGTATTGGGATTGACAGGTTGAATACTACAGAGGCTTTCCGCATCGTAGTAGCAAAACTGCAAGACAGGTTCCAACGGTCGGAGACGCTGTAGGGGCAAACTCAACGCCGCCGCCACATCTTCAAGACAGTGAAACTGCACTCCAGATTGGGTCAGCGCCACTAACGATCGCGCCTGATGAATCGATAACCCCGGTAGACGTAGCCAATCATCCACACACGCCTGATTCACATCAATCTTCATACCCAACGCTGCCGCCAACCGCACTTCCTCCAACGATTGCAGGCGATAGTACGGATTACTTAAAAGACGCGATCGCAACGGCTGCACCGAATCTTTCAAATTCTTCAACCACCTCCTCATCCCTTCATCCCCCATCTTTCCCCCGTCCCTTACCCAATTTGATCCAACAACTGCCGCCGCTTTTGCTCAAACTCATACTCGGAAATTAATCCGTCCTGACGTAGTTGATCAAGTTCACGGAGGACATCGGCGATCGCGCCGATGTGCTGAGGATGAACCACCGGAGAATTTGGAGAAGACGGGGCGATCGAGGATGCAGCTACGAGTGAGTTAGGAAAATTGAAATGTTGATCAAACTCCTCCCGTTCTTGAAACAAGTACCATAGACCCTCAAGGGCACTGGCAACTTTGGGAATCGGAGTTAACGACAGCAATAAATAAACGATTCCCCATTGGGGCTGTCCTAAGTAAAACTTGTGTAACCCCGATGGCAGCAAGGGAACTGCGCCAGCAAAAGCGAGAATAGCAGCTATCCTTCGATCTTTGGACTTAGACATACCGTGAATTCGATTTATCAACATCCTATAGGAGTTTTCAATTGCGTTCAATCCATGTTATGCCGCTCAAGTTGCTGGTTAAGACATCGTTGAGTGTCATTGATTTTTGTGTCAGAATGCTTCATGAAAACAGCAGCCTTGGAGATCTAAGATGCCTGTCGTGAGTAAAGCTAATGGCTTATTGGCTGAATTTGCTATCTTTCCAGTTGAGCCTGATAATCAAGCAAACTTAGTCGAAAAGGCGATTCAAAACATTGAATCTGTTCTCAAGCAGAATACAGGATTTGTTTCTGGCACAGTGCTTCGTAGTCGTGATGGGTTAAGAGTAACAAGCTATGCTCAATGGGCAAATCAAGACTCTTATGTAGCGACTCAACCTTTCACGGATTTTGCTGTTCCTGATGTTCATCTGTTTGAAATTTTTGCTGAAGAGCCAGAAACTAGTGAATTGCACCTCTCGTCAGGCATGGATGGACTGATCAACTTTGGCATCTTTAAGATGAAGCAACCCGAAAATCAAGCTCGATTCATAGAGCTATTTTGTGAAGCTCTAGTAATGGTGTCAGGGCAACCAGGATTGATTTCGACTCACGCCCATCGGAGCTTGGATGGATGGCGTTGTATTAATTTTGGGCATTGGCGATCGCTGGAAGAATACACAGCAATGGATACCAATCGCCCCTTTTCGCCCCTTTTTGGTGAAATGCTTGATTTGGCAAATAACGAGTATCAGAAAACTTTGCACGAAGTTGTGTTTACGACTTGAAAAGGCAACAAGGTGAGCTGCCCGCCGCCTAACAACCCCAATGCAGCCGACGGACGAGAGCCACTTGTGGAGTCGCAAAGGTTATCTGCCGCCGCTGATTGGGAACGTTAGTTATGCGGCAATAGCCAGCGTGGTTAGGACATTGCCCAAGGCTGAAAGGCAAACGGTTAATCCATCCTGACTCAGCACTCAGTCCTCAGAACTCAGCACTTAGCTATACATCTTGTGGGATGGGCATCTTGCTCGTCCGGACGGGTGAGGGCACCCACCCCTTTATTAAGTTCACCTACATAGAGCCTATCCAAAAAACTATTTTGTAGTGGACAATGCCCACCCTACCTGGGATACATCAAATGCGATCGAGGGTTTCGGATCGGTTCATGTTAAAGATACAGTAAACCTGCCTCTCCCAGAGATGAAGGGCTATAGACTAGACAGAGGTGCTAGCTTGTAAACCTCCTTAGATGTCTGAAATACCCTCTAGCGATCTCTAAGTCATAGGGTGCATGTAGTCAGGTGAGTAGTGAAGTCTGAGAAGTATGATCAGTAGACTTACCCAATCCAGAGGTTGAGCTAGTGTCGATCACAGTCTGAACCACCGTCAGATTTCAGACCTTGATTCACTCCTCTGAAGATTAGTTTTGTTGCATTAACCAGTTTGGCAGTTTGTCCTTGAGAGCAGGCGATCGATGTCACAGATTTCATTTTCCCCAGAATGGACAGAGCAGTTTTCCGACCCTTACGCTGTACTGGGTTTATCTGTGACAGTAGATGATCGGCGCGTGTTGAAGCGATATCATGCTGTTGTAAAACGGTTACATCCCGATAGCTATACGATCGCGGATGCCACTGCACGAGCATTTGCTAGCCAAATCCTGACTCGCCTGGTTAACCCGGCATACCAGAAACTGAAGCAGGAAAAGAATCGTGCTGATATGATTGCAACCTTACGAATTCGTGCCCAATTGCTGAGTCGTAAGGAAGCATTGATTCCGAAGAGCGAGGTTGCCTTGCATCTGCTTAAGGTTCCGACTCAAGATTTGGATATTGTTTATGAGCAAGCGATCGATCGACTTGCTCAGTCTCAATTTCAGCCCCTGACTCAGTTTGAGTCTGTCACACAACAACTTGCAGAACTCAACTTGGTTTATCTTCATTTGAAGATGGGCGAACCGATTATTCGCGAGAAGCGGACTGGAATTGTCGCGGCTACCCAAACCAAACCTCCTCAATTTACTCCGCCTCCGATCGAAACGGCTCAATTGGCAGTCAATTATGCTCAACGCCACTATCAACGAGCGCAAGAGTATGCTAAGAAAGCAAACTGGACTCAAGTTGTTGCTGAACTTCGAGATGCAATTCGTCTAGAACCTACTCAAGGAGAGTATCATTCCTTGTTAGCCACTGCCTATCTAATGCAGAATTTAGTCGGAATGGCAAAGGTACATTTCCGACAAGCCTTGAAATTTAATCCGCAAGATCCACTGGCGCTTCGTTATGCAGCTAAGCTGAAATTGACAATCGAGTCGCCAGCGAGTAAAGCGCCTCCAGCAAAATCTCCATCGGCTAAGGGATCAGGGGGAGGTATCTTCAGCAGTTTGTTTGCTAAGCGCAAGTAGGGCATTCAGTTCGTCGCGGGTTGGCATAGACGCTTGTGCGCCCGATCGCGTGACTGACAGCGCCCCTGTCGCCGATGCCCAAACCCCTGCTTGCTTCAATGACACCCCTTCTGCCAGAGCCGCCGCTAATCCGCCGTTAAAGGCATCACCTGCCGCCACCGTATCGATAGCTTCAACTGAAAAAGGTGGAATCAAGTAATGCTCCTCTTGTGTGGCACAGAACGCGCCTTGACGACCCAGCTTAATGATGACCGTGTGAACGCCGCGCTGCTGGAAAACCATTGTGGCTTGGGCAGCCGATTCTAAGTCATGCACAGCAAAACCTGCCAGTTGGCTTGCCTCTACTTGGTTTGGCGTGAGAATGTCAATCAGAGGATAAAGAGCAGTCGGTAATTCTTGGGCTGGAGCGGGATCGAGGATCACTTTTACGCCGGACTGTTTGGCTATTTGAGCTGCCGCCACGATCGCAGCCATCGGAATTTCTAGCTGGAGTAACAAAATAGTTGCAGTTGGCAGTAAATCCCGCAATCGATTGACATCCTCTATGCCAACTCGTCCATTTGCACCCGGAACTAAAATGATGTGATTTTCGCCGTTGTCATCCACTGCGATCACCGCGATACCGGATCTCGTAGTGGAATCAACCAGGATACGATCGCTCCCCACTCCTGCGATTCGTAAACTGTTCAGTAACTCCTGACCAAACCCATCTCCGCCAACTCGTCCCACCATTTGCGCGGGGACTCCTAATCGAGCAACCGCCACGGCTTGATTTGCCCCTTTACCCCCTGGAACAGTGATAAAACTATGCCCTGTCAATGTTTCCCCTGGCATAGGCAATCGGGGAGTGTGAGCCACCAAATCCATGTTGATGCTACCAAAGACAATAACAGACACAGTTCAAAGTTTCATTTGTTTAAGATGGCTACGCGGATCGAAGCTACGATTCGCCCGGAGTTTTTCATAATATTCACGTTCGATCGCACTTAGATTAGTTATGGGCACAATCTGGATACGCACGAGTTGATCACCTCTACCGCCTTTCGGATCGCGCCATCCCTTACCGCGTAAGCGCAGAGTTTGACCCGATCGAATGCCTGCCGGAATACTCATGGTGACAGTGCCATCGGGAGTCGGAATTTCAATTGAAGCGCCCAGAACCGCTTCATCAGGCGTAATGGGGACTTCGCAAATCAAATTGTCTCCGTCGAACTGGAAGAAAGGATGAGGCTGAACATCGATAATCAGATATAAGTCGCCTCGTTGCCGACTGTAAGGATTCATCTGACCCTTGCCCTTGACGCGAATCCGTTTACCTGGCTTGGCACCTGCCGGAATCCGGACAGTAATCACTTCGCCTTCTACATTCAGTCGCTTCTGAACGCCATTAAACGCTTCAGAGAGCGTTAACGAGAGCTTAGATTCTAGATCTTGCCCCGCCGTAGCTGCTTGATCTTTGAAACCAGATGCAAAATCTCCATATCCTCCACCGACTCCAGATGAACTACTTGTTCCAGCGCGATACGTATAGGTATGCCCACCCGGAGTTCCGCCGCCAAATCGACCCAATAGTTCGTTAATAAAATCGTCAAAGCTGCTGTACTGACTGAAATCAAAGCCGCCCAGATCAACTCCACCCGTGCTAGGCGACCAGCCCCCTGTTCCTACTCGATTCCAGTACTGACCGAACTGGTCATACTTGCGACGTTTATCGACATCAGACAGAACCTCATATGCCTCATTGACTTCTTTGAACTTTCCCTCAGCCAGCTTGTCTCCGGGGTTGACATCCGGATGATATTTCCGTGCTAACCGTCGAAATGCCTGCTTGATCTCGTCGGCGCTAGCAGATTTGCTGACACCTAATGTTGCGTAATAGTCTTTGAAGTCGGTTGCTGCCATCAACCCAATTCCTTTATGGATTTGTATACATAGATTCTGACCCTAACCTATCAAGACCGTACCGTCAAATATGTTCGGTTCTTGCGGGAAGAATAGGGCGATTCCCGTACCTTTGCCGCAACCGATCGCTTCCTCAGTCAGATTTCAGAAAACCACTTCTGGGAAGAGACTCTGCCAAGACAGTTAGTTAGAGGAGCGAGCCAGAGTCCGGTGATATAGCAATAGCCAGCGTGGTTAGGACATTGCCCAAGGCTGAGAGGCAAACGGTCAATCCATCCTGACTCAGCACTTAGTCCTCAGAACTCAGCACTTAGCTATAGTAGTGAACCCAATCGCACGGGCAAGCCCGATCGCCTCTCGTCCTCCCCTGAACCGCGCATTGGTTGATTTGCTCCACAGCTAGGCAAAATTGCTGTCGCATTTCGCGCCAGATCAACAACTACGAGCCTTGAATGGTTTCATCTCCGAATAAATTCGCTCGAAGCGCATCCGTTGAAACCACGATCACCCCTGAATAGTCTTGCTGCAACAAAGCAGCTAGAGAGGATTTTCCACTCCCTGGCATCCCAATCAGCAAGATCAGCTGCATCACTTCATAGAGTTTGATTAATCCTCTTGCACCTAAATAATTGTTCCATCCGGGATCGTCGCATTTTTAATCACGACAATAATGCCACTGCGAATATGGAAGCCTTGCTCTTCTCGTGCAGCTTCTTCGACCCGATCTTTATTAATGAGTTGTACATCTCGACCAATTCGCGCATTCTTATCAATGATGGCACGACGAATCGTAGTGTTTGCACCAATCCCAAGAGGCACAACTCCCCGTTCAACATCAGCTTGGCGCTCATCCGGAGGCTGATAGAAATCTGCACCCAGAATTAGCGTGTCTTGGATATTACAACCTGATTCAATTCGAGAGCGAATACCTAAGACAGCATGATGAATTTGGCAGTTTTTGAGAATACAACCATCCCCAATCATGCAATCCGTAATGCGGCAATTCAATATCTTTGTGGGAGGGAGATATCGACCCCTGGTATAGATGGGAGATTGCTCATCGTAGAAGCTGAACGCAGGGTGAGGCTGCTGAGTCAGGGCAAGGTTAGCATCATAGAAAGCTTCGATCGTCCCAATATCTTCCCAGTAGCCATCAAACAGATATGCCTGAATATTGTGAGTGGGTGCGGCGGCTGGAATAATCTCCTTACCAAAATCAGTGTATTCAGCATACTGCTTGAACAAGTCGATCATCACATCTCGCTTGAAGACATAAATGCCCATTGAAGCGATGTAAGGGCTTTCTTTTGCCTGTTCAGATGTCAAGCCGAGTGTCGTTGTATCAACCTGCATTTTCTTCAAGGCTTCCCCTTTCGGCTTCTCGCTGAAATCAACAATGCGACCGCTACCATCGATCTTCATTAAGCCGAAGTCAGAAGCCCGTTTTTCATCGATCGGAATGACTGAAATCGTGATGTCAGCGTTGGTATCTCGATGGCGATGAATAAAGTCGCAGTAATCCATGCGGTACAGATGATCCCCAGACAAAATTAAATATTCTGTCACATCCCATTCTTGAAACAGCCAGCAATATTGACGAACCGCATCGGCTGTGCCTTGAAACCAATTGGGATTTTCTGGCGTTTGCTGTGCGGCTAATACCTCCACAAACCCTTCGCCAAAGCCAGAAAAATTGTATGCGCGGGAAATGTGACGGTTAAGGGATGCCGAGTTGAACTGGGTCAACACGTAGATTTTAAAAATATCTGAATTAATGCAGTTACTCACAGGGATATCAATCAAACGGTATTTCCCTGCTAGAGGTACGGCGGGCTTGGCACGAAGCTTCGTCAACGGATAGAGTCGGGTTCCAGCACCCCCGCCCAGAATAATCGCTAGTACTTTTTTCACAATAACCTCTCAACTGCTGCTTAACAACCAATCAACTCCCAACTACAGTGTCCGATTGTCAGTGGCACTTGGCAAGAGTTTAAAGATACAAGATTTGCAAAGGGGATCAAGAAGTTTGGAGAAAATCGGAGGCTCAAAATGGCAGAAAATCCTTTTCAGTTCGATCCGGCTGAATTGCAGGAATGGCAACAACGGATTGAGGAAGCCAATCGGTATAACATTTGGTGTCATTGTCGGACATGCCACAAGGAATGGATTGCTTCCACTTATGTGATCTGTAGTTGTGGGAGCAAAAATGTAGAACACATTGCCTGTTGGCAGTTCCCCGATGATTAGCGATCGAATAAATTAGCCCCCACGAAGTGAGTGTCTCACCGCTTTTCTAGCGTGAATAGGCGAGACACCTATTCCATGAGGACTAAACGATCGGTAGGGTTCGGTCATCAGAGTTGGTCAATAGAACAAGCAATCATTTGCACTACTTTTGCACTACTTTTGCACTACTGAAGTTGCAAGCCAGGAGGCAGAAGTACTTGGTCGATCGCATGAACCACCCCGTTGCTAGCGATAATATCGGGTTGAATAACTCGTGCGCCGCCGACAAGCCGCAAGTGTGCCAACCAATCCAAGCCCTAAGAATCCGGCTAGTAGCTTCTTCGAGAGAATGCTCTGGTGCATACGTACCTCCTAAACCTGTACAAGATTCGATCGAATCGATCGTTAGTACGTTTTGTAATCAACTTACTCGTACACGATAAGCTGGTAAACTGAGCTACGCCGTCACTCATCGGGTATAGATCTTGCTCAACCCAGAATCCACCAATGGAGTGTAGTAGCTAGAGTTTCAGGATTGTTAATAAGAGCAACGCCTCAAGAAAAAGGGAAGTAAGCTAGAGCGTTTAAGTTGCCTAATCTGGGCGGGCAAGATGCCCACCTCACCAGAATTTCAAAAATTGCCAATGCAAAAATGAATACCGATTCGCTTATTTGTAAAGTGTCTCGGTTTGAGAGACGATCGCTATGCTTGTAATATCCCCTTGTCGCTGCATTGGGAACGTGAGTTACACCTTTGATGTTGCTATGAAACTCAAACTTCTTGCTATTGTCGTTTTCACTGCACTGAGTGTGGCAATCGGTGCTTATGGAACGATGTCCGCGATTAAACAACATCGAGTCAACCGTTTGCTACAAACTCGGGCATGTCCAGATTGTGATCTCAGTGGTGCCAATCTAGCGCGATTAGATTTGGAAGGGGTCAATTTGGAAGCAGCGAACTTGGAAGGTGCCAATTTGCAAGGCGCTCGATTAGGCTATGCCAATCTAGAACGGGCAAACTTAAAGGATGCAAATCTGGTACAAGCAGATCTGGGCTGTGCGATGTATAGCCTTCGCATTCAAGCGGATGAGGAGAGCGGAGACGTGGATGTGCAGATGGACGATCGCCTCCCTGCCAATCCGCAAGAGATGCCCCTCGGTTTTAACTTCAGCACCGATAGTCAGGGTGCAAGCTTGAGCCTTAACTTCGGGGGATGTGCAGATTTAGAAGGAGCCGATCTACAAGGCGCAAGAATGCCCGATGGGTCAGTTCATCCGTAGTTGAATCTATGCAAAACTAATAAACTCTTCGGGGTTTTTGTCTTCCCCATCCACGCGAATCTCAAAATGCAGATGGTTTCCGGTCGAGTTTCCAGTCGAGCCAACAGAACCGATCACTGTGCTAGTATCTACTCGATCGCCCACCTTCACAGCAATGCTAGACAAATGAGCATAGCGAGTCTCTAAGCCATCGCCGTGATCGATCGTCACCAAATTACCGTATCCGCCATTCCAACCGATCGCCGCTTCTGTCACGGTTCCTTTGCGGGCTGCCTCCACCGCAGGCGTTTCATCCCCTGTCCCGATATCAATCCCGCGATGGAAACCAGACACCCACTGGCTGCCATTCCAGTAGGTTCGCTGACCATACTTGCTCGTGAGAGGGTAGTAATAGAGCGGGTTATCCCAGAGTGAAGAACCCATCTGAGAAGAGGAAGGCTTATCTGAGGGAGCGGGAGAAGGGGAGGGAAAAGGAGACGAGGATTGATTCGATGAGGTGGGATTGGGGGAGGGGGAAGATGAGATGGGATCGGGCTGTATGGCAGATTTTTGCCAGGAGAAATCCAGATTGGCGGCTTCTGTCGCCTCGTAATAGTTGAACGTCAAGTCATATTGACCCGCAGGCAGTGTGTATTCTACTTCATAGGGAGCATCAAAAGCCTGTATCCATTGCTTTTCAGGCGTGATGAAGTATTGCTCGTTGGTGCCTTTGTGTTTAGCGAGAATTTGAAACCCATCGTCACCGTTCACTCGAAACAGGTGAGAAGTACCGTCAAATTCGACTTGGGTCGTTGCTCGAACTGCAAAATAGTCTACGGGTAAGCGATTTGCATCTCCATTGGCGGCACCCATGCCCCAATTGAAGTTAATTCCATTCTTGCCATCACTCCGGACATTAGACCCCAGATTAATCTGCCCGATCGCCTGCGGATTATTCAGATTTCCGGCAAAGACGTTATTTGGGGGTTGATCGCCTTGACTTGCATCCCAGCGAAATACCGTTGTCTTCCATTGTTGCTTCCCATCTACCGGATCTCGAAATACCTGAGATTGAGATGTGTTTGAGGTTGGAGTCAGTTGAGTTGCAGTTAAATTGAGGGTATAGTTTGTGTCAGCCGATCGCGATCCGGGAAAGACTCGAATGAAGTAAGTGCCGCGATCGAGCGTCGTTTCAATCCGTTCCGAACGAGTCCCTTGGCGTGTGGAACGGCTGATGGTTTCCTGAGTATCGAGTTTGCCATTGCGATTTCGATCCTGCCCAAGCTGCACATCGGCATTGGCCTGTAGTCCTTTTAGAACAAGATTAAAACTGCTGCGTCCAGTGAGTTTAAAGCGGTGAAAATCATTGCGATCGCCCTTACCCACAAAATCTTTGAGTGTTTGGGTAGAAGACGATTGAAACTTGACGACTCTTGCCGTGTTCAGAGTGTTGTCAGAACGGTTTTCTTGCATCACAATTTAGCCCGATCGATGAAATGCTGCCACGAAACCTCTTGCACTAATTCCATTGCTTCAACCTGTTGAGGCGAAAGCCTCTCGCCCTTATGGCAATGCACCGCTCAGACACAAAAAATCCCCTACCCTTGACCAGAGGGCTAGATTAATTCATTGCCCCTCAATCGAGGGGATAGGGGAATCAAGTCTTAGCGAAGAGGAATCGAATTCGTGTAGATACATCACCCGACGCGGGCTGTGATGGCTGAGTTCCGCATATGTTTAGCTTGACTGGGGCGAAGGCTGATTTCCCTTCATCTCTGGATCAAATAGCACCGAAAACTCAGCCTGGGGATGGAGTCGCCGTAGGATTTGGGCATGTCCTTCGGCATCTGAGAATTTCACAAATCGGGCAACATGGGAAGGATGGGGCATGGTTGGGTTTAAGCGAACCACGATCCATCGCTTTAAGCGATCGCTATACGGCATAATAGATAGTCTCCATTGCATGTTGGAGTTTGCGAGTCAGTGCAGAACTTTCCAGGGGACGCACTGGCTCCTGAGTGTGTTTTCTCACTTAGATCATAAGAACCCTGATTTTCTACAAAAAAGATAAAAATTGTAAGCCAGATCACTTGACAGCAAGAAAATCCTCTGTCTCAAGCGAATTTAGAGATACTTAAAATTAAGGAGTAATTAGAGCGGCTTCGGTAAGGGAGAGCGGCTTCGGTAAGGGCAATGCTTCAACCTGACCTCCAAGCACTACCGAGCAGTGCCTTTAGCTTATAGCAAATTCTGTGAATTCCCGCATAAAGGGGAATGATATGCCAGAACAATATCCTGCTTAGGAACACCTAATTCAACCCGTTCATTTGCCATTCCCGCCTCTGTGCCGTCATATTGAATAATCTGTCGATAACGGCTTTAAAGTTTTTACAATAGATGGGACATTATTGCCTCTGATGTGATCGCTATGACCATTCGCCGTATCGTAGACCTCTTGAGACATGGACAACCTGACGACACTGTAACGATTCAAGGCTGGGTACGCACCAAACGCGAACAGAAAGAATTCACCTTTGTGGAAGTGAATGATGGGTCGGCGATGGCGGGGCTTCAGGTTGTCCTTAATCAGGATTTGCCGGATTATGCAGAGGTGATCAAGATCCTCAACACCGGGGCTTCGGTGAAAGTCGCGGGGATATTAGTGGTATCTCCGGCGAAGGGACAGCGAATTGAACTGAGAGCAGATACGGTAACAGTTTATGGAGACGCTGATCCAGAAACCTATCCGTTACAGAAAAAGCGGCACTCGTTTGAGTTTTTGCGGACGATCGGGCACTTGCGATCGCGCACCAACACCCTCGGAGCCGTTTTCCGGGTTCGCAATGCCTGTTCTACCGCCATCCACAATTTCTTCCAGGAGCGGGGCTTTCTCTGGGTACATACGCCGATCATCACCGCAAGTGATTGCGAAGGAGCCGGAGAACTATTCACAGTTACCAGTCTGGATTTAGGCAGCGTTCCCAAGACGAAAACAGGCGACATTGATTTTGAACAAGATTTCTTCGGCAGACGCGCCTATCTGACAGTGAGCGGTCAACTGGAAGCCGAAATTCTGGCGATGGCGTTCACCAATGTTTATACGTTTGGTCCCACCTTTCGGGCAGAAAATTCCAATACATCGCGTCACCTGGCAGAATTTTGGATGGTGGAACCAGAGATGGCTTTCTGCGACTTAGACGGCAATATAGAACTGGCAGAAGCATTCCTCAAGTATGTCTTCCAATATGTGCTGGAAACTTGCCCGGAAGACATGGAGTTTTTCAATCAACGCATTGATGACTCAGTACTCGCGACCGCCGATAACATCATCAACAATGAGTTTGCTCAGATTACCTACACAGACGCGATCGCCCTCCTGGAAAAAGCCGATCGCACCTTCGAGTTTCCCGTTTCCTGGGGGCTAGATCTGCAATCCGAACATGAACGTTATTTAGCCGAAGTCCAGTTCAAAAAACCTGTGATTGTTACTGATTATCCAACTCAGATCAAAGCTTTCTATATGCGCCTCAACGACAATGGCAAAACCGTCAGAGCAATGGATATTTTGGCTCCCAAAATTGGCGAAATCGTTGGCGGTTCGCAACGGGAAGAACGGCTAGATGTGCTGGAGCGTCGCATTGATGCACAGGGAATGCCGAAAGAAAGCCTCTGGTGGTATCTCGATCTCCGACGCTATGGAACAGTGCCTCATGCCGGATTTGGATTAGGCTTTGAACGACTCGTGCAATTCATGACGGGCATGACGAATATCCGCGATGTGATTCCCTTCCCGCGCACTCCCTTGAGCGCGGAGTTTTAGAGGATGTTTGAGAGTATCAAGCGTTCTCCGTTCTCCCCATCTCCCCATCCCCTATGTCTACTCGTTCTGCGACCAAACAAACCCGATCGCTGTTACGACAATGGCGGCAGCGTCTTCAGGAACTGCCTACTGAGCCGGAACACTCAATTCCGTTGCGGGTTTTGGTGCAGGCGTTGGTGACGGTGGGAATTGTGGCGACGGATGTAGCCTCTGCCGATATTACAGGGACGATCGGCATGAGTGTCTGGGCGGTGCCTATTAGCGTTTTAGGAGCAAGCTGGAGTTGGTATCGTCGTCGCGATCGCAATATCCCAACGAAGTTTTGTATTGCGGTGGGAATGTTGATTGCGCTGGCGGTCTTTTTTCTGGAGTTGTGGGCGGAACGATATGATACACGATTGGCGCTTACCCGGTTGCTGATTCATCTGCAAGTCTTGCATAGTTTTGATTTGCCACGTCGTAAGGATTTGGGCTATTCAGCCGTGATTGGGCTGATTTTGATTGGTGTTTCCGCGACGCTCAGCCAAACGTTTGCGTTTGCGCCATTGCTGCTGGCGTTTTTGGCGATCGCCATCCCCGTTCTCATCCTGGATTATCGATCGCGATTAGGATTGATCACTCTTAGTTTCAAGCAAGTCAATTTGGATCTGTCTCCCAAGCGGCTTGGTGTTTTTCTGCTGATTACCGTAGGGCTTGGTTTGGCGATTTTCCTGCTGCTGCCACGTTTTCCGGGCTATCAAATTCGCACATTTCCCATGAGTGCGCCGATCGATTTTCCCGGGCAATTCGATCAGACTGCCATTCTCAATCCAGGTTATGTACGAGAAGGAACGAGGGAGGGAAACGGAACTGGGACAGGGGGGGTAGGTGAGACGGAAGGAGCCGGAGCAGTCGATGAAAACTTTTACTATGGCTTTAACAGCCAGATGAATCAGAATTTGCGGGGAGAAATGACGCCGCGAGTCGTGATGCGCGTCCGATCGCAAGCCCCCGGATTTTGGCGCGTTCTAGCATTCGATCGCTATACCGGGCAAGGGTGGCAGATTTCTCGCAACGAAGAGGAGCAAGTCAAAACGATCGAGCGTCCGAGTTGGTCATTTCGCTTCACTCTACCCTGGACACCCACCCTCAACCGAACTCGTGATGTTGTGCAATCTTATACGATCGTCTCTGACTTGCCGAACCTGATTCCAGCACTGTATGAAGCCAAGGAATTGTATTTCCCAACGGAGCAGGTTGCCCTCGATCAAGAAGGCGGATTCCGATCGCCTGTTCCCCTTTCCGAGGGACTCACCTATACAGTAGTGTCAGAAGTGCCCTACCGCGATCGGACGTTGCTGCGACAGTCCCCTAATGAGTTATTGCCTTATATCAAAGATTTCTATTTGCAAGTGCCAGAGACCATTGCCGATCGAGTCCGGCAAAAAACGGAAGCGGCGCTG
Source organism: Cyanobacteria bacterium RU_5_0 (assembly GCA_012033255.1). Classification (GTDB taxonomy): domain Bacteria; phylum Cyanobacteriota; class Cyanobacteriia; order Elainellales; family Elainellaceae; genus JAAUSF01. The sequence goes on from JAAUSF010000052.1 coordinate 27,485, forward strand.
GCGAGTTCCCCCAATTCCCTCCCATCAGCATCTGAAAAGGCTCTCTTCCTGGCGCAATACTTAAAGCAAAATTACCGGATTCGCCCAGATTTACCCTTCTTTGAACTCGAAGAGGATTTAGTCGAAGCTTTTTTGTTTAAGTATGAAGGCGGCTATCCAGATCACTTTTCCACCGTTCTCACTGTAATGTTGCGATCGATCGGTATTCCGGCTCGACTGGTGGTTGGCTTCGCACCCGGAGAATTCAATCCCTTCACTGGATTCTATATCGTTAAAAACATTGATGCGTATGCCATCACCGAAGTATATTTTCCCAAATATGGTTGGTTCACGTTTGACCCAATTCCCGGTCATGAACTTTTTCCACCGTCGATCGAAGAATCGAAAGTATTTGGGACATTACAACAGTTTTGGAACTGGATCGCAGGCTGGTTGCCGTCTCCGGTCACTGGAGCCTTTAACGCGATCTTCGAGCGAATCGGAGCCGCCATTGGTTGGTTTATTCGCCTGTTCACACGAGGATGGCTCGGCTGGCTCACTGGATTAGGATTACTCACCATCCTGGGATTTTTAGGCTGGCTAGGTTGGACTGGTTGGCGATCGTGGCGCTATCGACGCTGGCTCTCCCACTTACCCCCAATGGAAGCGATTTATCAACAAATGCTGCGATCGCTAGCAACTCAAGGCATCCGCAAACCCACCTGCAAAACCCCATTCGAGTACGCTCGCGAGTATGGCGATCGCTATCCGGGCGATCGTGCTACCCTCATCAATGAAATTTCTCAGGCCTATGTGAGTTGGCGATATGGTGGCAAGTCTCAAGATCTAGCGAAACTGAAACAACACCTACGAACCTTGCAGCAAGGTCACATCAAATCAATCAACTGAGATCCTCAAAAACGATTCTCCATAGGTTTGTAAAAGTGACAGGGCTTGTTGATGAAATTGATAACACCATTTAGTGAAACTGATCGGAGAGGTATTAAAAAGCGGCAAATTTATTTCAGCAGCTTCTATGAAGCTTTCTTCGCGTAAACAATAATCGGCTTGAATTCCTCTGTTTTCTAAAGCTACACAACATTCTGTCAAGCATTTGCACGTACCTACGATCGTCAGCCCGCGTTCTGCGTGGATAATTTCTGCTGGTTATAGTGCATTGAGATCTTCGCCCAGTTCTCGCAAGCGATCGGCTAATCGATCAGCGCGTTGGCGTTCTTGTTGGGCAAGTTCTTCTGAGCGATCGGCACGTTGGCGTTCTTGTTGGGCAAGTTCTTGAGGCAACAAAACCAGATTGCCATCGGGATCATAAAATCGTAGCCAGTGACAGATTCCAGTTGGGGGTTCTCGACGGATAGCACCTTGCCAAGTGCCGAGCCATAGTTGCAACGTTTCACACCAGAGCCAGCCTTGATTGTTCGGGGCGATCGGCTGATAGCGTTGAGAGGTTCCTAGATGCCAGCCTTGCAGGGAATCGGGATTAAATGGATCGTAGACGAAGTAATCTGCGGTGTGAAAAGTGCGTTCATAGAGATCTTTTTTGATCCCCAAATCGACAGTGGCAGTGCTGGAAGAGAGCAACTCCACAATCACATCTGGATAGCGTCCATTTTCCTCCCAAACAACCCACCCTTGCCGCTCTCGCTGACCATCCACATCAAGCACCACGAAGACATCAGGTCCACGAAAGTCTCGATTCATCGCTTGATTGCGGCTGTAGTAAACAAACATATTGCCGCCTGCAAAAAAGTCATCTCTATCTTGAAAGGCTTGCAGCACTGAATCAATCAAAACATTCATCGCAATCCGATGGCGGTTTGTTTCCAAGGGTTCTCCGTCGTCAAAAATCAAATCCGTTGGAGGTTCAGGGGGTTCCCAATCCAGGGGATACAGGGGAACTGTTTGGAGAAGAGGATCGGGGTTAGACATTGGAACTCTCTACATGTTGTCAGCAATTCAAAATTCAAAATGAAAAACTTAGGCATGGAAATTAAATAAACTGCAATTCTTGTGGGATGGGCATCTTGCCCGTCCGGGCAGGTGTTCGCGAAGCGTGTCCGTAGGACATGGACACCCACCCCACAGTTTATTGAATTCATGATCCTTTGAGCCTTAGTGAAAGCGGATAGGGGTTCCCCTCTGATTGAGTCGCTTTAAAAAATTCCATTCGATAGCGGTATAGCGCCACAGGACGCGGTTCTCCAAAGAGATTATCCGGATCGATCGCCTCAAAATAATCTGGATCTTGAGGCGATAAATAAATGGCGGTGACTTGATCGGCGGTAATTTCAGGAGTATCGGCATCCACAGACGATCGATGCATATATGCCGTCGTGTTTTCCACTTCATTGAAGTAGATTTCAGATGTCCCTAAGAATTCTTGTTGGAAGAATTCAGTTGTAATGAACTGATCGGGGTTGGGAGATTCGATCGCTCGTGCAGTCACAATTGATACTAACTGACGGTCATCTTGCATTAACGTAATCTGCCGATTTGGATTACGCGGATCGACTTTAACCGTTAGAACGGCTCGATCGCCCAAGTATGCCTTCGCCAAATTCAGTCCATTGAATGCCCGATCGGGGACAATTTGCGGTTCTTCTAGTCCTAGCAATTGCATGAGCGACTCAATTCCTTCGGGTTGAGCTTCGACAAACCGCACCTGAAAGGCGATCGGCTGATTTAAAAATTGACGATTGCTCTCAAATCCTGGTGTGATCACCTCTGGAGCCAAAGGAGCGACCATATCTACGAGTGTCGTTGTGACCCTCCAATCTCCCAAAAACCAGTCTGGATAGTCCAAATCTCCCTCGGCTACCGGAGCGATCGGTTTCCCGTGCCAATCTGGAAACTTTGCCAAACGGTCTGCCAACGCACCTGCCTGAGCCGTACCGCTACAGAACAACCACAGCAACAACAACGCGACAATCCAGACAACTCGCCATTTTCCCTGCATACCCACAATCCCCCCTCCCCTACGCCCCATCCCTACAAGTTCGTCACTGGAGCAGGGTTCCACACCACCCCATAACGATCTCTCAACGCCTGCCATGCTTCGACTTGTCCGGGGGCATATTCTCCGGGTTTTCCCCACTGGAGAAATAGACTCAGTGAAGGTTCCCCAGTTTTATCTAAGAACCGAATAGCGTAGGTCGTAAAGGTACCGCGTTTCGATTCTCCCTCTTCAAACTTAACCTGAATAATGTTGTCCATGTTGAGATGAAACTCAAAGCCTTCCTGATGCATATTGGCATATTTGCCTTTAGGAAGCTCTGCATAGAATAGCTTTTCGATCATCCCTCGCACTTCCAACACGGCTGCCTGACTCGTCACAATCATCCGCAGTAGACCGAGGGTTTGGCAGGATTCCAAGAATTCTTGGCGTTGCATAATGGAGGGATGAATTGAGGTGAAATCCGATGCAATGCCCTGAATGCAGCTCGACTCATATCCGTAAAAATGGACGGCGGCGCGGTAAACAAAATCACATCTGCGTAGATTGCTC
>JAAUSF010000053.1 GCA_012033255.1 Cyanobacteria bacterium RU_5_0
CACCCACCCATCCACCCGCAAATTGTGTTTACTCATCTGAAAATCGCTGTAAGATACAGCCCTATCAAACACTGATCCATAATGCGAATCCTGTTCACCATTGCCCACCTCTTTAAGCCCGACGGTAGCGGTCGCCACAGTTCCCAACGCAAAAATCCCCAGCCTCGGTTGGAGGCGTTAAGTAACAATATTGCTGCCTTACACCAGCTATTTAGTAAATCTCAAACAACCATTAGAATTGCTAGCTCATTAACCTTGCCTGCTAACCAGTCACAAACCCACGATCTCGACATCGTGGTTTGCACCACCCAGGGTCATCATCTTTTGGATCAACTTTCCCTGCCCTACCATTTCTACAAGCATCATCCGACCCAAGCAGAACCTCTACTGTTAGGGTTTGAGTGCCAAACTGTTCTGCGAGATAGTCTCGGTCACTATGACTACTACTGTTTTCTCGAAGATGATCTGATCCTTCATGATCCCTGGTTCTTCATCAAATTAGATTGGTTTAATCAACAGGCAGGCGACTTGAGCTTACTTCAGCCCCATCGCTATGAAGTTTCTACCTATGATCTAATCTGCAAAGCCTATATTGATGGCGACCTGGCTCCGCGAATCACTGAACCCTTTCAAAGGGTACAGGATCACCCGCAAATTAAGGGCAAGATTATGGGAATGCCCATTACTTTCCGTCGCACGCTCAATCCTCATGCTGGCTGCTACTTTTTAAACGCCAATCAGATGGAGCATTGGGCTAGCCAACCCTATTTTCTTGACCGCGATACCAGCTTTGTTGGCTCTCTGGAAAGTGCTGCCACTTTAGGAATTATGAAGACGTTCCGGGTTTACAAAACAGTACCAGATCAGGCAAGTTTTTTAGAAATTCAGCATTTTGGCAGGGTATTTTTAGGGTTAATTGGCGAACGGGTCGATCTGGTAGCGAGTCCTACAGCGATTTTCAGATGAGTAAACCACAATTGCGGGTGGATGTGTGGATGGGTGGCTTATGCAAGGGGAAACGGCTGTAAGTGCCGGTTGGTGTCCCATTAATGAGGGGATGCTGCCTCCAATATAAATTCTCGGATTGCTTGATTCACGAATCCTGCGTTTCCGCTTGAAGCAACGTGACCGCAGTTGGGAATGATTTGAAGTTGGGAGTTGGGCAATCGATCGTGGAGAGCTTGACCATTTTCTAAGGGAAACCACTGATCGTGATCTGCCCAAAGAATGAGTGTAGGACAGGTGACATCGGGCAGAGCGGATTGAATCGATCGAATGAGACTGGGCTGATTGCAATGGAATCGATCGATTTCTTGTGCAGCTAACCGTAAATCGGCGGCGAATTGAGCCAATGTTCCTGGACGATGGAGATACGGATAAGTGAGCCAGTAAATTTCTTCTGACGTAATTAAACTTGGATCTGCAACCACTTCCCGCCGAAGCCAATGGGTCACTTGCCGGACAAACGGGGCAAAGGGACGCAAAAGTTGTCGTTGATCAATAAATTGCACCCAGCTTAATGGCAGATGAGCAAGCAACTGCATCCGCCAACTGGGTAGACGTTGCGGGAAAACAGGCACGTTGATGAGTATCAGTCGATCGATTAAAGTGGGTTCAGCTTGGGCAAGTGCCAGAGCCGTCAATGCTCCTAATGATTCCGCCGCAACCATTACCGGACGATCGCACAATGCCTGAATGATTCGAGCCAGTTCGATGACTTGATGCCCCGTCACTTCTGGCGGCTCAGAGGCTTCGGAAAATCCATAGCCTTTTGCATCGACACAAATGACCCGAACGTGTTGTGATAGGGCTTGAATGTTGTAACGCCAGTTATAGCTCCAGCTACCGATTCCATGAAGGAGAAATAATGGTTGGCCCATGCCAGCTTCACCGTAAGCGATCGCCACCTCGCGCCCACGAGCATCTGCGATCGTCAGGGTTTGCCGTCCCTTGGGAAAATTGGTTTGCCACCAGTCAACAATCATTACTAAACTCAAATTGGTCAATAAAGAATTGTTCAATAAAGCCGTGATCCCGCTGCATAAACGTGACTCAAAGTAGGGGAGTGTCACAAGGTTTCTTGGAAACTCTGCCCAATCATGTATTCTAAAGGAAAACTCAGCATTCCCCGATCGTCTAGTTGTGTGAGGTTTGATCATTCATGCGGGTTCTCCTTCTTTATCCCCAGTTTCCCAAAACGTTTTGGTCGTTTGAGAAGATTTTGGAACTGGTCGATCGCAAAGTTCTGTTGCCTCCCTTGGGGCTAGTGACGGTTGCGGCAATTTTGCCGCAAGAATGGGAATTTAAGCTGGTTGATCACAATGTTCGGGAAGTCACAGAAGCCGAATGGGAATGGGCAGAGTTGGTGATTCTGTCGGCAATGATTGTGCAAAAGCAAGATTTGCTAGAGCAGATCCGGGAGGCAAAACGACGGGGTAAAAAAGTGGCGGTTGGGGGTCCTTTTCCAACCTCAGTGCCAGATGGTTCGCTTGCCGCAGGCGCAGATTACCTGATTTTGGATGAAGGGGAGATTACACTGCCGATGTTTGTTGAAGCTGTTCAGCATGGCGAGGAGCAAGGCATTTTTCGGGCGGCAAATGGGGAGAAACCCGATGTCACGATTACGCCGATTCCGCGATTCGATTTGCTGGAACTGGAGGCATATGATTCGATGTCAGTGCAATTTTCTCGTGGGTGCCCCTTCCAGTGCGAATTCTGCGACATCATTGTGTTATATGGACGCAAACCCCGCACCAAAACGCCACAGCAGCTTTTAGCAGAACTCGATCGCCTCTATGAACTGGGTTGGCGACGAGCCATTTTCATGGTCGATGACAACTTTATTGGCAACAAACGCAATGTCAAGTTATTGCTGAAAGAACTGAAAATTTGGATGGTGGAACATCAGTATCCATTTACCTTTAACACGGAAGCATCTGTCGATTTAGCGCAAGATTCAGAACTAATGGAACTGATGGTGGAATGCAGTTTTAACGGTGTATTCCTGGGGATTGAAACACCAGATGCCGAAAGTTTGGAATTGACTAAAAAATTCCAAAACACCCGTAGTTCTCTAGCTGACGCGGTTGTGGCGATCAATCAGGCAGGATTGCGAGTGATGGCAGGTTTCATCATTGGTTTTGATGGTGAAAAGTCGGGGGCGGGCGATCGCATTATCGAGTTTGTGGAAAAAACTGCCATCCCAACGGCTCTATTTGGTGTCCTGCAAGCGTTACCCAATACAGGACTCTGGCATCGCCTAGAGAAAGAAGGACGGTTGCTCAACGATCGAAAGGTGGATGGCAATCAGGTGACATTGATGAACTTCATTCCCACTCGTCCGGTGGAAGAAATCGCCAGAGAATACATTCATGCATTTCGGACGTTGTATGAACCGAATCGATTTATCGATCGCGTCTATCGGCACTTCATCCATATGCCACCGCCTCGGTCTCAAGCCGTCGCAACGCTTCCAAGTTTAGTGGAGATGAGGGCGATCGCTATTATCCTTTGGCGGCAAGGGTTCAAACGCAATACTCGGTGGAAATTCTGGCATCATCTATTCAGCATCCTCAGACAGAATCCGGGTGTTTGGGATCACTATCTCACCGTTTGCGCTCATGCCGAACACTTCATTGAATATCGTCGATTGGTGCAACAGCAAATCGAGGCGCAGCTCGCCGAATTTCAAGCAGAGGAAGCTCGACAGAAAGCAGAAAAACCTGAAGCCGTGAGGGCGATCGCAAGTTAACCAGCACTTTGTTCGATCGCGATCATCGTATCATCGTTGCAGTGAGAACGACTTAATAAGCCTCTCATGCCATGCTCTACTAGTTTTTCAGCAAATGCCAAGTCGAGTGAACCATGACCGACTAGCAGCCGAAAGTAGATTGGTCCGTAGAGGAGATCGATCGCCACTTCTGGATCAAGATCAGATGCAAAAATACCTTGTTCAATCCCACGTTCAATCAGCATTTTGGCAACTGAACGGCGAATCGCAAGATAACGAATGCGGAATGCTTCAATGGCTTCTTTATCCATCTGTCCGGCAGCAATAATCGAAGCAACGCTGTGTCCGGTTTCGCCAGCATAGGCCTGAACGAGGAGCGGAATTTGCCGTTTGAATACTTCAACCACGGAATCGGTATCAGGAAATTCTGTTTTCGATCGCGTCACTTCTAGAAACGCATCAATCAACACAGCAGATTTGCTTGACCACCATCGATAAATGGTTGTCTTTGCTGTACCGGCTCGTGCTGCGATTCCTTCGATTGTCACTGAAGCAAAGTCAGATTCTTGCAACATTTCATACGCTGCTTTTAATATGGCTTGGCGCACGGCTTCACTACGCTGGCGTCCGCGAGTTCGAGTTGAGTTTGGCATTAGTTTATTCTTCACTGCTTTTAGTATCCCCTTTTTATAAAAATACGACACGTAGCGTATAATGCCATACATTGTTTGATGGAGTGGAATCGGTGTAATGCAAGTGGCTAGTGCTTTGTCAAGCAAGATTTGATGGGTAATGGGGGGTGGGGGCGTTGCCCACGCAGGGGTGAAACCCCTGCACCCCGCAAAACAAAAATGACAGACTACTAGGGCGTGTTTTAAAACTGACTGGGAGGGTTGATTTTTCGTGCGCGAAGCGCACGAAAAATCAACTTTTAAAACAGAGCCTAGGCTGAAAGGTCTACTCCTCAGTCATGGAAAGGGGTCAATATCCACTTGATCGGGTATTGATCATAATTTTTTAAGGTTTATTGGTTTTCAAAACGATACGAAGCGTATTATTATTGATATATGAAGCAAATGAAGCAGCGATTTGAGTTTAAGCCCGCATGGAAGCCGATCGCCTTCATTCCCAATTTGATAACAATTCAACTAGAAGGAGTTCAATCATGGTTGCGGCAACGGTTCTAAATCCTCAAGCTAAACCTAGTTCATTGTTTGTTGTTCCTGCTTCTAAAAAAGCAGAACTTACAGCGAAATGGAACGTTGTAGATCACAAGTTAGTTTGTGACTGGATGAGTGTCGATCGTTAAAACAACATTTCATATCGTCAACCCTTAATAACCAGGAGCATTATGCTAGCAACCATCAATCAATCAGTAAGCCAACGATATTTCAAAAATTTTCCTTAAGTTGAGGCTTAACACACTTATATTGCCTGGTGCAAAAGTAGCAAAATATTGCAAACTGTGATCAGTATCCCATAATATTTTCAGCAGGGCTTAAGGCAATAGTGGTTTCCCCGCAGGAATTCGCAGAGATTCTTGTATGTCGCTTGAATTGATGCTGTAATCAAGTGAACGAGAACCCCCTTACTTCAAAGCAGAACGATCGAATTTGAGCTAGCTCAGAAAAACAATTGAAAAATTTTTGGATGATGGAGTGAATCCAAATCGATCGTTATCTACAACATACTGAGAAAAAACTTACCAAGGGAAGAGGTAAATTATGGCTTTTGCAATTTCAACAAATCAACGCAATTCTTCAAAAGAATTACATGGCGCTACGCATCAACCAATTGAACATAAAACGTTGCCTCTCAATCTTCCGGTGCGGGCATTGTCAGGGCGTGAACAAGAGATTCTTGAGTTATTAATTGAAGGACATAGCAACTCTGAGATGGCAGCAGCACTTCACCTTAGCCCAAATACAGTCAAAACTCATGTACGAAGCTTAATGAACAAATTCGGAGTCAATCATCGGACTCAAATCGCGGTTCTAGCCATTCGACAGGGGTTAGTCTAGCTAATCCTTTTGCCTGCTCTCGATCTGGATGGGTGGGATACCTATCCCAAAAGAGATGTCAAGAAGTTGCATATGGCGTATTTTAGGATTGTGTAGATGTCTAGCAGAGGCAAGCTAGCCATACATTACTACCTTGCAATACCAGTAAAGATTTGGTTAAGCTGTGTAACGCATATTGCTAAAGACCGATATTTTATAGGAATATAATCGTCATGTCAGAAATTATGCCCTAGCGAAAGGGTATCATCTAGGCTAAATGGCTCTTGTTCTGACAGGGCGAGTTCTGCGAGGATGCCATCTGTGACTCATCTAGACTTGCCTCACGAATTAGGGTATTGAAGAATCTACCTCTAGAAGAGCCGAATGAGCTTCCCTTGGTGTTTTGTTCGCCTTGTATCTACCCCGCTTAACTCTATATAAGGCTTTACGTACTCTGGTTTTAGTTTTGAACCAGGACGTTAATTTGCTGGAAAGTTGTGCGTAAGTCCTAACTGAATCGGCTCTTTATAATATACGCAAAAGGTTTACTGCTTTGAAACACATTCAGTTTCTCAGAAATCTGAGACAACTTCAGTTTAGTGGTCAACTGATCCGAACCGATTCAACGGGGCAACAATGGATTTTTTACTTGTCTCAAGGTTCGATCGTCTATGCGACTGGAGGAGTTCACTCGGTTAGACGCTTCCTCAGAAATGTAACTGCTCATTGCCCCTCTAAGGCAGCTCACCGTGTCAGGTGGTATGCGGATCTGGTCAATAGTCATTCGGCGGCATTCCCGATGGGATGGGAGTATGCACTGTTGCAACAGTGGGTATCTTGTCAGGAAATCACCCCTAAGCAAGTCGCTCGTATCGTTCACTCAATTTTGGTTGAAATGTTCTTTGATATTGAGCAAGCCAATCGTGTTAGCGATCGAATTAAACAAGACGGTTCAATTTCTGCACCGCTTGGTTCAGTGCGGCTAGAAGAAGTGACCGCTGCCGCCCAAACGCGCTGGCAGTCATGGCAAGAGGCAACGCTTACAGATTACTCTCCTCATAAAGCTCCCGTAATTCGACAGCCTGAACAATTGCAACGGCTGAGTTCTGGACAAACTTACCAAACCTTAATTCAACTCCTCAATGGTCAGCATACATTGCTGGATGTTGCAGGGCAAATGCGGCGAGATGTTGTGCAGGTCGCGACTTCGCTGCTTCCGTTCATTCAACTCGGAATTATCGAACTGACCAGCATTTCTGATTTATCGGCTCCAGTTCACCAGCGGAAGATGCCTGAAGCGCGATCGACTCCTGCCCGTAGTGCCCTGATCGCATGTGTGGATGATAGCTTTTTAGTGCGTCACACCATGGACAAATTGCTGACTTCAGCCGGTTATCAATTTTTGGGAATTGATGATGCCGTGAGGGCGATCGGCATTCTCATTGCCCGTAAACCAGATTTGATCTTCTTGGATTTGGTGATGCCCAACACAAACGGGCACGAACTTTGTGAACAATTACGTAAACTTTCATGTTTTCGCCAGACACCGATCGTAATCTTAACTGGAAGCGATGGGTTTGCGAATCGGTTGCAAGCCAACTTTGCTGGAGCATCCGATTTTCTACCGAAACCTTTAGATGCTGAAGCGGTGCTTAATGTCATTCAAAAGCGCCTCAATCAATCAAGTGCGCGAAATCTTTCGCTTGCAACCGATCGCTGAATCATTCAGATTAGACGCTCATTTTCGGTTCATTTGTGAGGTAACTCCTATGGGAACAGTTCTGATTGTTGAAGATTCACTGACCGATATGCAAATCCTAATTGGCTGTTTGCAGAAAGGTGGAATCAATGTTTTGATTGCTCAGAGCGGAGAAGAGGCGATCGCAGCAGTCACTAAGCAGAAGCCTGATGCAGTAGTTTTAGACGTGGTTTTACCTGGATGCAGTGGGTTTGAGGTTTGTCGTCAACTCAAAGCGGGAGCTAGTACCAGCAATATTCCAGTCGTACTTTGCTCTACGAAGGGCACAGATATGGACAAATTTTGGGGAATGAAGCAAGGTGCAGATGCCTACTTAGCCAAACCGATCGATCAAGAGGAATTTGTCCGCACGGTTAAACAATTGATCCAGCCCTAACTCTTAATTGCTGAAATCACGCTCATGTCTGACACTTTATCAGTTCCAGATTCTCAACCTGGATCAGCACTGGTTTCGTCTGTTCCTAGAGGCGAAGAATTTTTGCGACTATATCTTTCTGAGATGCCTGTGCTTCTGCCCATCCAACACCTGACCGAAGTGCTGAGCGTTCCAATCGGTCAAATTGTGCCAATTCCCCACACTCCACCTTGGGTAATGGGTGTTTACAACTGGCGAGGTGAAATCCTCTGGATGGTGGACTTAGGGCATCTGTGTGGGCTAATACCCTGGTATCAACAGTCAACGTATGGATCAACCCATTCAGTTGTTGTGCTGCAAGTTCAGCGTCATAAAGCGCGATCGGCGTTTAGGCAATCTTCTTCAGCCAAAAACCAAATCTTGGGGCTGGTTGTCAATCAAGTTGGCGACATTGAGCGGTGCAATCTGGATATGATTCAAGCCCCGCCATCGTCTTCTATCATGCCGGAACTGGCGTCTTTAGTACGTGGATACTGGTGGCAAGCCGAGGGAGATATGTTAGCCATTCTAGATGGAACAGCTATTCTTGAAATCATGCCAAAATAGCCGATGCATAAGTTTGTAGATGCTATTTATCTAGGAAATTGAACGACACAAAGAACATCTAGATAACTTCGGAAAGTATCTAGTGATTCAATCTATGCGAATTATTTTGTGAAGAAATAAATGAGATCGATGAACACGTTTTTACCTCATCCAAGTTGGACACGTCGCCAGGCGTTAGGATTCATCGTTGGCATGTCTGGTAGCTTCGTTTTAAAGGGATGTACTAATCCTAATAATTCATCACCATCAACTGCATCAAATCTCACAAGTATTCGTCTTGGAATTACACCCTGGATTGGTCTTACACCGCTCTACATTGCTAAAGAGAGCGGATTGTTTCAAGAAGTAGAGCTTGATCTGCAAATTCGATCGTTTAGCAGTGTTCAAGAGAGCATTCCTAGTTTTGTCGTTGGGCAGAATCAAGGAATCGTGCCAGTGATTTCCGAGGCGGTAGCACTAGCCGCACAAGGGGCTGATTATCGGATTGTTCTAGTCCAGGATACTTCTGTTGGTGCCGATGCTGTCCTTGCTCGAAATAGTATTGCTAGCATCAAAGATTTCAAAGGTAAAAAAATTGCCGTGCAAAAGGGGGCAGTTAGCCACTTTTTTCTACTACAAGTTTTGGCGGAGGCGGGTTTAAGTGAAAAAGATGTAATTTTAATTGACGCTGAGCCAGCCATCGCCGCCGCTGCTTATGAAGCAGGTAGCGTCGAAATTACCTGCTCCTACTCTCCCTATGTAAATCAAGCGAATGCAAATCAAAAAGATGGACGAATTATTTATGATTCCTCTAAGATGCCATCGGCGATCGCTGATGTTTATGCCTTCCGAACTGAATTTATTGAATCAAGTCAACAAACTGTAAAAGCCTTTGTAAGCTGCATTCTTAAAGGATTAGATTTTCTAAATACCAACCCTAATGATGGATTAGTATTAGCCGCTAAACACTTTGATCTTGAACCAGAAGTATTGAAAACTCAACTTCGAGGAATTCAATTGCCTAATGTAAAAACAAACCGAGAAATGCTAGCAAATCCTCAAAGCGATCTCTATTTGCTTAAGCCAATGCAAGCCATTGCAGAGTTTTTGAAATCGCAGAATCAAATTGAAACTATCCCGGACTTGTCAAACCTGATTGATCCTCAATTTGTCATAGCGTTAGATGTTGCTTCAATCGTCGATCGTGCGTGAAGCGGTTTAAAAGTAGGAACGACGCATTATGCTCTGCCCTTACACCAATTAGGTCACAAATCAGGCTTTTCAAACATCCTCTGACATTACATTGAATCGCTCATTGAAGTGCAGTGTATTGTGCCTTTTCCTGTATAGTCTTTTCATTTATAGCCATAGTCATATTGGTTAGGACATTTTTGTGGGGCGGCGGAGCCGCCCCACAAAAATGTCCATGTCCTAACCTAACTGACTACAGCTATAAAGATCATTGTCAATATAACTTGACTTTAAAGATTCAGTTAATTCCGGTTACATCTCTTGCCTATAGGTTATTTAGATAGGATTGTGTAGAGGGGGAAATTTTGTATATGTTGTGAATCTATTAGTGCGACGTGAGAACTCTTCACATCGTATGCAAGAAGGCTGGTCTACCATTTAGAAGCAGCAAAAATTTTTAGAACTGATTGAGTATTTTGCTGTTCTCTACAACACAAAGTCAGGAATCTAAAGAGTATCACTAATATCGATCAGTTGGAACTATCTACCCCTTAAACGGGTTGGAAACCATCTACCTTACGCAGGTTTATCTCTTCTCCAACACAACAGTGTCGTAATCGATCCTCAATTGATGTCGAGGTTTACACCATGTCTGAGAGACCCTTGAAGTCTACTCCGCAAAACGCTAACAAGGGCGAAATTTCATTGTTTAAGAGTGTTCAAGTGACAGATCAACCCTCTGCAACAGCATCGCTTTCTTCTTTGCCTACGCAGATACAGTCCTTTCAAGATCAACCTTCCCCTGAATTACTAGAACTTGAGGAAAGTGAGCAAGAAGAGGGTTCAGAAATTCTTTCTCAACCGCGATCGACAAACTGGTGGCAGAGAATTAGCGTAAAGACTAAAGTAACTGCATTGGCGGTTACACTCGGAGTCTTACCTGTGTTGCTCGTGGGTGGAAGCGCCACTTATTTCGCGAACCGGATCATTGTTCAGGAAGCCTTAGAAGAAAGGCAGAGACTGGCTGTAGATATTAGTCTCGAATTGAATCGTTTGATGGAGAATCGACTGCAAAATGTTGAAACGATCATCACAAATCCGCTTATTGCCGATCCCGAAACTCGCCAGTCCACTGCACCTGAAGATCTCGTCAAATTTTTGGATAGTTTTGCTCAACGCGAGTCGTCTAATCCTCTAATTGCGACTGTTTCACCAGAGGGAGCATTCATATATCTTGCTGGAGGAAGAATTCCCCTGCGATCGTCTGAAATGGCTGTTCCATCTAACTCAGATACACCGAGTGCCAAACCATTTGCAGAATTCAATGCAGCTTATTTGCTGCAAACGCAAGATACTTTTCTTCCAGCAGTTACTCCGCTGCGTGTGTCTGACGTAACTGGGGAACCATCCTTATATTTGGTTGCACCGCTACTTGATCCGTTAACCCAGGAACTTGCCTATTTAGTCTATAACCAAATTACTCCTGACGATATCTCTTTGTTAATTCAGGAAAAATTAATTAACCTGATTTACGGAGGCAGAAATAACGATCGTAGATTGCCTGGGTTTAAGGTCATCGATCACAGAATGAGTTACTACGAAAAAACCGCAGATGAACAGGAGCAAGAAATTGCTCCTACTCGCATTGAAGTGGATAGTAATTCAATCAAAATTGATGGCAAACCCTTTCAGCCAGGTGAAACTTTCTTCACTAAACAAGACAAAACGATCGCATCGGGTGACGATGAAACCCTGAACGCTGAGATAGCCACCATTTTTCCTAAATATGCTGAGTTACGGTCTAGCGAAACGGTCACGACGACTCTTGATATCTCCCAACAAGATGGACAGGAATATCTTCTGACCTATGCCCCGGTTCCTCAAATTGAAGGGTTATATATTGACTGGGGTGTACTAACTTATGAACCGACTTCAACCGTTTTTGCCGCACAGAAAACGCTCATCTTAACGCTGTCACTCGGAACGATCGTCACGGCTCTCGTGTTGGGAACGATCGCGGCGACCATTGCCAGTCGGGCGACTCGTCCCATCATTGAGGCAGCAGATGCCGTGGAAAAAATTGGTCGAGGTGAACTAAAGACTCGTGTGAATGTTGAAGGAGAGGATGAAGTTGCTACATTAGGATTCAACATCAACCAGATGGCGAATCAGCTTCAGGGTTTCTTAGATGCCCAAAGGATTGAAGCAGAACGAGAACGCCTTTTAGCGGCTGCTAAAGGATCTGGGGCAATGCGAACTGCCGACCTAGAAGCAATTTTTTCACAGGTCATTCAGGATGTTCGTGAATTGCTTAAGCTAGAAGGCGTCATTCTTTATCGCCTTCACTCAAACTGGAACAACACGATTCCTGCCGAATTCGCCGTACTGGGACTACCGCATGATGACGTGAATGAGGAATTTTCAATTCCGGATCTGTTGCTCGAACGATGCCAACAGGGCGAAATCGTGACCGTTGATAGCGCAAACACCGACTTGCCGATCGACTTTCTCCGGCAACTGGAAACTCTGTCGATTGAAGCAGGTTTGATGGCTCCCATTTGGAGCGGCGATCGACTCTTCGGAGTGATATTGGTGCATGACTCAACCCTTCGTGATTGGCAACCGACTGAGATTACGTTCCTTCAGCAATTAGCAACAGAGCTTGGGTTATCGGTATATCGGGCAGAACTACTAGAACAAACCGAAAAACTCGCGCAAGAACAACGTCAACTGAAAGAAGGACTGCAAAGACGAGCATTGGAATTGCTTCAGGATGTTGATCCCATCAGTAAAGGGGATTTGACAATTCGGGCGAAAGTAACTGCCGATGAAATTGGTACGATCGCTGACTCCTACAACGCCATGGTAGATAACTTGCGAAGAATTGTGTTTCAGGTGCAGGATGCTGTCGATGAGGTAGTTACAACCACGATCGCCAACGATACCTCCGTACAAGTTCTGTCCATTGAAGCGTTGCAGCAAGCCGAAGCGATCGCGAATGCCCTCGACCTGGTAAAAGACATGGCAAGTGCGGTGCGGGACGTAGCCGCCAATGCGGAACGAGCCGAAACCGTAGTCCAGGTAGCCACTCAGGTTGTAGACGAAGGTGATCTTGCGATGAACCGTACCGTTGAAGGGATTCAAGCCATTCAAATGACGGTTGCAGATACCGCGAAGAAGGTTAAACACTTAGGTGAGTCATCGCAGCGAATTTCCAAAGTCGTGGAGCTAATTAGTGCGTTTGCGGCTCAAACGAATATGCTAGCGATGAATGCATCGATCGAGGCTTCTCGTGCAGGTGAAGGCGCAAGAGGGTTTGCGGTGGTTGCAAACGAAGTGCGATCGCTGGCACGGCAATCGGCAGAAGCGACCCAAGAAATCCGAAATCTGGTGAGTAGTATTCAGGCGGAAACAAGAGAAGTGGCAGAGGCAATGGAAGCCGGGATTGAACAAGTGGCAACCGGAACGAAGTTAGTGGATGATACGCGCCAAAGTTTGAACAAAATTACGGCGGTCAGTGCCCAAATTAACCAATTAGTTGAAGCGATCGCTCAGGCAACCGTCGTGCAATCTCACGCTTCTGAAACAGTGGCTCAAACAATGCAGGACGTAGCAACGATCGCCAACAAAACTTCCACTGAAGCCATGCAGGTTTCATCCTCCTTCGGACAACTGCAACATGTAGCCCGAACACTGAAAGACGGTGTTGGTCAATTCAAAGTGAGCTAACTCGTAAGGTCAGAGGATTAATTTGCTATGTCACAGACACCGTTCAAATCAGTTTCATCAAGTTCATCTAACAGAAGTGAGACTTCTCTCTCTCAAATTGTTCAAGCAGACGAACAACGCGCTGTCACTTCTTCTCCATTACCCGCTTCGCAAGAGAAAGTTGCAACCGAAATTCAGCCACCCCAACCTGAACAAACAGATCATGCTGGCTTGCAAAAAGTGCCGCTTCGTTTGGTATTAGTGGTACCGTTCGTCATCCAAATCATGGTAGCCGTCGGGCTAACAGGTTGGTTGTCGTGGCGGAACGGGCAACAAGCCGTTAATGATATTGCGAATCAGCTACGCAGCGAAATCTCTGTCCGGGTTGAACGTGAGATTACCGATCTTCTAGAAGAATCAGAGGTCGTCAATAAAGTCAATATTGATAACCTAAATCGCAGGCAGTGGAGCCTAGAAGATCTCAAGAGTCAGGAACGTCAAGTCTGGAATTTGCTGAAACTGTTTTACCCTTCTGTTAACGTTGTCACTATTAGCACTAGTCAGGGAACACATCGATCGGCTGAGCTATACCAGGAAGGAAACCCAGACATTCTAACCGCAGATAGGATTGGCGGCGACTTTCGCATCTATGCGTCGGATGATCAGGGGAATCCAACTCGGTTACTCGATACCACTGAAAATTATGATGTCAAGGCGAGACCTTTTTATACAGCGGCTGAAAATGCGGGCAAAGAAGTGTGGAGTCCGATCTTTCCATACACTGCTGCTCAACACTTGCTCATCTTTCTGGCACAACCGATTTACAATGATGCTGGCAACCTGATCGGAGTCACCAGTGCAGGTCGTTCTCTTTCAGATATTTCCGAACTCCTCAACAGTTTCAATGTCAGTCAATCTGGCGAGGTTTTTGTAATGGAGCGATCGGGACTTCTGGTAGCCAACTCAACTCCGGAAAGCCCTCTCGCAACGGGTGGCACCGGCGAGGCACAACGACTCAAAGCGACGGATAGTAATAGTGAGCTTATTCGTCTCACGGCTCAATATTTAAGCGATCGTCCTGGTGGACTAACAGGGATTAGCAGTACACAACAGCTTAATTTTTCGATTGATGGTCGTCAGCAGTTTGTTCAAATTACCCCACTCCAAGACAACAAAGGACTTGACTGGCTGATTGTGACCGTCATCCCTGAAGCCGACTTCTTGGCACAAATCAATGCGAACGCTCGCACCACCATTCTGCTGTGTTTGGCAGCATTAGTGTTGGCGATCCTGTCAGGTCTCTATACCAGTCGTTGGATCAGCCGACCGATTCTTCGCTTGAACCAAGCATCGAAGGCGATCGCGGCGGGTGATTTGGAGCAGCAAGTAGAAGTCACCGGGATTGATGAACTCGAACAACTGTCACAATCCTTCAACCGAATGGCATCTCAGTTAAACCAGTCTTTCAGCACTCTAGAACAAACCAACACGGCTCTGGAACAGGCAAACGATGAGCTAGAACGGCGCGTTGAAGAGCGGACGACTGAACTCAAACAAGCCAAAGAAACGTCAGATGGCGTCAATCGGACTCTGCAACAACGAGTGATCGAACTGCTGCAAGAAGTTGATCCAATCAGTAAGGGCGATCTTACCGTCCGTGCTAAAGTAACTGCCGACGAAATTGGCACCATTGCAGACTCCTACAATGCCACCGTTGAAAACTTGCGGAAGATCGTTGTACAAGTTCAACAAGCCGCAAACCAAATGGCTAACACCACGAGCAATAGCCAGGCTTCTGTACAAGAACTATCCGAAGAAGCCCTGCGACAAGCCGAAGCCATTGCTTCCGCTCTACAGGTGATTCAAGACATGGCAAAAGCGGTGCAAGACGTTTCAATGAACGCTAAGCAAGCAGAAGTAGCCATGCAACAGGCAACCTTGACCGTGGAAGCAGGTGATGTCGCGATGAACCGCACGGTTGAGGGGATGCAAGCAATTCGAGCAACGGTGGCGGAAACGGCAAAGAAGGTGAAACACTTAGGTGAATCATCTCAGAAGATCTCCTCGGTCATTGAGTTGATTAGTGCCTTTGCTGAACAAACGAAATTGCTTTCGCTGAATGCGTCGATTGAAGCGGCTTTGGCGGGAGAAGAAGGGCGCGGGTTTGGTATGGTTGCCAATGAAGTTCGGGCACTAGCACGGCGATCGGCGGAAGCCACTGAAGAGATTCGTAAGCTGGTGATGGAGATTCAAGCTGAAACGAATGAAGTGGTGGCTGCAATGGAATCTGGAACCCAACAGGTGGTAATTGGAACTCAACTTGTGGATGAAACACGCCAAAGTTTGAACCAAATTACGGCCGTCAGTACTCAGATTAGCCAGTTGGTTGAAGGCATTGCTCAAGCGACGATCGTGCAGTCTCAAGCCTCAGAAATCGTGTCTCAGATGATGCAGGATGTGGTGGCGATCGCCAGCAAAACCTCTGTCGAAGCGAATCAGGTTGCCTCCTCGTTTGAACAACTCCGAGAAGTCGCAGAAACGCTGCAAATGGGTGTCGGTCAATTCAAAGTGTAATATCAAATCCGGTTAATGAGTTATTAATTCATGCGTCGGGGCGAACCGCCGTTCGCCCATACATAGAAAAATGATTCAAGCGAATTTCATGTGATATGGCGACAGCCACTTGGGTTAGGACAGGGTACAGGGGTGGAACCTCTGGCTGGGGGCTTCGCCCCACACCCCCTTTAATCCCGATGTCTTAACCTTTATGGCGACAACTATAGTTTCGATTCATGTTCAGAACAAAGAAACATACTGACTTATGGCGATCGATCCATCCATTCGTGACCAAGCTTACCAATTTTTCATCGAAGAGGCTCCCGAACTTTTGCAAGTCTTGGAAGCAGAATTGCTGTCCTTGAGCCACGATCGCAGCACAGCGAAAATTCACACCTTAATGCGGGCAGCCCATTCGATCAAGGGAGGTGCATCAAGTGTAGGATTGGACGCGATCGCGGTGCTGGCTCATCGTCTAGAAAGTATTTTTAGGGCGCTTTACAGCGACACGATTATCATTAACATAGAGTTAGAAGATCAGTTACTTCGAGCTTATGATTGTTTGCGTTTGCCCTTAACAGAGCAAATCACAACGGGTTCATTTGATGCAGAGCAGGCACTCGCGATCGCTAACCCAATTCTGACCCCAATTGAGGAACGCTGTGGGGATAGTCTCACTGAAGATTCCTACATCCCCAGTTCTTCTGATCTTGGGGTTGATATGGTGACATCCATCTTTGAGGTTGATGTAGTCCAAGGATTGGAGCGGCTTATGGCTGTCCTGGCTGAGCCTCAAAACTATGAAGTTGCAGGCGAATTGCAAACGCAGGTCGAGGTATTTGCCGGATTCGCTGAACTCCTCAATATACCTGGATTTGGTGCCATTGCCGAAACGGTGCAACAAGCCCTCAATGCTCATCCCGATCGCACTCTCGAAATCGCACAGTTGGCATTGGTTGAGTTTGAACAATGTCGGCAAGTTGTTTTAGCAGGCGATCGTACTGGAACAATAAATATTTCTGCTGAATTAATTGCACTCGCCGAGTTCTCATCAGATGATTCCAATCTAACAACGATTTCTGCAATAGATGTAATCACGGCAACAGAACCCTCAATCGAAAGATTAGATGCAGCCGTTCCGTTTCTAGAGTCAATTTTTGGTGATGGTCTGTCTCCATTTGAATCAACGATCGATGATCATTCGATGATTGCTGACGCAAATGATTTGGAAATAGTTGATCAAGATAGAAATGAAGACGCAGATCTATCATTGGCTTCAACAGCGAATCTTGAGGAGACTAGAATTGCATCAGAAGTTGAAGTTTGGGTTGTCGATAATTCTGAATCGATTAATTTAGAATCAATAACGGATCTTGTCGCTGTAACAGAAGAAATAACAGAAGGAATAATTGATGAGTTTTTCCTGGAACAAGAGACTGAAAATACGGCTTTAGTGAAAGTCGATCATCTCATTCCATCGCAGCTTAGTACAGGCGGAGCATTGCAGGTTCGGCAATCGAATGAATTATCATATTCACCTCAATCTAGACTAAATCAGAAAAGACATCAGGCTATTCCGGACGCTCAGTCTACACCCAATTTAACCATCCGCGTTGACTCAGAACGACTTGAACGAATGAATAACCTGGTTGGTGAACTGATGATTAGTCGTGATGGTCTTTCCCTGCAAAGTGAACAACTCCAAGGCGTCTTACGTGAACTCTCAAATCGCTTCGATCGCTTCCAAAAGATGCTCAATCAAATTCGAGATGTTACCGATCAAATGTTTACTAGTTCGGAATACTCTCGATATGACATGGGCACTGCTTCAGGACACCATAACCACTCATCTGGAAAAATTAGAGACTCGGTTCAGGCACCTATCTCGACGATCGTTAGCTCAGCGATCATTGAATTTGATTCGCTAGAGATGGACAACCACACGGCATTACATTCTCAAGTCCAAGAAATCTTAGAAGACTTGGTACAGCTAGAAGAATCTGTTGAAGACGTTACCCTTTTCACCCGCCAATCAAACGAAATTATTGAGCAACAACAGCAAACCCTCACCTATCTTCAAAATGAACTTAAGTGGGCGAGAATGTTGCCGTTAAGTGAAGTTTTGAACCGATTTCCTCGTGTATTAAGAAACTTATCTAATACCTATCACAAACCTGTCAATCTCAACCTCGTTGGGACAGAAACGTTAGTAGACAAAGCGATTCTAGAAAGACTTTATGATCCACTGCTGCACTTACTGCGGAATGCGTTTGATCATGGCATTGAACCTCCCTTCATTCGGCAGCAGCAAGGTAAGCCAGAGCAAGGACAAATCGAAATTCGGGCTTATCACAAAGGAAATCAAACCATTATTGAGATTAAAGATGATGGTCAAGGGCTGAATCTCGATCGCATCCGCAGTCAGGCATTTGAATTAGGCTGGCTTCCTGCGGATCAACTGCTGATTGCGTCGCCAGAACAACTGTTTGAACTTATTTTTGAACCTGGATTTTCGACCGCAAAACAAGTCAGCGAACTTTCTGGACGCGGAGTTGGGTTAGATGTAGTACGGAGTCAACTAGCCGCCGTCAAAGGTACAGTGACCGTTACTTCTGCACCCAGCAAGGGCACCACGTTCACGCTAAACTTACCTCTCACGCTAACAGTGGCTCGGTTAGTGATTGGTTTAATTGACGCGACTCCCTTCGCCTTGCCTGCTGAAAGCATTGAAGAAATGTTGACCCCTCAGATCGATCAAACGAAACAATCTGGAAATCATCGCTTCCTCTATTGGCGAGAGCAGATCATTCCGGTCTATCGATTAGCCGACCTGTTACATTACACCGCTCCGCTCCCAGAAACCTTGCCTAGTAAAGCTTTAGCAACCGTAGACACTCCGCCAGATTGGGCACCGCCTTTGCTAATTGTGCGGCAAGAGCAAGAATTCTTTGCGCTAGAAGTCGATCGCCTCGTCAATGAACAAGAACTGGTGATTAAACCCTTTGGTTTTGCGATCGCTCCTCCCATCTACGCTTACGGTTGTACTATCCTAGGGGATGGTAGCCTCGTTCCGGTGATTGATGCAACCATCCTGCTCTCCTTTTCTCAAAACCATCGCCAACCCATCACATCTGTGACGATCAATCCAGTCGGTCGTCAGCCCATCACTCCAGTGAAGACCATTCAAACTCCGACGATTTTGGTGGTGGATGATGCTGTCACACTCCGACGAACCCTTGCCCTCTCTCTAGAACGCGAAGGATTTCGAGCCTTGCAAGCCCGTGATGGCTGGGAAGCGATCGAGCAGTTGCGACAAAATCCTGCCGTCAAGTTGGTGATTTGTGACGTAGAAATGCCCAAAATGAACGGCTTTGAATTGCTCAACTACCGTCGCCAAGATGCACAACTCTCCCAGGTTCCGATCGTCATGCTCACCTCCCGCAGCAATGAAAAACATCGTTGGTTAGCCAAACAGCTTGGCGCAACGGATTACTTTACCAAACCCTATTTAGAGCATGAATTTTTGGCAGCAATTAAGGCGATCGTGCAGAGGGGAGTAGGAGGGATGGGGTGATGGGGGGATGGGATGCATATTTGTTTGCTCAGGTATCTATTATTTTTTACGTTCCCATGTCCGCAGTAAGAAAAATAACACGGTGTACAGGCTGTTTCTGGTAAGCTAAATTATTTTCTAATGGGATTAAACCGATCGCCGATTACCAAGCAATCCAACTTCAACGCCGATTAGCTTCTTCGCTATTTGTCTGAGTTTTATGTGCATCCATCTCAGATTTTTCAACAATGAAAAGACTGTTGCTGCTTTTTGCGCTGATGTCAGTTTCGTTTGTCTCTTGTGTCAAAGCCGATGCTGAATCAGTGTCAACCGAAAACACTGAGAGTAAACCGATCGCCTCTGCTGAAATCGCACGGATGCCGATCGATAAGATGGACGACAAGCCAAATCAGCAGTGTGGTGTCGCGACTTATTATGACCTCGGTGGTATCACAGCGAATGGAGAAAGCTTTAATTCAAAGGCATTGACGGCAGCCCATCCCTCGATCCCGTTTGGCTCCTGGATTACGGTCGTCGATCAGCATACGGGGCGATCGGTGAAGGTGCGAGTAAACGATCGAGGTCCCTGGATCGAAGGCTATATTCTGGACTTAACCCCCGCCGGATGGAAGGCGATCGATCCGCATGCCACCGCTGATATCCGCAATGTTTGTATTCATTGGTAAGTTTGGCAGTGCTGCTGAAGTTAGGGATGTTTTTGGGAGGAGCATCCCCTTGTGGGTGTCCTCACCGCCCGGACGAGCAAGATGCCCATCCCACTAGAATTGCAGTTTATTTAATTTCCATTCCTCAATGTTGGGGCAATCCCTGTGTGGTTGCCCTGGCTTAGAGGGCAGACACGTCGGTCTGCCCCGACCAATTGTCTAGCTAAGTGCAGAGGGCAGACACGTCGGTCTGCCCCGACCAATTGTCCAGCTAAGTGCAGAGTTCTGAGGACTGAGTCAGGATTGATCGTTTGCCTTTCAGCCTTGGGCAATGGCCTAACCACGCTGGCTACTGCTATAAAATCAACAGAAAATTTACAGGTGGTCAAAATTTGCCGTTATCTTAGAAGCGATCGACCCCCGAAAATTGTTCCTGCCCGTTGGCTCGTGCGGCTTCTCCACAGGTTCGAGGCGTTGGGAAAATCTTACCTGGATTAGCTAACCCCTTCGGGTTAAACACTTGCCTTACCCACTGCATGGTTTCTAAATCTGTCTCGCTGAACATCTCAGGCATGTAGCAGCGTTTATCCGCACCAATGCCATGTTCGCCAGAAATGCTGCCGCCAACTTCAACACAAAGCTTGAGAATGTCACCGCCCAAGGCTTCGACTGCCTCTAGTTGCCCCGGAATTGCATTATTGTAGAGAATTAAAGGATGGAGATTACCATCTCCCGCATGAAACACATTGGCAACGCGATAGCCATGTTTCTCGCTGAGTGCCTCAATTTCCCGCAAAACATATTGGAGCTTCGTGCGAGGAATCACGCCATCTTGAACATAATAATCAGGGCTAATTCTGCCCATCGCTGCAAATGCTGCCTTACGTCCTTTCCAAAGCATCAGCCTTTCTTGCGGATCGGTTGCCGTGCGGATGCTCCGTGCCCCATTCTGCTGACAGATCGCTTCGACTCGCTGACTGTTCGTAGCGACTTCAACCTCCAATCCGTCTAGTTCAATCAACAAAATGGCATCTGCATCACGCGGATAGCAGTTCGTCCCGACCACATCTTCCACGGCGTTAATGCTGAAATTGTCCATCATTTCCATTCCGCCAGGGATAATGCCTGCACTAATGATGTCAGATACGGCTTGTCCGGCTGCCTCGACGCTCGTGAAATCGGCTAGAAGCACATGAATCGCTTCTGGAGCTTTGAGGATGCGAAGCGTAATTTCAGTGGCAATGCCAAGTGTCCCTTCGGAGCCAACGAACAATCCAGTCAGGTCATATCCTGGCGTTTCAGGAATCCGGCAGCCGACCTCGACGATCGCTCCATCTGGCATCACCAGTTTCAGCCCCAATACATGATTGGTGGTAACGCCATATTTGAGACAGTGAACCCCACCTGAGTTTTCCGCCACATTACCACCGATCGAACAAATAATCTGACTAGATGGATCAGGTGCATAGTAAAATCCGGCACCGCTCACCGCTTGCGTCACCCAGTTGTTAATGACTCCAGGCTGCACCACCACTCGTTGATTCTCGAAGTCAATCTCCAAGATCTGCTTCATCAAAGCGGTGACAATCAAAACACAGTCCTCCACAGGCAATGCTCCACCTGACAAACCTGTGCCCGCCCCACGCGCCACAAACGGAACATCATGACGATCGCACACCTTCACGATCGCCGCCACCTGTTCTGTTGTCCGAGGCAACACCACCACTGCCGGACGCTGTCGATAGCTTGTCAGCCCATCACACTCATAGACCAACAACTCTTCCCGACGCTGCACGACATTGGTTTTGCCAACGATCGCCTCAAACTCTCGCCCGATCGATCGCCAATCTCGCCCAGATGCACTGACTGTTGCTAGCGTAACCATGCTGCCTCACTGCAATGAGAGTCAATTTCGATAATAAGCTAATCGGCATCAGAAATTGCATTCTGGGTAATCGGTAATCGGTGATGGGTCATAGAAATATCCAGTTCCTGCACATTAGTTTAATTCCCCTCTTGAAAGGTTTGAACCTTACCGTCTGGATTTAGCACGAGCCGGACTTGTAGCTGGTCTCTGTCTTCAAGCGCAGAGACAAACGGATCGCCCATCAGTGGCATGTTAGTGCGATCGATGAATTGGGCGGCGGCTCGTCCGATCGGGATGATTCGCTCGATCGTCCCATCTGCATTCAAGATCAGGCGATATTGCAGGGCTTGATTCAGTTGTGCTAATTCATCAGGGGGTTGCCAGTTTTCCTCAAAATACTGTCTGACCTCTGCAACTTGAGGATAGGTATCAAAGACAGTACCTCCCGTCGTAGCGACTGGCGTTTCATCTGTCAGTACGGGTGGGCTTTCGATCGGCGCATCTGCGAGGGGGTCGTTGATTCTCGCTTCATCACGTCCAATCTCAGGAGCACTAGGGCTGAGGGGAGCGATCGGCGCGATCGCTGTTGCCGAAGTTCTCGCAATATCAGGTTGAGCAAACTCTGGAGGAAGGGTAGCTACGGGCGCTTCAGTGGGTGCCGGAATTTCCGTCGTAACGCCATCGGTTGTCGGAATACTAGCGGATGGATCGCTCAGAGATTTGGGTGCCGGAAGTTGATCCACTGGAACGGCTGAAATAGAGGCAGGCGAGTTAGGGTCAATGGGGGGTTGACCTTCCCCTGAAGGTTTAGGGGGCAGCAAAGGAGCATTTGGGTCAAGCGGCAGTGGCGAAATTGCAGGAGGGGATGGAGGGGCAGGCAAGTTAGGAGGGGCTTCTGGGGGCGATTGAATGCCTGTAATTTCCACCTGACGATTTGTAGCCGCAAGATGACCCGTAGGATTAGAGACATCCATGACAAACCTGGCAACTGCGCTCGTTGCTCCTACAGCTAGTACCAATGCTGCTGCCGCTCTTGCCCAACCCGCAGGAGACTTCAGCCAAGCTGGACGACCCAAAGCTGGCAGAATCAACGCCTCAGCATGATATTCGTCTAGCGCATTCGCCAAATCAAACAGTTGCAGAACCGTCAGGCGAATCGTTGCCCCAGATTCCTCGGATGCCAAACTTCCCAGACACAGTTCGTGGGCAAGCAATCCCTTGGGCTGAAGGTAAATTCCGGCTTCAACAAACTTGTGCAAGTCCGTCTGCGACAAGTTAACCGGATTGGCAGATTCTACCGAATTAGAGGGTTGATTGAGCAGGCTAAGTTGTCCGGAGGGCTGGTTAAGGACAGTTTGCACGTAGGCTTCTACGGCTTCACAGAGCGCCTCTAGTTGAGTGCGATCGCCCTTAATCGTCACCTGCTTTTCCGATGGAAGTTTTGGATCGTCAAAACTGAGATAGAACCGCAGGTTTTTGAGTACCATGCGATCCGTCCAACGGGACAACGCTGATCCTGTCGCAGCGATCTCCAGCGTACAGGTCGGAGGAGTATATCGACGTAGAACGGAGGTGGACATCGGTAAAAAATGGAGGGTATAGCTTATTTCTGCAAATCGTAGAGAGTCGGAATGTCAGGAGGAGGGAGCGAGAACTGATGTTAAGTTTTGAGTTTATCAAGCGAAAGTGAACCAAAAACAGGTTTAAAGATTGACCTTGACCCAATCCCTAATCCCTATTCTCTATTCTCTACCTTTTATCCTTCTAACTCCGAGTGGAGCGATCGAGCAACGCCAACCACAACCGACGAGTGCCGTTGGGTGCGCTGTAAAAAAGGAGATCAATCAACAACTTCAGGGCAAGGTTGGTCAGTTGCTCCGTTGGAGTTCTCTCACCGTCTTCCATTCGCTCCTGATAGGTGTTGTTAAAGGTATCGAGATAATCTCCCAGTAGAGCAGCCTGATGAGGTTCCCGATCTTGTTCCGTCAACTGTTCCAGCAAAGCAACAGCCCGACGAATTAACTCTTGCTGCTGTTTCGCCAAATGGCAAATGATCAACACCAAGGCTCTCGCTTCTTCCACATCAAGACGCTTCCGTCCTTGTCCACGCCGTAGGGGGCTAGACTGGCGCAACCGCCATAGGGAGACTCGATCTGCCACCACATCCGTCAGATTAAGATCCGCCGCCGCCTGAAGAATAGCTTCAGATCCAACTTTCGCCAATGCCTCTAGGGCTAGCAACACCAAGTCCAGTTGGGCTTTGATGTTGTCCAGTTGGCTTGGATCGGGTTGACCGGCAAGAGTCAGTTCTTCCCAAGCAGGCTTTGGAGTATCTGGCTTGATAGTGGAGGGCATAGTTCTAGGATAAGAAATGAAGCAGATTTGGGTAGAGCAGTTACAGGTCTTGAAACAAGACGGTGAAAATTCACGTCAGGTTTCCGTTTACCGAACTACTAAGGTCATGGGCTAACCGTGAAATCTGTAAATCGAACCCACTGACAGACTCCTCGACCTGTAGTATTTTGTAAAGAAAGGATTGAATTGCATAGAATGATACAGCGCCTGAGTCAAATCATGAACTGGAAAGCACCCTTCCGGCATCTCTGGATGTCTCTCGCGGGACTCGTTTTAATCATACAAGTATGGGTAGTTGGGACGGCATCAGCCATTGCCACAGGAGTATACAACATCCCTGCCCTGGCTGCGGATGATCCAACTTGGGTCATTGACCAGGCGGATATTCTTAGCCGCATCACTGAGAGCGAAATTAGTAAAGAGTTAGAAGATCTGGCAAACACTACTGGAAATGAAGTTCGGATCGTGACGATTCACCGATTTGATTATGGTGAAACGGCTGAAAGCTTCACTGAAAAACTGTTTGACAAGTGGTTCTCGACATCGGACATTCAAGCCAATCAAGTGCTGCTTGTTCTTGATAGTGTTACCAATGCTACCGCTATCCGTGCAGGTGATGCTGTTAAGAAAATCTTATCTAATGAGACGACTCAGAGCATAGCCCAGGAAACCGTAATGACTCCGTTGCGGAGCGGTAATAAGTATAATCAAGCGTTTTTGGATGCAAGCGATCGCCTCGTTGCCATTCTTTCGGGGCAGCCCGATCCGGGTCCTCCGATTGTAGAAGAAGATATTCGGACCGAAGGGACGTTTGCCAAGGCAGAGGAAACGGATGACAAGAGTGCCACGATCGTTGTGGTTGTCCTTCTGGTTGCTGCAACTGTGATTCCAATGGCAACTTATTTTCTCTATCAAGTGTTTCAGTCTTAGTGGGTTTGAGTTCTACCCATCTCTCTACTGTGTATACACCCGTCCTTCCCGCTCCCAAATCCCCCAATTCTGGGGGACTCTATTTGCCTGCTAAAGCAAGCACTACGAGCTATCTTCTTTACAGCAAGCGATGTCCATCCAGTAGACCCATTCGCTCGGCTACCTGATCACTCCATCAGGCTGACAAAAGTGTTACGAAAGCCAACGAAAGATTTCAATATGTTAAGGAAATCGATCGATTTTTATCGTATTGACAAGGAAATCTGATTGAATCCTTAAAAAATAGCTATAGTTTCTATGGAGCCTTGCAGGTTGAGCTAAAGCAGTTTTAGCCTATAATGTTTCCCAGATGTAAGATTCTGCTTAAAATTAGCATCAATTCTAAAACTCTTTTGAAAGAATAGTTACGTAACTTTATTTTGGTTATGAGCAGCGATCGTCTGGGCAGTCTCTAGTTGTCAGTTGAATAGGAGGAAGTTATGTCAGAGCAAGAAAAGATTGTAAGTAATGGTGAGGCTGTGCAAACCGCTGCACCGAAACCAGGAAGTCTAGATTTAGCGGAAAAGCCCAAGAGCAGCAACGGTCAATCTGAGTTGGGTTTGACGTTAGCGAGCAAGGAGTCTAAAGGTGGGCTGCAAGTTGGCAGCTTTTCATCTGCGGGTCTACGTCCGATCGTGTCTGACACCATTGAGATCTTCGGTACTATCCTCAACAACCGTCCGATTGTTGCTAGCCATTTGCGAGTTTTAGAAATGCTTCCAGGTAATCGCCCTGTTTTTGCCAGTGAAATGATTGTACGGGATGATTTGACGCTTCCCGGTGGTCGTCCCATTGTTGCCAGTGACCCGAAATTGCTGCAAGCCAGCTTACTTCCTGGTGGTCGCCCGATCGCCTCTAACGAAATCGATGATCCCGTCGCTTTGATGGGCTTCCTTGACTAAGAATTGCAAGTTAAATAATTCAGTTCGTTGAACCACAAAGACACGAAGGCACAAAGTCAGGAGTGATATTTCTTGTCTTTGTGTCTTTTTGCCATTGTGGTTAGTACTTTCGTTAGCCCCCGAAACAAACTATTTACAGCAGAATAGGGATGTTGCTCTCTGTGGCGGTAAACCTCGTTTGTTTAGCATTCCTATGACTGCGATCGTCAGCACCCGTCAGCGAGAAATTGTCGAAGTCCTAATTCGACATGGATGGGACTATATGCGGCAAGTGCTGACCATTGGAAATAGTGATGAGCCTGAGATTCCGGCTCCCGAAATCCTCTGCAAAATCTTGACGGATTTAGGTCCTGTTTATGTCAAGTTGGGGCAACTCCTCAGTACTCGCCCTGATTTGTTATCTCCTGATTACATCAATGCCCTGAGCCATTTGCAATCAAATGTACCTCCAGTGAGTTGGGGAGCCATTGATGCTGAGCTTCGTAGGCAACTGCCTCAACCGCTAGAGGAAATTTTTCAAGGTCTCAGTGAGAAGGCGATCGCGGCTGGATCGATCGCCCAAATTCACCAGGCTACTCTCAAAAATGGGGCACAGGTTGCCGTTAAGATCCAACGCCCTGATATTGAAACCGTCGTTTCCCAGGATATTGCTCTGTTCAAACAGATCGCTGGATTACTCTCGGCAACCGATTTTGGTAAACGCTACAACGTTGTTGCTCTAGCAGAGGAGTTTGCAGTTTCATTAAACAATGAGCTTGATTTTACCCAAGAAGCCACCTACACCGA
This sequence comes from Cyanobacteria bacterium RU_5_0, assembly GCA_012033255.1. Classification (GTDB taxonomy): domain Bacteria; phylum Cyanobacteriota; class Cyanobacteriia; order Elainellales; family Elainellaceae; genus JAAUSF01. The sequence continues at coordinate 26,982 of JAAUSF010000053.1, forward strand.
CCAACTGCGTCGAAATCTAACCGCTAGTCGTTGGTTTGATCCAACCCGAGTAGTTGTTCCCAAGGTTTATCATGCGCTCTCCAATAAAAAAATTTTGGTGCTGGAATGGCTAGAAGGGATGCCTATCCTGAAAGCCAATTTAACAGGTGAGGGATTTGATGGAGATCCCATTGCCGAACGTCACGCATTTACGTCACTCGTGTTTCAAGCGTTTCTTCAGCAATATCTGCTGGATGGGTTCTTTCATGCTGATCCGCATCCCGGAAACTTGTTCTATCTCAACGATGGTCGCGTCGGCATTTTAGATTGCGGCATGATGGGAATTCTCGATCGCCGTACCCAATCCATCATGGTTGAGCTTCTCCTGGCAATCATGGAGGCTGATCCGGTGCGATGTGCCCAGTTGACGCTCCAATTGGCTGAACCCATGGACATCGGGCAGCCGATTAATCTGATTCGTCTGCAATCAGACTACGATCGCCTGCTCCGCCAATACTACAACCTGAGTTTGGTCAATCTTGATGTCGGAGAAGCGTTCGGGCGAATTTTGGAAGCAGCGCGTCTCAATAATTTGAAGTTGCCTGCAAATATTGGGCTGTTGACTAAATCGCTTGCCAATTTAGAAGGGACGGGACGAGAGTTCGATCCGTCCGTCAATGTAGTGGATGAGATTCGACCGTTGATGACAGATTTATTCAGGCAACAATTGATTGGGGATGATCCGGTGCGATCGGTTCTCCGTACCGCATTGGAATTTAAGCAACTGTCGTTAGATTCTCCTCGTCAAGTTGGTTTCCTGCTGAACCGCCTCAGTTCTGAGACATTGAAGCTAAACTTGGTGCTTCAAGACTTGAATGCGATCGGGCGGACAATGGATGAGGCGGCAAATCGACGATCGTTTAGCACAGTCGTAGGTGCGCTCATCATTGGAGCCGCGATTCTTTCCACAGGTCAACAGACGCAGCAACTACAATTACTCAGCACTATCTTTTTCGTGGCGGCTAGTTTATTGGGCCTATGGCTAATTTTCACAATCCTGCGATCGGGTCGCTGGAAGTAATCTTATGCAACTGGAGTAATCTAGGATGAGATAAATTAGCTGATTCAGCGGATTTCTCCGTTCCGTCACTCGTTTACCAAGTATGCTGTGGAGGACTTCTCCTCAAGTTGCTCATGGAGTTTTTCACGATCCTCCTTTCTGCGCTACTCGGAATCTTGTCTCCTGCTGGGTTCGTTGTCGATCGCCTCGCTGAAGATGCCATTCGCGATCAACTTGACTCTGCTGAAGCGTTAGCCGTTCGGATTGATAATGCACCGGGCTACCAGGTTTTACAGGGACGAGCCGATCGCATTCGCATCGCCGGACGCGGAATTTACCCTATTGAAGGCGTTCGGATTGACACCCTAGAAGTGGAAACTGATCCGATCGCCCTAAATCCCGACGGTTTTCAGCAAGGAGATCCCCAGTTGGAGCAACCCTTGCAAGCCGCGATCAAAGTTGTGCTGACAGAGACAGACCTGAATCAGGCGTTGCAGTCGGAACCGATCGTTGACCAATTAAACGATTTTAACTTAGCGGCATTGGGCACCGAATCGGAGGGTCAGGCAGAGGAATACACGCTGGTTAATCCGCAGGCAGAATTTCTGGAAAACAACCGTCTCCGTCTACAAATTACTCTGCAAGAAGAGCAATCGGGGACTCAAAACATCATCACAGTCGAATCTGGACTGGCGATCGGATCTGGACGACAACTGCAACTCGTGGAGCCATCGATCGCAGTAGACGACCAGCCCTTACCCCCTGAACTGCTTGATTTCCTGGTGGGCAACCTCAGCGAACGCCTAGATTTAGCCAACTTAGAAGAGTCTGGCATTACAGCACGAGTTCTAAAATTGGAGATAACAGGCGATCAGCTCACTTTAATTGGCTTCGTTCGGGTTGAACCCCAGTAGTCCGTCTTTGAGTTGCGGGATGAGGAGATGAGGAGAGTGTGTTTTGCCAAACCGATGCAGCGATCTGAAATTATTCACTGGAGGAACCGTCTATGCAAGAGCATCCACCTACTCAATCTAAACCCTCTATGCCGTCCCAACGTGCCTCACGATCGCGGTTTGCGTTTTGGGGGATTGTGGCAGGAATCTCGACGATCGCCTTGATTGCAGGCGGCGGAACGGCTTGGTGGACTCAGCACCATATGGCTTCTAAGTCAGTTCCTTCTGTTCCGTCCAAGGTTCCCGACGCGCCTCAACCGTCTTCATCTCCAGTGAGCCAAGCTCCGACTGAACAAACGGTGCAAGTGTATTGGCTCAAGAGTGTTGACGATCGAATTGAGCCAACCGCCAGCCCTGTCACGATTGCTGCAACCGATCAACCCGATATCGTCCTTAAAGCGGCATTTGAAGAAATGTTGCAAGGCTCATCTGACCCTGCCCTAACGTCTGTGATTCCGGACGGGACTAAGATTCGCAGCGTGGAAGTGAAAAGTGATGGCATCTACGTAGACCTGTCCCAAGAATTCACCTCTGGCGGTGGCAGCATGTCAATGATGGGCAGAGTTGCACAAGTGATCTACACGGCTACAACACTTGATCCAGAGGCGCAAGTCTGGCTTTCTGTGGAAGGGAAACCGCTAAATGTGTTAGGTGGCGAAGGATTAATGCTTGACCAACCCATGACACGAGAAAGTTTCAAGCAAAATTTTGCCCTTTAAGTCGATCGCATTCACCCATGAGTTACTGCTTGCTCACCAAACTGAACTCGCGAAAATGTTTGGCTTGCTGTTCAATACGAGTGGCGAGCGATCGCACACCAAATTACATAACTCAAAAATCAGATCATCCTCGACGCTATAGTAAGCCGACGTTCCCTCACTGCGACGATGCAGAATTCCCGCTTGTAGCATAACTTTCAGGTGTTTTGACACATTCGCCTGACTGGTTTGTGTCGCTTCCACCAAATCTTGGACGCACTTTTCGCCGTCTCGCAACAGATTTAACAAGCGTAGCCGCATCGGTTCACTCAACACACCAAAGTACTCAGCAACTTGTTGAACAACTTCTGCTGGTACAGACTCCACTGGTTTCATGTAAATCTACCCAGAAAGGACTTGATCCCAAACCAGATTTTACCACTCAACCCTTGTATGGCAATGGAGCGATAGATAGGAAATAGTCACAAATTTTGGATTTCAGCATCCAAGTTGCAGTGTTTGAGGTGGTAAGCTAATCGAGTTTTAAGAGGCAGAAAGAATCCTACCTGCATCTACCTGCATTAGTGTATGAAAATCAAGCATTCGTTCATCCTGTTTCTGACGATCGCCTTGCTCGTCAGTTTTTGTGCGGCTCCAATTGCGATCGCGGCTCCGGTTCCACTGTTGGCAGAAGAAGCACCGCCGCTTCCCTCAAATTCGTTTCTTGATAAATGGGATCGATTGAAAGAAGACGCACAACTGCAAGAGTTGTTTGAGCGAGATCTGGAGAAAAGTATTGTTATTCGAGCGCAGATTCAGAATGAAGTCGATCGGGCGTTCAGTCATACAACAACGCTATTGAATGCATTGATCGGAGTATTAACATTTCTACCTGTGCTGGCAGCAGTTGGCATTTGGTTTATTCGTCGCAGCGTGATTAACCAAATTACGTCTGAAATCAAAAAGCAACTGAAGGAGGAAGTCGAGAAACAATTAGAGGCAGATGTGACGGCTGAACTTAAACAACAAACAGCCATCTTTAAGCAAGAAATTGAGCAATTAAAAGCAGAATTTGCGGATCAACTCGCACAACTCAAAAGGAGTGCATCCCAGTTTTGTAGGATTCATTTCGAGAACTGCCCATTGAGGTAGGCACAGCGCTGAAGCAGCACCTGTGGTACATTGCCCTTCTCCCACTGCGCTCCCGATATCTTAATGCGCCGTCCGATTTGTTTAACAGTTGATTCA
>JAAUSF010000054.1 GCA_012033255.1 Cyanobacteria bacterium RU_5_0
CGTCACTCCATCCCCCCCCCCCTCCGTCACTCCGCCACTCCACCACAAAACTTGGGCGTTTCATTCCGCTTTTACAAGCCTCTGGTCAGGTACAAATGGCGATCGATCTCTGGCTCCTCGAACAGCATCGCCAGGGCTTACATCCATCTACCCTGCGCTTTTACACCTGGTATCCCGCTGCCATTTCACTAGGCTACCATCAGCGTCGCTATCCAGAATTTTGGCAGCGATTAACCTGGGAAGGGCAGCCTATAGAGTTGGTGCGGCGTCCGAGTGGTGGACGAGCCGTGTTGCATCAAGGGGATTTGACCTACGCCGTGATCACCTCTGATATACCTGGAAATCGAATGCAGGTATACCAAACGATCTGCGAATTCCTAATTCGAGGATGGCGATCGCTTGGCATCGAACTCCACTATGGTCAAGCGGGGCGCGGCTACATTCACAATCCCAATTGCTTCGGCACAGCAACCGGAGCCGATTTGGTGAGCGCAATCGGCACGAAGCTGATTGGCAGTGCTCAACTACGGCGTGATGGTGCCATCTTGCAACACGGCTCAATGCAACTAGAGTCTGATCCGGAGTTATTTCATCGGGTGTTCGGAAGTGAGATAGAGCCGTTCGATCGCCCAATTCACCTATCTGGGGAAAACGTGATCCAGGGTGTGGTAGAAGCGTTAATAAGTTCAGCCAGTGCGTGGTTTGGAGTGCAACTGCTGACTCAGCCGTTATCTCACGAAGAATGGCAACAGATCTACAGTCTCGTCAAGGTCTAGCTGATTTTGGGATTGGCATCGGGGCTGAAGCTAGTAAAGTCGGCAGCGGTGATTTGGTCGCTATTGACATTTTTCAGCAGGGCGATCGAATCCCGCTTACCCAACTTGATCAGCGTATCCCGTCCTTCTTGAGAGATCTTCAGATCTTTGAACTCGATGTCATCTAATAGCCCAATCTGGTCTTGACGATCTCTGAAGTCTCGAATTAGATCCAGCCCAAGTTTGCGTCCGGCAACGAAGATATCACGACCTAATCCCCCGATCAGCGTATCGAGTCCTTCACCGCCAATCAGGATATCTTGACCCTTATCACCATCAAGTCGATCGTCATCTCCCATGCCTGCGAGGATATCGTTGCCCAATAGACCTCGGAGCAGATCATTTCCGTCGCCGCCATTTAGGAGGTCTTTGCCACCAAAGCCAAGTAGACGATCGGCACCGGTTAAGCCTAAGAGCAAGTCAGCCCCATTCAACCCGTTGACCACTTCATTGTTAAGAGTGCCTGCAACGAGTTCCTTAATCGTTAAACCCTCTAACAGTTCCGCTTCACCCAAAACATTTAGGATATCAGCGAATCCATCTAGTAAGTCTGTGTCTTCTAGATCAACCGAGCCATTCAAGGAATTCAGGGAACTAATCTTACCAATCCCATCAAACAAATCTGAGACGGAAAGAGTGTCAAACAAGTAATAGTACCCATCATTTAGACCACCCAGTAGATCCGTCAAACTGACATCGCTGAGGAGTTCACCCAAATCACCCAATAATGCATCCAGTGAGACATCCCCAAAGGAACCGAGATCAGCAATATCCGTAAGGATGGTATCTAGCTTCAGGTTATCGAACGTTGTCCCCAAACTGAGATCGGTCAAGAAATCTCCAAGATCGAGATCAGTCAACAGATTGCTGGTGCTAAGATTACTGAAAAGACTACCAAAGTCGATATTGTTGAAAAGTCCGCTACTGCTAAAGTCATCTAAGAGATCGCCGAGATCGAGATCAAAGGTGTTGAAAAAATTTCCTAAATCAATGCCTGATAGGTTGACACCGTTCAGGAGGGTATCTAGATTTAGGTCAAGATCGAAAAGATTAGCCATAAACTCAACTGCCTCAATTACTTCCTCTGCTGCGAGGGGGTAGATTGCTCAATCCACGGAATACCCCACAGAAACGTTCGATGCATTGGAGCCGAACGTGATTAACTATGGTTTTTAAGACAGCAATCGAGGACGATCGTTCCCGCAATCTCTTTAAACCACTTCAATGTTGTCTTCAAACACAGCAAGTACAATAGTGCGTAACTGAATTTGGAACCGGATTCAGAAATTCAAGCAGGTTCAAATGTATTTCTCTAATCGATCGTCCCTGCGATAGCTGTGCATGGCTTCACCTCAACCTCCCAACCCACAACCCGACCCCAACCAATCGCCGTCCCAACCGACATATTTGTCTCAGTCTCAGGCGAATTTGTCTAATCAACCCCCCAATCCGTCTCCTCAGCCATCCCCTGACCCCTCTCCCTCACCCGATCCGCCTCCAAACGGTCCCCGGACAATCCTGGGAGCCATCACGCGAGCGGTGCAAACAGTTCGAGCACGAGTGAGTTTTTCGCAACTCGTCCTGAAGCCTAATGCGAGAGTACCGGAACTATGGGTTCAGGATGGGGAATCTCCTAATGCCGATGTTTATCCGTTGTTGGGAGAATATTACAAGCTTGGGCGCAGTTCCAAAGCTTGTGACATTGTTGTGCGAAATCCAGTTGTCAGTCAGGTTCATCTATCTCTGACGCGGGATAAGCGCCAAAACCGTGCGCCCTTTGAATTGAAGGATGAGAACTCCACGAATGGTGTCTATCGCGGCAAACGTCGAATTACTAAGCTAGAACTCCGGCATGGCGATATCCTAACCTTGGGACCACCAGAGTTAGCTGCCGCCGTGCGGCTTCAGTATCATAATCCGCCGCCCTGGTATGTGAAAGCTGTGCGTTATGGGCTGTATGGGTTCACGGGGGCAACCGCACTAGTAGCCGCTTGGGTGGCGATCGAATGGCAAAAGTTTTCTGTTTACCCTCTGCCTGCTTCGGTTCAGGGACCCGTGGTTGTGGTCGCGGGGGATGGCGAAACTCCTTTACAGGACGTGGAAACTCGTCCCCACGTCGATATGAAGAGTCTGTCTGAGTTCTCAGAATTTCTGCCCAAAGCGGTTATTGCGTCTGAAGACTCTCGCTATTACTGGCATCTGGGCGTTGACCCAATTGGCATCCTCCGCGCACTCGTAACCAATATCCAGGGTGGAGGAATCCGTGAGGGTGGCAGTACCATCACCCAACAGCTAGCCCGCAGCATCTTCCGAGATTATGTCGGCACCGATGATTCTGCTGGACGGAAGCTGCGAGAGGCCGTGGTGGCAATGAAGATGGAGACGTTTTACAGCAAAGATCACCTGATGTTGACCTATTTGAATCGGGTCTACTTAGGAAATGGTAACTACGGATTTGAAGATGCGGCTCAGTTTTATTTCGGCAAATCCGCCAAAGAGTTGACTCTATCCGAAGCAGCCACCTTAGTCGGGATTTTGCCTGCTCCTAACAGCTTTAATCCGGTTCGGGATTATGATGCGGCTGTGGAACTACGCGATCGCGTCATCAATCGCATGGTTGCTCAGGGAATGGTCAGCCCAGAGGAAGGACAACGGGCACGGCGATCGCGCATTGAAATTAACCCGCAGGCGATCGAACAACTAGAAAGCACCCGCGCTCCCTATTTTTATAGCCAGGTCTTCATAGAACTTGAAGATCTGCTAGGGGAACAGCTTGCCCAAGAAGGAAATTTTATTGTTGAAAGTACGATCAATCTGCCCATGCAAACGCAGGCTGAAGCGTCTCTGCAAAATGCGGTTGCCAATAGCGGCGGATTCTCTCAAGGCGCGATCGTCACCCTTGATGCGACAACCGGGAGAATCTTGGCTCTCGTAGGAGGGGTAGACTATCAGCAGAGCCAATTTAACCGTGCCACTCAAGCCCTACGACAGCCCGGATCAACGTTTAAGGTGTTTGCCTATGCAGACGCGCTCCAGCAAGGCATTCCTCCATCAATGACCTATTCCTGCGCTCCGTTCGACTGGGGAGGACAAGTGTTTGAAAGCTGTCGCGGTGGTGGTGGGGGCAGTCTTGATATGTATGCTGGGTTGGCGCGATCGGAAAACGTAATTGCCCTCCGCATTGCTGAACACGTTGGACTCGATAATGTGGTGCGACTGGCGCACCGGATGGGAATTCAGTCGGATCTCAATTCTGTACCTGGGTTGGTCTTGGGGCAAAGCGAAGTGACTCCGCTAGAATTGACAGGGGCTTACAGCGTACTGGCAAACCAGGGAGTCCGCAATCGTCCCCATACGATCGCCCGAATTTTAGACAGCAGTGATTGCACAGATTTGAACGATCGCAACACCTGCCGCATCATCTACGAATATGGGCAAAATGGCTCAGCCAATATCCCTGTGCTTGATCCCCAAGTCGCCAACACGATGACCGTTCTCCTTCAAGGAGTGGTGCAAGGTGGCACTGGCAGTAATGCATTTCTGGGATTGGGAGAAGGAGGCAAGACCGGAACCACTAATGACAGCGTTGATCTATGGTTTGTCGGGTTTATTCCGGGGAATCTCGTTACAGGCATCTGGCTCGGCAACGATGACAATACTCCTACGGGCGGGACGAGCGCCCAAGCCGCCCAACTTTGGCAGGACTATATGAGTCAGATTGTGCGATAGCGGTTACGTCAGGTTTTCATTACCAAAATGTGGCAGTTTACCTCAAAACCTCAACATTCTTTCGGAGATTTAAAAAAGATGTTGCGTGGTTTGCTGCCATTTGTATAGAGATGGGCTATGATTACGGTCGAAGTAATGTTCGGTAGCAGAGTGAAAAGGTATTCGCAGATGCAAGTCCTTGACTTCTCTCCGAGCAGCCCCCTGTATCGCTTGGTTTGGAGAGGATCGTGACTATTTACATTGGCAACCTGTCTTTTCAGGCTACCGAAGAAGATTTGCGGGAAGTATTTGCTGAATACGGTAAGGTAAGCCGAGTTAGCTTGCCCACAGATCGAGAAACAGGCAGGAAGCGTGGCTTTGCCTTTGTGGAGATGGAGACGGAGGCGGAGGAAGATCAAGCGATCGCTGAGCTTGATGGCGCTGAATGGCTTGGTCGGGAGATTCGAGTCAATAAGGCGAAACCCCGTGAAGCTGGCGGTGGTCGTAGGAATGCTGAAATGTAGTTGAAACCAGCAACACCCTTAACTGAGATTTTAAGTATAACTGATTCATACCCTTGATAGCGATTCAAGGCTAACATAGTAGCTCTCGGATCTGAGGTTGCAATGTCTTGGTCACGCCTCCTGACAGCGATCGTCGGCATTATCCTGGTTCTGGGGCTGATGATCTGGCTGATCAGCTCTTTATCAGGGCTATATTCCAGCGTTTCAGTCACCTCTCCCCTCTTGGGCAATGTGCTGCTAGTGTTGCTGCTGGTGCTATTTGTGCTTCTGCTGGCAGCCGCAGGGTATTTTTACTTCCTATTCCGCCAACCTCAACGTAAGCACCGTCCTCTCCCTAAAGCCCCTGTTGAAAAAACAGAAGCGGCTAGAGAAACATTAGATGCCGTTCGTCAACAAGTGGCTCAGATCCAGGATGAGGTATCTCGTCAAGCCTTGCTAGAACGATCGCATGAGATTGAGCAACGCTTCTCGCATCGTGCCCTCCAGGTTGTTGTGTTTGGTACAGGCTCCGCCGGCAAAACCTCGATCGTCAATGCGATGATGGGGCGCATGATTGGAGAAGTTGGCGCGCCAATGGGAACAACTGAAATCAGTCAGACTTACAGCTTTCGATTTAAGAGTGTGGATCGAGAGATCCAGATTACTGATACTCCTGGCATTCTGGAAGCAGGAATCATTGGAACTGAACGAGAAAGATTGGCGCGACAACTGGCAACTGCCGCCGATCTGCTACTATTTGTCTTGGATAATGACCTGCGGAAATCAGAGTATGAAGCATTGCGATCGCTCTGCGAAATTGGTAAGCGATCTATCCTCGTTCTCAATAAAATTGATCTTTACCCGACTGACGATGTAGAAGTGATCCTGGAACGGTTGCGAGAACGCCTCCAGTCGGTTATTTCTCCAGATGATATTGTGGCGATCGCCGCCAACCCCCAACCCATTCCGCTTGAAACCGGAGAAATTGTCCAACCTGACCCTGATATTATTCCCCTTTTGCGGCGGATGGTAGCTGTGTTGCGCTCAGAGGGTGAAGATCTCATTGCGGATAATATTTTGCTTCAGTCTCAGCGTTTGGGTGAGGAAGTCCGGCAATTAATTGACGCAGAAAGATTGCGTCAAGCAGAGAAAATTGTCGATCGCTACCAATGGATCGGCGCAGGTGTTGTTTCCGTGACCCCGTTACCCGTCGTGGATCTCCTGGCTGCCGCCGCTATCAATGCCCAAATGGTCGTAGAAATTGGTCGCATTTATGGCTGCGATATTAATCTAGAGCGAGGAAAAGAACTGGCTATTTCTTTAGCTAAAACGCTCGTTAGTTTGGGAGTTGTCCGAGGAGCAATGGAGCTTTTTACGATCGCCCTACAAACAAACGTGGGCACATTTCTCATTGGTCGAGCCATTCAAGGAATCACCGCTGCCTACCTTACCCGCATCGCTGGAAAAAGCTTCATCGAATACTTCCGTCGCAATCAAGATTGGGGCGATGGCGGCATGACCGAAGTGGTTCAAGCCCAATTCCAACTCAACCAACGCGACGAATTCATGCGCGTGTTTGTGCAACAAGCGATCGATCGAGTCGTTCAACCGCTTGGGGAAAGGATGAAGGATGAAGGATGAAGGAAGATTCCATCTGTCAATTTTTCGTTAATTTTACAATCGGTAGGGGCAGGGGCAGACCCACGTGTCTGCCCTCTAACCCAGAGTAACCCCACCGGGATTGCCCCTACACCACACCAACCATCAACAGAAAATTGACAGGTGGCAGAAATTTACTGCTCCTTAATCCAATCCCTATCAACACTTCAAGAATGCAATCTGGAATTAGCGATAAAAGAGATGTAGTTTACCCTGTCACCTGACTGAACTGTAGATGGGAATGGATGCAGGAAGTGTTAACTGAATTTCGTGAACGCCGGATAACGGTGGGGCGATCGAAGCTATGCTGCTTAATCCTGTCCATCTACGAGTTGCCGTCCAAGGAACTGAATTCAACTCTGCTGAATCGAGTCAGGTTATTCATGCTCTGCTAGTTCGACTTAAAGATGCAACTTTTAACATCTTCAATGAGTCTTGATGATTTGATCCCGAATCTGGGAACACTAGCAGTAAGCAGTAGAAAGCCCCATTGTTACCTGGAGCAATTGAGACGAAGCACTATGTCTGCAAGACCCTTTTACACGGATGCCGACTACGAAGAGTCACCCAATGTCGTCGTTGATTTTCCTCTAAACGGCGATGATGGAGCCGACCTAAACACTGAGATTGAGAACGACTTGGCGAGTCTCGAAGCAGAATACGCTGACACTGCCAATCTTGGTAGGAGTGCAAGTCGGCGGAGTACCGACCTAGTGCGACTGTACCTCCAGGAAATTGGTCGAGTGCGTCTGCTGGGACGAGATGAAGAAGTCTCGGAGGCGCAGAAAGTTCAACGCTACATGCGACTCGTTGATCTTCGCAATGCGGCGGCTAAAGAGGAGGATGCTGAGATCCAGCAATATGTCAAGCTAATTGATACGCACGATCGCCTCGCATCTATGTTAGGGCATCGTCCCTCCTGGGAGCGATGGGCATCGGAATCTGGTGTGGCTTTAGCTGACTTGAAACCAACTTTGGCAACGGGTAAGCGACGTTGGGCAGAATTGGCGGGGATGTCTGTTGCTGAACTGGACGAGATTAAAGCAGACGGGACACGCGCCAAAGATCACATGATCAAAGCCAACTTGCGTTTGGTTGTGTCGGTCGCGAAGAAATATCAAAACCGAGGGCTGGAGTTACTGGACTTAATTCAGGAAGGCACGTTGGGGCTAGAGCGTGCTGTAGAGAAGTTTGATCCAACGAAGGGGTATCGGTTTAGCACTTATGCTTATTGGTGGATTCGGCAAGGGATTACGAGAGCCATCGCGACTCAAAGCCGGACGATCCGCCTCCCCGTTCACATCACTGAGAAACTAAACAAAATCAAGAAGGCTCAGCGCAAGATTTCTCAGGAAAAAGGGCGAACAGCATCGATCGAAGATATCGCTGCCGAACTCGATATGACAGCCCCCCAAGTCCGGGAGGTGCTGTTGCGTGTTCCCCGTGCGGTTTCGCTAGAAACTAAAGTGGGTAAAGAGCGGGATACTGAACTAGGCGATTTGCTGGCAGAAGATGGCGCATCTCCAGAAGATCGGCTGATGCGAGAAGCTCTGCACCGCGACTTACAGCAACTCCTGACTGACCTCACTAGCCGCGAACGAGATGTGATTCTGATGCGGTTTGGTTTGGGCGATGGACAGCCCTATTCATTGGCAGAAATCGGTCGTGCGTTGGATTTGTCCCGCGAACGGGTACGTCAGATCGAGGCTAAGGCACTGCAAAAGCTACGCCAACCCAAGCGCCGTAACCGAGTTCGCGATTATTTAGAGTCGCTGACCTAATGGACGATCATCAATCCAACACCGCCTTCCTTGGTCGAATCCTGTAGAGACGCTACATACTCCTCAGAGACGTTATACGCAACGTCTCTTTTTTTTGAAAAATTGCGTTCAATCCATCAGACTTGTATATAGCGACAGCGACTTGGGTTAGGACGGAATGCAGGGGGGTGAAACCCTGGCTGGGGGCTTCGCTCCCACACCCCCTTAATCGGGCAATCACACAGGAATTGCCCCTACACCCCCTTAATCGGGCAATCACACAGGAATTGCCCCTACACCATGCCATGCCCCTTCGCGTATCGCATTTAACTGAAAACTTCTGTAAGACAGGATGTTGAAACGTGCTGAAAGCAGTCTATCCAACCTTAGCTGTAGGGAATTTTGTTGTGATTGACTTTGCCAAGTCTCGCAACATGGTGATTGTGATGTCGAAGTCAACGCAGGCATCGGTGATGCTTTGACCATGGACAAGCTTGGTCAGATCTTTGGGGATCGATTGTTTTCCGGCAACCAGGTGGCTTTCGACCATCACGCCCATAATATGTTTGGAGCCAGTCGCCAGTTGTTCGGCTACGTTTTGGAGAACGATCGGCTGTTGAGTGTGATCTTTGTTGGAGTTGTCATGGCTACAATCGATCATCATCCGAGGATTGAGTCCTAAACCTGTAAGTTGTTGCGCGGCTTGCTCAACATGGGTAGCATCATAGTTCGGACCTTGTTTACCACCCCGCAAAACCAAGTGACCATCGGGATTACCTGTGGTAGTAACGATGCTGGCGAGTCCATCCTGGTTGATGCCTAAAAAGCGGTGAGGTTGGCTAGCGGATAGCATCGCATTGGCGGCAGCATATAAACTACCATCGGTGTTGTTTTTGAAGCCGATTGGCATTGAAAGCCCTGATGCCATTTCGCGGTGGGTTTGACTCTCAGTAGTACGTGCGCCGATCGCTGTCCATGAAATCACATCAGCGATGTATTGGGGAATGATTGGATCGAGCAGTTCGGTAGCAGCAGGCAAGCCTAGATGGGCTAAATCGAGCAGGAGTTTACGGGCGAGGCGGAGTCCGGTGTTGATATCGTAGCTGCCATCCAGATGAGGATCATTAATCAAGCCTTTCCAGCCGATCGTCGTGCGCGGTTTTTCAAAATAGACCCGCATCACAATTTCTAAATCTTCCTCAAGTTCCTTCCGCAGCGCAACGAGTTTTTCACCATACTCGTATGCCGCATTCACATCGTGAACAGAGCAAGGTCCAACAATCACAAGCAATCGTCGGTCTTCATTTTGGAGAATATTGCGGATGCGAGTCCGGGCTTCAGTGACGAGATCGGCAGCGGTTTCAGTGATGGGGAGTTCGTAGTGCAACATCGCCGGACTGATGAGTGGGCGTGTTTCTACGACGTGCAGGTCATAGGTTTTGTGCATGGTTGTTGGTGAAGTCAAAGCGTTTTGCAGCAATCTAAACTCCAAGGTGAGATGCATAGATTCCGACTGAAGCGACTAACCCCTTGAGGCGACTTATTGGCACAGCAAAGCTCTCCGATCGCCCAAACGGATCAGTAAAACCGTTAGCCAGGAACATTGTCTACCTGGAACATTCTACCCAACTCCATTGCTGTAAGATTGCCGATTTAGCAATGTCTTGCTAAGCGACTTGTGGCTGACACAATTCATCAGACAACGTTAACTCTTGTTCTGCGATCGCTTGAATGGCTTGCTCCATAACGCTATGAGGGTTTAATCCCTGCTCAATCCACTTCAGCCAATGCTGTGCCTCATTGCCCTCTCTTAAGACTTTCTTCAGGGGCATCAGGAAGCAGCTAAAGCCCTGCCTTTTGGCTGTTGTCCAAACGTCTTGATACAACTCCTCGATCCAATCTCGCGCCAAAATCGGTCTACCATCTTGCCAGTGTCGCAATTCGGCATCCAGGCTGTGATAAGCCGCCGCCATTTCATTCGCATTGGTTAGAGCAATTAGATCGTCAGCACGATGGGTTGCTGGTAAAGTACTGGCAGTCAGTGGATCAAGTTCAGGCTCAGCGATCAGTTGCAGGAGGCGGGCTTCCAGAAGAGCCGCGATCGCAAGAAGGGCAATCGGATCGCTCACTAAGTCACAAATCCGTAGTTCCAGACGGTTGAGGCAGTAAGGGCGGCGATCGCCATTCGGTCGCACGGATGACCATAAATGACGGACATTCTGCATCGTTCCAGCCACTAGCTGTTCCTCTGTCCACTGGATGTAGTGGGCATGGCTCTCGAAAAGAGGAACATCGACTGGAGTTTTGGGAAAAACGCTCCAACGAGTTGAGTGGGCACCTGTAACCTCGCCGTTCAGAAATGGGGAAGCTGCGCTGAGTGCCAGATATAGGGGGGCTTCAACTCGGATCAACCGACAGGCCCGCATCAATGTTTCTGGATCGCTGATGCCAATGTTGATGTGAACGCTAGCTGTGACAACCGTTGTGCCATAAGTTTTTTCAATGTAAGTGTGATATGGATTAGCAGGATCAGACCGATAGAAACGATCAACCCCTCCCAACGCGAGTGTGCTTCCGGGAATTAATGTGTAGTCACCTAACTCGCTTAGATACGATCGCAATCGCTGCCGAGGACGTACCAACTCACATAACAATCGCTCATAGCGGGAGAGAGGCGCAGTTGTATACTCAACATTGCGGCTATCCGGCTCCCGCACAAACCCATTTAATGCTGCCACAATCTTATCGGATAGCCCAACAATGTCTCCTTGAGGAGTCCCTGTATACATTTCGATTTCAAAGCCTTTAGACAACATGCGGTTCTCCTCAGATGACGATCGAGCATTCCTTACTTAGTATCGGGGAAGATTGAACATTACATCCGTCTGTTGGTTTAGTGTTTCTAATCTCTAAGCATCGGGTTCAATACCGAGCGATCGCAATTGTTCCACTAACTGTTCTGCCCGTTGTCGAGCTTGTTCTGCTTGCTGTCGAGCTTGTTCTGCTTGTTGCTGCGCCGCTTCAGCATCCTCTGTCGGTGTTTGCACCAACTGACCCTGGGGACTGAAGTAGCGTAGTTGCTGATTATGAACGCCAAGGTAAAGTTCTAGCGTTTCACTCCAGAATAAACCTGCTGGATTGGGAGCGATCGTCTGATAGGTTTGACCTGCTAGACGATAGCCCATCAGTTCCATGTCGTCTGGAGAAAACCAAAAATATTCACTCGTGCGAAACCGATCTTGGTAGAGAGCTTTCTTTAGCGTTCGATCGACATTTGCTGTTGAATCAGACAGCAATTCGATGATCAAGTCAGGATATTTTCCGTCTTCTTCCCAGACAACCCAAGATTTACGGGGGCGCTTTTGAGTTTGTTTAACCAAGAAAAAATCAGGTCCTCGGAAATCACGATTTCTGAGTTGCTGACGACTGAAGTAGATCGTGAGATTTGCTCCGATGAAAAAGTCGGTGCGATCGCGCCAGAACCATTCCAAACACGTCACCAGCAACGCTAGTTGAATGTAGTGCAAAGAGCTTTCCATTTCTGGCTCATCGCTTTCCAGTTGAGTGGCATCTGGCATCAAATCTGCCAACTGCTGGGGTGTCATGACCATCGAACGATCCTCCAGACAACCTTGTACGCTTTACCATTCTGGACGATGGTGAACTCCCTTGTTCCTTACTAACTCCTACATCAAGCAGGCATCTGACCTGCTCCACGGAAAGTCAAGGGTTCCAGGTTTTTAGTGGCACATCACGTCACTTTTGCTTTTATCGCTCAGTAGGGTTCCTCATGCTTCTTCTGACTAATCGATCTGAACGATATCACCATTCTGCCAAATGATGGAATATCGGGATGAGGTAGAACAGGGCTAGGCGTCTAAATATACCCGTTCCCTGTGTCGTAACCGATCGCAATCGCAGCAATCTTAGCAGAATGGTTCTGCCTGTTCAACGAAAAATTTACAGGTAGGAAGGGTTTGAACCAGGTTAAACAGAAGGAATAAGAGAAGAATCATCAGCAAAACTTTGATGTAGCAAATCCCAAAGCTTTGGGTCGGTGAAATCTTTGACGACTAGAGTTGTGCCGAGTTTGTAAAGGTCTTCTGGGGTATGGGTGGAAGCGATACCGATCGTGAGAATGCCTGCACCAACGGCTGAACAAATGCCAGAAGGAGAATCCTCAAAGGCAATTGTCTCTTCCACAGTCACACCCAGGCGATCGAGAGCAGTTTGGTAGGGCATGGGATCAGGCTTTCCCTTCGGTAGATCATCACCAAGGACGATCATAGGGAACGTTTCTGCCAACTTTAAGGCTTGCAGCATAAATTGAGCATTTTCTTTCGGAGCATTGCTCACCACAGCCCGTTTTAACGCTTGTTCATCCGACCAAGCCAAAATATCCGCCAATCCCGGCATTGGAATGAGGGCACCTGCTCGATTGCGAAACTCAGCTTCTTTATCCCAAATAAATTGAGCTTGCTTCTCTGGAGACAGTTGAGGGAGTAGATCTCGAACAATATCCGGATTCAACCGACCGCTAATTTTAGTTTGATAGAAAGCCCGATCGATCTCCAAACCCTGCTCTTGCAACATATCTTGCCAAATCAGGAAGTGAATGGAGTCCGTTTCCACCAATGTACCGTCCAGATCGAAAAGTAAGGCTGCTAGCATGAGTCTTCCTTTGCTACTTGCGTGGTGAGAATGGCGATCGCATGTAACAAAGTGTAACAGAGGTGATAGACAGGCTGCTCAAAAAGTTGACCCGTTCCAGCCCCACATGGAACCTTTCACATCAGCAAACTCAATGTAGGTGCGATCGATCGGCACCCCCAATGCCTGGTTAATCTTTTGACAAAAATCCTGGCTCATCGCCTTTGTTTGAACCGGACTCATCGTACCAACACTCTTTACCTCAATGTAGCAAACTGGATCAGTAGATCCAGCAAACGTCATCGCAACATTTGGCTCAAATGCCGTCATCACATAAGATTCCGGTTTCCCCAAATGCTTTGCCAAACTAAACGATAACGCTTTAAGCAACACCTCAACATCGGATTGCTCAGGTGCAGAAACAGAAGTCTGAACTTTAATCAACGGCATACTCTTGCAACCCACTCAACTACTCAATCCTTGCCCCCTTCATCCTTCATCCCCCATAATTCCACCCCGTGCTTTCCAACAAAAGCGGATCACCCTCACGATGAACACCTGCTGCAATCACTTCACCAACGAAAACCGTGTGATCGCCCTGCTCAATCGAACCAACGACGTTGCATTCAACATAACCAAGTGTACTAGAGATAATCGGACAGCCCGTTTCTCCTAGATAAAACTCCACGTCTTCAAACTTATTCCCGACCCGTTGCTGAGGCTTAAAGAATTTTTGTGCTAACTCTTTCTGTCCGGCTTCCAAAATGCTCAGTGCAAACACCTGACTCGCTTTGATCATGGCGTGGGAGCCAGAATTCCGATTGACGCAATTCACGACTAAAGGGGGTTGGAAAGAAGCTTGCATCACCCAACTCACTGTAAACCCATTGACTTCTTCTTCATTTTTGACTCCACAGATATAGAGTCCGTGAGGAATTTTCCGCAGCATTGTTTTTTTAGCTTGTTCATCTAGCAAAGTTTTACCCATCCCAATGCGTTCTACATCGTTTAGTGTAATCAGGACGGGTGTCTTTGAGAAGGGCGTAGGGGAGTGGATGCGTGTGGATGAGTAGTGGATAAGTAGATGAATGATGGAGTCGGGGAGACAAGGGACACCGCAAAACATCTCTATTCACCCCATCACCCCATCACCCCATCACCCCATCACCCTCCGATCGCGGAACAATCGATCGACTGATCCAGTGCGTCAGAATGTGGGATAGCAGACCAATGGGACCGGCGAATAGACATAGAATCAGCGAGTGGAGTGTCCAAATGCCTGTGCGTTGTCCTTCCCAATAAATCCAGCGTCCTACAAATAAATCCATGACTAGAAAATGAACCCACCCTGTTGCGGCGACTCGTTCACTGGCAAACAGACGGGCGATGTCTGCAAGCTGAGGATTGGCGAATCCTTGTGCTGTTTCGGGGGTAAGGCTGGTTGCGAATAAGTAGATATAGACCCCAGCTAGAGCCGCAAACGGTAAAAAGGATTGCATGACCATCCGGGTAATCCCCCAGTTGGGCAGAAAAATCATCAGTACCCAGAAAGGAAGAACGAACAGGTTGGCAACGTTGAATATTAAATCTAAAGGTGAGTCCAGGGTCATAGCATCAAAAGAATAGATTGGAACAGAAGAGACTGGGGAATCCTAGAGAACCCCTCTGCATTGTTACATCCCTGTTTCTATCCGAGCAATCTAACTAGAGGTCGCGATCGTCGATATGCATGTTGAAGCCATCTTTACTCTTTTACTAGGAATACTGGCGTTTCTTTGGGGTAAACGATTTGGACACTTACTCTTGCGAAAAGGAGCAACCGCCAACAATCTGTTCAAAGGTAAAACCTGGGTGTCTCTGCTATTTCTGGGACTCTACATCAGCTTATTGATGCTGGCGCTCTATGTCCCTCAGCTTCAGATCTTGCCGTTGGAGTGGAGAGTCTATGGGATGCAAGTGACATGGACTCTGATGCGAGTCATCTTGATGGGGTTTTGCGGGTTGGCATTCATCGTTAGCTGGAAAACGGCGCGATTACAGGTGATCGCTGTTGTCTTGCTAGGGTTACTTGGATTAGGAGGATTTACAGTAGCAGAGTCATACTTCCTCGCTCCCATCTACGCTTCACTGGAAGATAACCTCCAGCCCAATGGCATTTTCCTTCAAACTTCGAGCAGCAGTTGCGCTCCTTCTGCACTGGCTAACGTTCTGCGGCTTTGGGGGATTGATGCGACCGAATCAGAAGTGGCTCGTCTTGCCGGAACGAGTCGTTTAGGAACCTCCATGCCGCAGTTGATTGTGGCTGCTCAAACTATAGGCATGAATGGGATTGAACTATCGCCAACCTGGTCACAAATGCAGCAAATTAATCGTCCTGGAGTTTTGGCAACCTGGCTCTACTCTGACTTCAGCAGGGCACCTCATGCAGTTGCGCTTTTGGGTATGACAGACCATACGGCGATCATTGCTGACTCTGCGTTTGGAGAAATTTATGAAGTCACCCGCGATCGGTTTGAAGCCATCTGGCGCAACGAATATGTCCCCATTTTTCGCCCGATCGACACGCTCCTCTCTCCCACCAAAATCAGCGACTATCTCCATCGCCTAGGCTACCTCAACCACCCTTCAGACCCCTCTCCAGCCAAACTTAAAGAAGCCATTCGATCGTTCCAAAAAGCGATAGGCATTAGCGAAACCGGAAAAATGGATACTAAAACGACCCTGATGCTGAGCGGCTTATTCCTGACAGATGTACCAACGCTGAGACAGTTTGAAGGGTGAAAGATGAAGGGTGAAAGATGAGTGCTGAGGGATAAGGGATAAGGGATGAGGGATGATCAACGTTCAGAAATTAATTGCAATAGTTCGTCGGTTGATATCTTGCCGCTCATCTCTGCACCTTCTAAAAGACTATCGGCTAAATCACGCTTGTGCTGATGCAATTCCACGATCTTTTCTTCGATCGTATCTTTTGCCACCAGACGGTAGATTGTGACGGGGCGCTGTTGCCCAATGCGATGGGCGCGATCGCTTGCCTGATCTTCGACCGCCGGATTCCACCACGGGTCCATGTGAATCACATAGTCAGCCGCCGTCAGATTCAGCCCAACTCCACCAGCTTTCAGGCTGATGAGAAAGACATCTCCTTCTCCTGCCTGAAATGCATTGACTCGTTTCTGGCGCTCTGCGGCAGGCGTGCTGCCATCAAGGTATTGATAAGTAATTTTTTGCGTATCCAAATAATCTCGAATGATGTGCAAGTGATCCACAAACTGGCTAAACACGAGTGCTTTGTGCTTGTTTTCTAACAGTTCTGCCAACACTTCCCCAAACAGTTGCAGTTTAGAACTGGGCAGCGAGATGTCTGGTTTCACTAAACGAGTATTGCAACACGCCCGTCGCAATCGCATGATTTCTGCCAGCACTTGCAGATGTTTTGCACCTGCTGTGGCATCACTTTCAGAGAGTTTGGCAATTGCCTCTCGCCGCAGTGCTTCATAAAATGCCAGTTCTTCGCGGCTGAGATCCACTTGCAGCAGAATCTCCGTCCGGGATGGTAATTCTTCCAGCACTTGATTTTTGGTGCGGCGCAGCATGAAGGGTTGAATTAATTTCTTCAAACGGTGACGCGCCTGCCGATCGCCATAGCGTTCGATCGGATTGGCAAAGCGTTGATTGAAGCTTTCCAAAGAACCCAGTAAACCCGGATTGATGAAGCGAAATAAGTTCCACAGTTCACCTAAATGATTTTCGATCGGCGTTCCGGTGGTGAGCAGTTTGAGGCCTCCTTGCAAAGTCATTGCGGCTTGCGATCGCTTCGTGGCGAAGTTTTTGATCGACTGTGCCTCATCCAGAACGATCGTTTGCCACTCCACCTTGGCCAGCATTTCGGCAACTTCTTCTTGTTGCAACAAACCATAGCTGCACACCAGCATATCAAATGGCTTCAGATGATCCAGCATCTTTTGACGATTGCCACTGCCAAACTGCATCGCATTCAACGTGGGTGCAAATCGCTGTGCCTCACTCATCCAGTTCATGCACACTGAAGTGGGCGCAATAATGAGCGTTGCACCTTCGGGGGCACGAGTCAGGATGACCGCCAAGGCTTGCAGGGTTTTTCCCAGCCCCATATCATCCGCCAAACAAGCTCCTACTCCCCAGTGTGCCAACCGTGCCAACCAACGGAAGCCGTCAGTCTGGTAGTCGCGCAGATCCGCTTGCAGCGTCGAAGGCAATTGCGGTTCAAAGTTCTGGATCTCCTTGAGTCGCTGGATATGCGCCTTCCAATGTTTGTCTGCCTTGAGATCGCCCACCTCATCCATCCAATCTTCGACGGCTAAGGCGGCTAGGGGATGTAGACGCAGACCTTTACTAGATTTATCGGCATAAGTTCGCAGTTCATCCAACCGTTTGCGGAATTCTTGGGTCAGAGCCAGGAATTGTCCGTCACCGAGGGGAATGAAGCGGCTGGGGGTTTGCTCTAGCAGTTGCATTAGCTGCTGCATATCCAGCACCAATTGAGGGTTCACTTGCAACCCACCCTCAGTTGCAAACCAATCATTCTGCCGTTTAATGGTTAACCTGAAATCCTTGAGGGTTACCTGATGAGCGACGCGGAATTTCTCACCTTCCGGATGCTCAATCACGATGCTATCTCCCAGTGCCTGCAATTCTAGCAGCAGTTCCAAACAATCTTCTGGGTCTTCTATTAGCCATTCATTGTCTTGCTTTTCCTGCTGAATCAGAATGGGACAGGCGGCGATCGCAGCATTCGCCAATTTCTTCTCTTCCCGCAGATTCCGAGTCGTCTGCAATCGCTTCCCGTCAATTTCAGCGATCACCGTTTCGCCCCCTGTTCCCGGACGGTAATAGGGACCTCCTTGAGCAAAGGGATGGGTGAGTACTGCAACTTTCAATCCGGCATTCGCAGGTAACAGGTGAATATGCGGTTTTGGATCGACAGGAACTTCCTCAGTCGCGACTCCACCCCCAATATCAGAATGAACCGTGACGATACTGGAAACAGCGTTAATTGCTGCCAAAACTCGCTCCCTCGCAGTAGCAGGCACGTCCAGTCGATTTTGCTGACCCAAAATTTCGGTAATGCGGCGATGCTCTGGTGTAACTTCGATGATCTTGAGCCGCGTCAAGCTCTCCTTCAGTGCCAGGATCTCTTTGTTGTCTTTGAATTCCGGTGAGAATTGCAGCGTTAGCTGATCGCCCTTGCCTTTTTTCACCAACAATTCTGGTTCTCCTTTCACCACTTCTACCCGCATGGTTGGGGCATCTTCCCAAAAGACATAGGGATGCCCGATCAGCGACGCGATCGCCTTTTCTCCAAAGGTATATTCCGTTTTGTTGCCCCAGCCAGAACTGTAGGTTTTGATGTAGGAACAAATTCTCAGATCTTGAGGCGTGAGATAACCAAACTCATCAGCATTGCTTTTTAGCCGTTTGAGGGCGATCGGGCGACCTTTGCTCCACTCGCCTTTAGCATTGAGGGATTGCTCACGCGGTTGCAGTGACCATTTATTTCCGTAAAGCGTTATGAACCAGGCAAGGCGCAAATTTGCCTCAGACTTCGCAGTAACCTGGGGCAGGTCTTTCTGCAAACTAGCCAGCGCATTCAAACACAATTCCCAGGGTTCCTGGGGTTGGATCAAGTCTGCCAGGGATTGGATGCTGCTGTCTGGAAGTAGGGCGGCGGCTTTTTTGCCATAGGGACTGCGCGGCTTGAGTTTGGCTAGAAGTTCTCCTACCGTCTTCGCCAACCAGAAATACCCTGATGATTCGGCATTTTCGTAAAACGGTTCTAGTATGTTAGGTAAACGCCGCTTCGCTTGGTCAAGATCGAACCAGTAAAGGCATAGCGAACACAACAAGGTTTCTAGACTATTCCCGGCTTTGTGGGAGACGATCGGCAGGTTCATCATCCACTCTTTTCTAGAGAGATCCCCTTGTTGAATTTTTACTAGATTCTCCAGAACGGCATAAGTATGGCTTAGCCAATGTTTCGCCTGTCGCGCAATGCTAGTGTACTCTGCTGCCTCAGTTAACCGTTCAGGAGAGCCATCCTTTAACAGTGTCAGGATAAAAAATAAACCGCTCATCGATTGGAAGTATACCTTCCGTTTTCCCGCTCCTTTTTTGAGGGCTTGCAGCGCGGTTGTATAGTGCGCGATCGCGGCTCCCGCGTCACCCCGCAAAAAGGCTAAATATCCCTGCAAAGACACAACATGATTTTGATGTGTATCAGAAACCTGCTCCAGCACTTGTTGAGCCTCCTGCAATTTGCCCCGTAACAGCAATTGCTCAGTCAACATAATAAGTCGCAGAACAGAGCGTTGTTTACCAGATTGCGCTACATCTTCTTGCAACAAAGAAAAGGCTTCGGTAGCAGGCATTAATTCCAGCATCGAATGATTCAAAATGCTGACAAGAGCGCCTTCATATAAGTCTGGGGGAAGTGTGCGAAACCACTCTGGATCAAAGGGGTTATTGCAAATTTGCTCGTAGATGTAATCCAGCGAAATCTTGTTTTTCTGATAGCTGTACTTGTAGTAATCCTCTAATTGCTTACTGATGAACTTGATATCCTGGCGATAAAGTCCAATCCGAATCGCACGGATCAACTGACGATCGTTCCCAAACGAAACAGGTCCATCCTTCCAGCGTCTCGGTATCGGAAACCCTTTCTCAACTGCCTGAACTAGTCGTTCAAACCGTTTGGCTTGCACGGCATCACGGGTCGCCACTTCTGCCAATAAAGGATGACACTGGGGTCCAGACCCCGTCGGCTGAATTAACACACCCACATGAATCAGGCGATCGATATACGGCTTAATACTGGGACTGGTGAAATGCTTTCCCCCTCGATCCGGCTCCCCCAGTTGATTCCAACAGTTGATGAATAACGCTCTGCTAATCGGTTCGTAAATCACCGAAAACAATTGAACCATCACCTGTTCTAGGAATGGCAACCCGCGATACACCTTAACAAGAAGGTGACGAACCTGTTCTGAGTCAGGAGACTGAGTCATGCTGCACTTAATAGTAATGCGATCGGTGTTACTACGAGGTCGAAATAGTCAAATTTTCAGTCGAAACAACGAATTGGGCAGTTTTTTGATAGTAATAAATTCTCTAATTTTGCGCTAACTTCTGTAGCTTTGCTAGTCGTTACCCAAAAAATTGAACGAAACCATGACTTTTCACTGACATTAAATCTATCAAGCGTTGCATTCCACACCCAATATTGATACAGCCGTTTCCCCTTGCATAAGCCACCCACCCATCCACCCATCCACTCATCCACTCATCCACTCATCCACTCATCCACTCATCCACACGCAATTGTGGTTTACTCATCTGAAAATCGCTGTAGGTTCCATTCACAAACTTGTACACTTGAACTCCTTCAGTGCGTTGTAACGTTCCTTCACTCAGGCTCAAATTACCATGACGGCTTTCAGCGCTTTGGGCAAAGAAGCCATTAGAGACCATAGCTGTTATACTTGGCTAGGATGTGTGTAAGGCGCGATCGAAACTTCGAGCAAGCCTAACCAATACTGAAGAAGGGTTTTAACCCTTTGACATCATTTACGGGATGTGGCGCAGCTTGGTAGCGCACTTCGTTCGGGACGAAGGGGCCGCTGGTTCGAATCCAGTCATCCCGATTCTATATAGAACTCATTTGACATCTTTGAGAGACTTCAACTAGCGTAAGGGGAGTGATTTTGATGATTGACGATGCCTTACGCTAGCAGTCTCAGTGATGCCGAATGGAAAGTCCTCCAACCGCTCTTGAGCGAAATCTTACCTAAATTCAAACTGCCCTAGAGCAGGTGTACCCAGAGATCATGACCAAGCTTCAGTTCGAGGTATCAGCCAAACCCTCGAAAGCCGAAAAGGCAGTGCAAGGGAAATCGGGGTTTGTGCCTGTGGCAGTGCGTTGGGTGATTGAACGGTTCAATGCCTGGGTGGAACGGTGCAAGAATTTAGTCAAGAACTTTGAGTGGACACTTGAACACGCTCGAACAAAGCTCAATCTCTGCTTCATTCGTCTAATGGTGAAACGCTTAGCCACTTAAAAAGATGTCAAATGGATTCTATACAGGCTTTGCGGCAAGTACATAAAATGCCGGTCCGTCATTCTTCCAACCCCCACCAATATTAGGATTGGTAGAATACTGAAAGCGCCAAGGATTTTGCGCTGAATGTTGATAGACCGGAATCGTATTGGGAGCCTGTTGTTTATAAGCGTAGAATGCCACCCCTTCGTTAAACCAGCCTTGTTCAATATTGGGAGTATCAGAATACTGGTAGCGCCAGGGATTCTGCGCTGAATACTGATAGATTGGAATTGTACCCGATTGACTCTTAGCAAAACTATAGAATCCAACTCCTGATTTTTTCCATCCTTGCCCAAGGTTAGGAGTATTGGAATAGCGATACCGCCAGACGGGCGTTTCTGCGTAATACTCGTAAATCGGCATCACGATATAAACATCTGATTCTACTTTCCGCAGTTCCGCCCAAGTGGTCGCGCCGACAACTCCATCGGCAACCTGTCCATGCTCTCGTTGAAACTTAATTACAGCCGTTTCAGTAGCACGGCCGAAGTATCCATCTACAACGAGATTAGCTCCATTCTGATTCAAAAGCTTTTGCAGTTCAACAACAGCCGCTCCTTGCGATGCAAGTCTCAGTACAGGATCAACGGCTTGTTCATAATCCACAGGATTTGTTGGGCTAACAGTCACTTGGAATTCCTCCTTAAGATTGAGTTGCTTTGTGGCAAACTCACCATCGGCATCTTCCAGATTGGACATCAATCGAGAAGAAGTCGGGAAGATATAGCGATAGCCCTATTGGTTAGGACATTTTTGTGGGGCGGCGAAGCCGCCCCACAAAAATGTCCCTGTCCTAACTTAGCTGACTACAGCTATAGTTGGTAGTTTGAATTTGGGCGATCGGAGTGATCTGGATAGAAAAATGGATTATTGCAACCTCAAGCAGACTCAATGTGGAACAGGTTATCCATTCATTTAATCAATAAAAATAGGCACAGTGTGCCTGTGCCCCAACAATATCTATATTGATAGATGCACCTGAATGTGCGCGAAGATAGATACACCTGAATGTGCGCGAAAGTAGATGCACTGTGTAGATGCAAACTTATGTCATCTCACAAACCGTAACACCTCGGAAGCCAACAACGTTGTTTCAAGGGTTTGTTTCGAGCGTTCCGGTCTATACCAGTCACGATTTGCGGAGCAGTAGTATTGAGCATTTTCACTTCCTAAACGGCGGGTGATAATTCAACTAAATTCTCTAAGGTTTGAAGTAAAGTTTGCTCATTATAGGGTTTTGAGAAATAGGCGTTCGCACCTAAATGCATCGCCAGTTGACGGTGTTTATCCTCGCTGCGCGATGTTAGCATCGCCACAGGAATACGCTTAAATACCGGATCAGACTTGAATCGAGTTAAGAATCCATAGCCATCCAAACGCGGCATTTCAATATCGCAAATCACGGCATGAACACCTAACCCAGTTGTCAATTTTTCGATCGCCTCCTGCCCATCTTTTGCTTGAGACACTTGATATCCGGCTTTCTCTAGCGTCAGTGTCAGGAAACGACGAACATTAATAGAATCATCTACAACTAGAACAGTTGGCGGTTGTTTAAGATGCGCGATCGGGAGTGATCTGACATTAGACGGAAGGCTCGATCGATTGGGAGAACTCGAAACACCACTGCTATTATTGTTGACTGTAGGTACAGTCTGCATCTTCAAATTCACAGGTTTTTTGTTTTCCAAAGGCGTCTTACAGGGTTTCTTAGGAAGGCGATCGATCGCATCCGATGAGGGTTGCATCCGCACTTGCGTCAATTTAGTTCGTAATTGTCGGGTGCTTTTGTTCAGTTCATACGCTGTTTGATCAGAATCATTCAACGCTAGTTCTATATCACTTGTCACCTCCTGAATCTGGGCGATGATTTCCATTACGTCTTGAGAGAGCAAATGTAAATCACTATAGCGATCCATCTCTAGTGCATCAAATTGAGTTGACTGAGCCGTAGAGGATATAGGGTAAACAGGAAAGATGTTGTTCTCGGTGAGGTGTTTTGATGAGACATGAGTAGCATTTAGCGTGAAATTTGAGACTATCGAATTGGTTTGAAGTGTGATTCGATCGAATATATCTCGAAGTCGAGTATTAGAGCGTTTCAATCCTTTCACTCGATAGTTCAATGTTTGTAGAAAAGTTTGTAGCTGTCTGAGATTGAGATTAAGCCCATTGTTTTCGATCGCCAGTTCCTCAAATAAGTCACTCAATCGATTAAGGTGCTTAACAGGAATACAAACAAAATCCTCTTGAGATTCTTCCGGGAAGATACTTGCTGATTCTAAATCGTTGAAACTAGCGCCCGTAATGTTTTCATCAGCCCAAACTGGCTCAAATGCTTTCTCTGGAACTACGTCTACCATCGCGGGTTGTAAGATAGAAACGCTCTTAATCGCAATTGCATTTGGTAGTGCATCAAATTGACCTGCGAAAACGAGTGTTTGCGATCGTCGCCATGCTTGCAGTGCAGCTTGCGCGACCTCTTGTACCCTTTCCGTGACAGTGAGTTGCTGCGTTATAGACTGGCAAAGTGCAGTGAAAGCAGTCAGCTTTAGCATTTCTCCCAGCCCAGCAAACTCACGCGCCATACTTGTCAATCTGTCTTGCAAACAAGGCTCACAAGCCGCTAGCCATTGCTCCATCTGTTGCAAACCTTCCTCTACTTCAGTTTGAAATAGGAGCAGAATGATCTCGTATCTCTCGCTAGTTGCAAGGATAGATTGGAAATCTTCTGTGGCAGGTTCACCTAAGCGATCGTAGAGGCGATCGAATATTGGCACCACATAAGTTTCTAGCCAATTTGGATCAACGATTGCTTGAGAGCTTTCATTGCGTAGGTCGCCAGGAACGCCGTTTAGTAAGGCATCACGCACCAACTCAATCACCTGTCGCAAAGAGTCTACACCCGTTAATAACAGCCCCTCTAGCTCTGCATCAATCTTGACAGAGTTTTGTTGCACCTTTAAAACTTTGAGGAAGTCTTCTAGCCGATGAGCGAGATGACTCAGCATCCGAAAGCCCATCATACCTGCTCCACCTTTGATCGAGTGCGCCGATCGCAACGCTGCACTCATTTTATCAACCTCAATCCCTCGATTTGTGATATCAGACAGGGCATCCTCCATAGCACCTAAATACTCCTGTGCCTCGTCGAGAAATTGAAGTTGAATTTCAAGTTCCTTGGTGTACATTTTGTTACAATGAACCGCTTAAGTGAGATGTCTAAATACAAGCTTGACCAGATCAGATTGGGTGAAAGGTTTTACCAGATAGCCAGTTGCACCTGCGAGTTTAGCTCTAGCCCGATCGATTAATCCCGCATGACTCGTTATCATGACGACTGGCATATTCCGAAAGTTAGGGTGCCGACGCAACAAAGAACATAATTCATAGCCGTCTAAATTTGGCATTGTCACATCTAGCAGCACTAGATTAGGCTTAGAGCGAATGACTTGCATCAATGCTCTCACTGGATCGCTGATCAGGATAGTTCTAAAGGTTTTGTCATCCAAAAACGAGTTGATTGTTTTCAACACCACAGGACTATCATCAATGCAAGCGATCGTGTAGCTATTTCGATTAGGTGACGGAGAAAACTCCCCTAATCGAGATGAAGAAGTTTGAGAACTATCAGCATTAACAGTAGATAACTGACGAGCTAACTCTGTCAAAAAAGAGGTGTCCATTTGACGAGAAAGCTTGGAATCGACCACGGGAGCGACCTGCTTTGATGTCTGCAATGTCTGATCCGACTGTGGCTTCGCCTGACAATATTTAATTAATGCTTGCGGATCGAGTTGGCAGAACTTAAGAAATTGGTTGAAGCACTCTTGCTCCTGAAACCTATAATATTCGGCTTGAACTGAAAGCAGAGACTCAAGCACTTCTTTCGCTAATTCTTCAATCAACAGGGTTGCTTGTGCCGGAGTGAGATACTGTTGCTCCACTAACCAGCAAATTGCCTGATAGTCCTGGCTTGAATACATCTGACGATCGCCAGATCGTTCAAACAATAAGCGCACCTGGACAACAGCACTTACCAAACTTGGAGTTTGGATACTGAGGCGACGGAGATGGCGATTGAGCCGTCCGAATGGTTCAACAGAATTGGAGGCAAAAATCAGCTTCCCCTGGTCTAGATAAATCAACCAAAAATCAGATCCCACATAAATCTGCAAGCACCCTGCTACCTGATACCCTGAAAACTCTGCTATCAGATTTGGTATGTATAACCTCTGGGCAGGATTTTCTATTGAAACCGTATTCATGCAACATTCCTCATGCAGTGCAAGTGAATCAGATTAATACGAAGACACTATTCCCCAATGTTGAAACGCCCATAATTCCCATCGGTTGATGTACCCATCTGCAACTCACTGATTGTCTGCTTCAATGATTTTTCACCCTTGATACCAATCTATATTCAGGATTCAAGAGCTTTTGAACTTGGTTGGTGTGCTTCCTACGTATTATCAGCCAACTTTACGCCATTGTATATGCGAGTTCACGAAGTTCACAAATAGACATTGGGGATAACACTGAGATTAACGATTTAGGTTGGGACGTTTGCAGGTAGTAAAAATGAAAAGGTGGTATTTCTAGACTTCTTTCTTAAAACATAAGTAGAAAAAGTAGGGAAAGATCGATCGCTCTCTCACTCAAAGCAACCACTTTTCGACCTTTTTCGTTTCAAGAAGCAGGAAAAGTAGGAAAAGCTTGATAGCAGGGAAATTTGATAAAACTTGACCCCTGCTTAAAGAGTTTGTGAAGCGTGATCAATGACACAGCTTTACTGAAGTGAGAAAGCTACTGCTCTACGCCTCAAAGAACACATTTCATACTGAACAATACTCGCAACCTGACCGTGCGATCGCCAGAGCCAGAGGTTGTAAAATGCCCCCTACCTGCACTATAGCCTAATTCGCCAACCAATGCTGTTTACAAGATATCCCATCGCGATCGGCGTTGAATGGTGAACCCTAGAGCAGGTATCTTGCCCACGCAGACTAGAAACCTGCACTACAACCATTCAAAACCAATTGACGCAACTCTTTTTTCACTTCAACCGATCGATCAAATGATCGCCTACTCGTAAAGCGTTCGCCATGATTGTCAGTGCAGGACTAACAGCCGCGATCGAAGGGAAAAAACTACCATCTACGACGTAGAGATTATCTAGATCATGGGCGCGACAGTTGAGATCAAGAACAGATGTCGTGGGATCACTTCCAAACCGACAGGTGCCACACTGGTTCGCCACCACTTGAATGGGAGTGTCGCTGCGAGGATAGATCCCTCGATTGAAGACCGATTGTTCCGCCGATTGATCGACCGCTTTCAGCACTTCCGTCCAGCGATAAATCAGGCGATCGTGTGCCTCTACATTATTTTGCGTGTAATCAAGAAATAGCTTATCTCCTGACACCCGCACCCGATTGTTTGGATCAGGCAGGTCTTCTGATTGCAGCCACCAGCCGATCGAATGCGTTGCCAGTTGTCGCAATCCAAATCCAGGTACGAGTCTCGACAACAATCCTAAAATAGGTGGTGCTTCAGATGGAATCATTTCTTGAAGAATATTTCCTGTGTTCTGAATGTGCCCCATCGGGTAAGGAAATCCAGGTTCGCCCCAGTAAAAATCATTGACAGAAATTGTTTTTTGAAACCCATCCGGATTGGGGGTCCGGCTGATTTGCACGATTGCCGTAATCAAGTGCTTCATGAAATTACGTCCCACCTGATCAGAACGATTCGCTAGCCCATTAGGATGTTTTTCGTTTTTCGATCGCAACAACAATGCGGCTGAATTCATTGCTCCACATGCCAACACAATGATATCGCCAAGGAACAAATATGATGCTCCACCAATTTCCGCCTCAACCGCTTTTACCTCTCGACCAGACGGATTAGTGTGCAAATACACCGCTTTTGCTTCTGTTTTCAGCGTGATATTTGAATGTTGCATGGCTGGAAGCATCGCATTCACTTCTGCATCCGCTTTGGCATGAAGCTTACAGGGAAATCCATCGCAAGTATTGCAGCGAATGCAAGTACTTTGAGAGGGATCAGCTTCATTCAACTTAAGGGCAAGAGGGAGATGAGCCGGATGAAGCCCCTGGCTGGCGATCGCACTGCACACTTCCTGCATTCGAGTTTCATGCCGGACAGGTGGATAAGGATATTCAACACTGCGAGATGGATCGGTTGGATCGTCACCCTGTTTACCATGAACCTCATACAGCCTTTCCGCTTCAGTGTAGTAGGGTTCAAAATCCTGGTATTTAAGAGACCATGCTGGAGAAACGCCCTCCTGATGCTTCACCTCCTCAAAATCTTTTTCCCGCATCCGGAGCAGAGCTGCACCATAAACCTTGGTATTTCCACCAACCCAGTAATTGATTTGCGGACGGAATGGCTCTCCTGAATTGTCATACCACTGTTCGTGCGTGTGATATCGCTCTTTCCGGAATACTTCCGTAGGATTCCAGTTCTCATCTTCTTTAGGCAGAAAACCACCTCGCTCCAGGAGTAAAATTTTCTTTCCTGTCGATGCCAGCTTATAGGCTAATGTTCCTCCACCTGCACCTGTCCCCACAATGATGATGTCGTAGTATTGATCGTCAATAATCATAGTAGTTCTCCTCTCTGTTGTGATTAGTATTTTTATTGGGTGATGGGTGATAGGGAATAGGGAATGGGGAATGGGGAATAGGGAATAGGGAATAGGGAATGGGTAGAATACGATTAGCCTCCCTGCCCTCAATTTTGGGGAGTTCTGAAATCAAAGTCCCCCAAGCTTGGAGATTTAGGCAGCGTTCGATCGCGGGTAACTTCTTTCATAAAAATCTTCCCATTTCCCATTCCCCATTCCCCATTTCCCATTCCCCATTCCCCATTTCCATTCCCCATTTCCATTCCCCATTCCCCATTCCCATTTCCCATTTCCATTCCCCATTCCCCATTCCCCTATTGCCAGATGTAGATGAGAACAAACAGAATAATCCAGATTACGTCTACAAAATGCCAGAATAGAGATGTTGCACTTACGCCAAAATGACCAGAATTGTAGTTGCCAGGAATGAAAGAGCGAATGAAAATGATCGTTTGCAGAAGAATGCCTGTGAGAACGTGTAATCCGTGAAATCCGGTCAACAAATAGAACAGTCCACCGAATACACCCGTTGTGAAGCTAAATGGAAGACTGTGCCATTCAATACCTTGACCGACCAAAAAGTATGTTCCCATTGCGGCAGTCAAAAACAACAGGATACGATAGCCCCAGAGATGATGGCGATCGAGTGCAAGTTCAGCAAAGTAAATCACAAAACTACTGGAAACCAACACCACAGTATTGATCGCTGGATCGCGAATCTCTAATCCTTCAACACCCGATGGCAACCAGTCAGAGGTCGTCAACTTCAGAGTGGCATAACCCACAAAAAAACTGAGAAAGATCACGCTTTCTGAAAGCAAAAACGCCGTCATGCCAAACATCCCTGTGCCTTCAGGGGCATGAGCGTGTTCACTTCCAGTTTTCGCTAAAGGTTGCTGCACCGGATCGGATGTAATCGAACTCTCCATAGAAGACTCCTTGAAGGGTGAGATAGTTATTAACCTGGCAATATTTAGTTGTGAATTGCTTACAGTATTTTTGTTTTGCAGGGTGCAGAGGTTTGACCCCTGCGTGAGGGCAATGCCCCCCACTACCTATCAAATCTGGCTTGACAAAGCACTAGCTGCCAATCTCCTTAAACGGTTGAAGCAGTTACTACGAGCATAGGGGGATCTCTCAAGTTGCCAGGTTAATTATGATTCTGGGGTAGTGACATTCGCAACTAGCGGCTCAGATTTGCCGTAGCCGTAGGGTTCTGCAATTACAATTGGAAGTTCTTCAAAGTTTTCGACTGGAGGCGGAGAAGAAACAAGCCACTCTAACCCGATCGCTCTCCACGGATTATCGGGAGCTTGCTTGCCCTGTACCCAGGAACCGACCATATTCAGGATGAAGGGCAATGTGGACATCCCTAACAAAAATGCACCAAGACTAGATAAGACGTTCCAGAAGGCATATTCGGGGTCATAGGACGAAACGCGGCGTACCATACCCTGCAATCCGGCAAAGTGCATCGGTAAGAAATTTAGATTAGTCCCAATAAAGGCTAGCCAGAAATGGAGCTTGCCTAAGCCTTCATAATACATTCGTCCCGTCATTTTGGGGAACCAGTAGTAGATACCCGCAAATATCCCCATTGTTACCGTGCCGTAGACCACATAGTGGAAGTGACCGACAACGAAGTAAGTATTGTTAACGTGAATGTCGATCGGCACGGATGCCAACATGACACCTGTGATGCCCGCGAAGAGGAACATGACGATCGCTCCTAGCGCAAACAGCATCGGTGTATCGAGCCGCAGTTTCCCTTTCCAAACGGTTGCTGCCCATGCGAGTACCTTGATGCCAGTGGGTATAGCAACGCACATTGAGGTGAGCATGAAGACCAATCGCATCCAGCCTGGAGTATAGCTGGTGTACATATGGTGTACCCAGACCAACATACTTAAAAATGCGATCATCAGGGATGAGACGGCAACCACTTTGTAGCCAAATAACGGCTTACGCGAAAAAACAGGTACCACTTCAGAGAAAACACCAAATGCAGGCAACGCCATCACATAGACGGCGGGATGGGAATAGAACCAGAAGAAGTGTTGAAACAGGATCGGGTTGCCTCCATTCTCGGCTCTGAAAAAGCTTGTTCCGGCAACCAGATCGAACAGCAGCATCACTGCACCCGCCGTGAGTGCAGGCAGCGCCGTTAATTGAATTAACTGGGCACTTAGCACCGTCCAGACATAGACAGGCATCCGGAAAAACGTCATCCCTGGTGCCCG
This sequence comes from Cyanobacteria bacterium RU_5_0, assembly GCA_012033255.1. GTDB lineage: Bacteria > Cyanobacteriota > Cyanobacteriia > Elainellales > Elainellaceae > JAAUSF01. Next base: position 30,123 of record JAAUSF010000054.1, read on the forward strand.
CAGTTTGAAGATAGTCGTGACAAAATTAACGCCTCCCATGATGGAAGAAATCCCCGATATTGCCACGGCTAGCAGCCAAATCGCTTGACCATTGATCAAGTTACCCGTCGGATTTTGAATGCTGACAGGCGGATACACCCACCACCCCGCTTGAGCCGTACCGCCCGGTACAAAAAAACTCGCCATCAGCAAAATACCGAATATCGGAACAAGCCAGAAGGCGATCGCATTCAAGACTGGAAATGCCATATCCCGCGCCCCAATCATCAACGGCACCAGATAATTCGCCAACCCAACCAGCGACGGAAAAATCCATAAAAAAATCATCACCGTGCCATGCATGGTGAACATACTGTTGTAAAGAGTGCGATCGACCAGATCGGCTTCCGGCGTGATCAGTTCCGCCCGGATCACCATTGCAAACAATCCCCCCGATCAAGAAAAAAGACAAACGAGGTGACAAGATATTGAATGCCAATCACCTTGTGATCGGTACTAAAAGCTAAAATAACGCCGCCACGTCGGCGGTTCATGCTGTGGCTGACCTGCCACCATACCTTCAACAGGAATATTCGTCATTCACTACCTTCCTTTTTGAGTGTTGAGTGTTAAGTGATGAGTTTT
>JAAUSF010000209.1 GCA_012033255.1 Cyanobacteria bacterium RU_5_0
ACCGACTATCGTGTCAAATAAACCCCGCTCTTGCAATGGTTCTGGCTCTCTTGGTTCTCTCAGATGTTTTTACAATACAGGCATTTCCACGGCTTGAACATCTTTTCACCATACTGAGAATTGCTGAGATGGGATCTTTATTTTGACAAAGTGGTTTATTCAAGCTATGCTTATTAGCTGGCTATGGATGTGCCGGATGAGGTCTGTCGTCAACTGAAGGCGATCGAGTCCCGCACACTCATTCGGTATTGGGGTAAAGTTGGGGTAGGTTCGCCTCACATAAGGCTAAAGCGATTGAGTAATCAACGCCGTTTGAGCTTTCAGCGATGAAAGTTCGAGTCTTATGAGGCAAACTTTTCTGCCGTTTATGAGTCAAACTAGATTTACTTTAACTGAATTATATAGTTGAAGTTTTATAGCGAGGCGATGAGAGACTGTGGCAAAGAAGAACGAAGCGGAAGCAAAAGAACAGCAAGAACCTAAAGACTCTAAGGAGAAAGATACCAAAGAGTCCAAGGAATTGAAAAAAGGAGAGGAAACCAGTTCTGGCTTCAACATCTCTGATTTTTTCCAGGGAACTAGAGAGGAGCTTGCTAAAGTTGTCTGGCCCTCCCGCCAGCAACTCATCAGCGAGTCCGTTGCCGTGATTCTAATGGTTACGCTCTCTGCAATGCTGATCTATCTAATTGACAATCTTTTCCGTTGGGCTGCTCAACAGGTGTTCTAATGACTCTTGCATCCGATGAATCCGACAACTTGATGCCATTCGATGAGGACGAGGAAAGCTCGCTCTCTGAGAAGAACGCTCGCTGGTACGCTGTCCAGGTTGCGTCTGGCTGCGAGAATCGGGTAAAAATCAACCTGGAGCAACGGATTGAAACGCTAGATGTAGCAAATCGCATCTTTCAAATCGAAATTCCTCAAACCCCCATCCTTAAACCCCAAAAGGGAGGAAAGCCCAAAGAAAGTGCTGAGAAAGTTTTCCAGGCTATGTCCTCGTCCGCATGGTCATGGATGACGAATCTTGGCAGGTGGTCAAAAACACCCCCAACGTCATTAACTTTGTTGGCGCGGAGCAAAAACGCCGTTATGGACGGGGCAGAGGACACGTCAAACCTGTTCCGCTAGGAGCATCTGAAGTCGAGCGCATCTTTAAGCAAGCACAAGAACAGAAACCCGTCGTCAAGATCGATATGGCAACGGGCGATAAGATTGTGGTGCTATCGGGTCCCTTCAAGGACTTTGAGGGTGAAGTGATTGAAGTTAGCCCTGAGCGCAGCAAATTGAAGGCGTTGCTTTCCATCTTCGGTCGGGATACGCCCGTAGAGTTGGAATTTAATCAGGTACAAAAACAGAGCTAGTGAGTCAATGGCAAAGAAGGTTGTAGCGATCATTAAATTAGCGATTAATGCGGGGAAAGCCAACCCTGCCCCTCCGATCGGTCCTGCACTCGGTCAGCACGGGGTCAACATTATGATGTTCTGCAAGGAATATAACGCTAGAACGGCGGATCAAGTTGGTCTAGTAATTCCGGTAGAAATCTCAGTTTACGAAGATCGAAGCTTCACGTTCGTTCTTAAAACCCCACCTGCTTCAGTTCTCATCTGCAAAGCCGCAGGCATTGAACGAGGATCAGGTGAGCCGAACAAGAAAAAAGTTGGGTCAATCACTAAAGCGCAATTGCGTGAGATTGCTCAAACTAAACTGCCTGATCTCAATGCTAATGACATTGATGCGGCGATGAAAATTGTTGAAGGGACTGCCCGAAATATGGGCGTAACCGTCACGGCATAAGTGTTAAGGAGATTTCCAGCAAAGAATCTACCAATTCGTAGGATGGGCAAAGGGGCTTACCCGTGCCCATCGTCAGCCAGAATCATGGATGGGCACGGATTGCCTTTGCCCATCCTACGCAGGTATTTTATCTGTCGGAAATCTCCTAAGTTCTCAATTTAAGTTTTAAGTTAGAAACTTCAACACTCAACCTCCCAGAATTTTAGTAGGGGAAGAGAGTTAACCTCGCTATTACCCCAGGAGAAAAGCAATGACAAAGAAACTATCGCGTCGATTACAAGAGTTACAAAAAAAGGTTGAAGAGCGGGCTTATACACCGTTAGAAGCCTTGTCCTTGCTGAAGGAAACTGCAACGGCTAAGTTTCCTGAATCAGCTGAAGCCCACATTCGTCTAGGGATTGATCCTAAGTACACTGATCAGCAATTGCGGACTACTGTGGCACTTCCCAAAGGCACCGGACAGACAATCCGAGTGGCGGTGATTGCCAGAGGGGAGAAGGTGACAGAAGCCGCGAACTCTGGGGCTGACATTTCTGGATCGGAAGAACTGATCGATGAGATCCAGAAAGGGATGATGGATTTTGATATTTTGATCGCAACGCCGGATGTGATGCCGCAAGTGGCAAAACTAGGTCGTCTCTTGGGTCCTCGTGGCTTGATGCCCTCTCCTAAAGGTGGGACGGTCACGTTTGATGTCGCCCAAGCGATCGCCGAATTCAAGGCGGGTAAACTAGAGTTTCGTGCCGATCGTACTGGCATTGTTCATGTGATGTTCGGTAAAGCATCCTTCTCCACCGAAGATCTGCTGATCAACCTGAAAGCATTGCAGGAGACGATCGATCGCAACCGTCCCTCTGGCGCTAAAGGACGCTACTGGCGCACTTTCTATGTTGCAGCGACAATGGGACCTTCAATTCAACTGGACATTAATGCCCTGCGCGATCTAAAGTTGACAGAAGTGGCATAGAAGTTTTGAGTTCTAGTTTCGAGTGTTGAATTCAATCTCTTTAACTCAAAACTTAAAACTCATAACTTTTCAGGAGATTCAAGCTTATAAATTTTTTCCCTAATTGAATTGGTAAAGCCGGAGACAGCAGGTGCAATTTGCTTAATGTCCTGCCGAGGTTTGATTGCAATTTCGATTCGCTAAGGTACAAATATCAAGCGAATTTGAGAGCAGTGAATCTTGAGAACCCCGGTGATTAAAGTCGGGGTTTTGTTTTGGTTACGTAAAATTCAACTGGGATTTAAGTTTGGTAGTTGATACCCAGCTTTAAGGAGGTGAGAACTGTATGGGTAGGACGCTGGAGAACAAAAGAGAAATTGTTGCTGGACTCAAGGAAAGCCTGAGCGAAGCACAATTGGCGATCGTGATCGACTGCAAGGGATTAACCGTTGCCGAGATCACCGATCTGCGGAATCGGTTGCGTCCGACGGGAACAGAGTGCAAAGTCACCAAAAATACGCTGATGAAGATTGCCGTTGATGGTGATCCGACTTGGCATCCAATGGCTGAATTTTGCAAGGAGTCTTCAGCATTCTTGCTGGTCAAAGACGATGTTGCAGGCGCATTCAAAGCCTACCAAGACTTCCAAAAAGCCTCCAAGAAAAGCACTCTGCGTGGTGGCGTTATGGAGGGACGTGCCCTGAGTGAGGATGCCCTCAAAGCCGTCACTGAGCTACCTCCTAAGGAAGTGCTTATGGCGCGGTTGGCAGGTGCCCTCAACGCTGTACCAACCAAACTGGCAACTGGACTCAATGCCGTGCCGACCAAGCTGGCAGTGGGAATCAAGGAAGTCCCTGCTTCACTGGTACGAGCCATCAAGGCTGTATCCGAGAAGGATGGAGCGTCTGGTGGAGACGATTCTCAGGCAGCCTAAGTCCGTCTCGGTGGATTGGATGCAACTAACTCACATTAACGATTTACTGGAGAAAATTGATGTCTGCTAAAACAGATGAAATTTTGGAACAACTCAAGTCTCTATCGCTTTTAGAGGCGGCTGAATTAGTCAAACAAATCGAAGAAGCATTTGGTGTGGATGCGTCTGCGGCTCCGGTCGGGATGCCAATGATGGCAATGCCTGGAATGGTGGCACCGGGTGCAGCGGCTCCGGTTGAGGAAGTTGAAGAAAAGACCGAGTTCGATGTCGTTCTGGAAGAAGTTCCGGCTGACAAAAAGATCGCAATTCTCAAGGCAGTTCGCGAACTCACAGGTTTAGGTCTGAAGGAAGCGAAGGATCTGGTGGAATCTGTGCCTAAGCCTGTCAAGGAAGGCATCGCTAAAGAAGCGGCAGAAGAAGCTAAGAAAGCGTTGGAAGGAGCAGGCGGCAAAGTGTCTGTTAAGTAAGAGACGTAGATAATAGACGCAATTAGTCAATTATTTACGTCTGTATGGAATGGGGATGTGGGTGCTATGCCCATGTCCCTTTTTTCAAAAATGCTCCTGTTTGATCGATGAATGTCCACTGGCTATCTAGTTGTACCCATGCCAATCCTTCCGAAAAAGAACCTGCGTTGGTAAATTGAGGCGGAATGACCCTCTCACTGATTTTGTTGATATAGCCAATGTGTTGTCCAACTTTGATCGATGCCAATTCCTCAGAAAAATCGGAAGCAAAATCAAACTGGGGCACGATCGCCACGTTCCCTCGCTGATCCACATAGCCCCACTGTCGTTCCACTAGCACAGCCGCGAGTCCTTCTGAAAAATCGGAGGCAAAATCAAAGGTTGGCTCAATCACCAGAGAACCGGCTGAATCGATGTAGCCCCACTGATTGCCTTGTCGGACTCGTGCCAAAGATTCTGAAAAGCTGAATGCTCCATCAAAGGCAGGTTCAATCGCAATCTTTCCTGTTCGATCGACATAACACCACTGCCCACTGACGCGCACTACTGCTAGCGACTCTGAAAAACTCCACGCATCTTCAAACTGAAGCCCGATCGCCCATTTACCATCTGGGGTAATGTATCCATACTGCTCATCTACCTTGACGGCGGCAACTCCTTCCGCAAAATCGATCGCCAACACAAACTGCGGTTCGATCACCAGTTCACCTGCTGGATTGATATAGCCATACCGAGTGCCAGTACGGACAACGGCTAACCCCTGCGAAAAGGGATTGGCACTCGGAAACTGGGGCGCAACGATCACAGTGCCTGCGCGATCGAGATAGCCATACACATCGTTCACCCGGATCAGTGCCCGTTCCTCGGAGAACGGCGATACGCCATCAAAAATCGGATCAACCGCAATCACTTCCTGTCCGGTGCGATCAATGTAGGCATAGCGATCGCCCATTCGCACGGCGGCTACCCCTTCTGAAAAATCTGAGGCAAAATCAAATTGCAGAATATCTAAATCCATCCAAACAAGAGTTAATGGGGGAATGAGTAATATAGCCGTTCTCAGTTATGCGTTAGCCATTCATACTGCTAGCCCGGATTTGGGGTTGGCGTTGAGTAATTTCGCCGGAGACGATCGCAGTCAAATCTGGGCAGGATTGGGTCGAGACTCGTCAAACTATCTGCATTCGCATCTAGCCGAGTTTATTCAACCGCAAACTTGGATAAATCTAGCATTTATTGCGGTTGCTAAGGGACCAGGCGGATTCACCGGAACCCGATTAGGCGTCGTTACAGCTCGAACCCTGGCACAACAGTTGACCATTCCACTATTCGCGATTTCGACATTGGCGGCAGTAGCGTGGGGAGCGCGATCGTCCATTCTTCCGTCAGCCGTACTTCAAGCCAACCCTCCTGATATTGCCGTGCAAATGCCTGCTCATCGCGGTGAACTTTACACCGCCATTTATTCGATTCGGGTACTGCCTGACCTCAAATCCGATTGGTCTGATGGCTCAACATTGGTGACTCGCTTGCCAGATTCGGTAATGGCGATCGAGCAATGGCAGAAAACGCTGGATTCCTGGGAAGACCCTTATCACTTAATTCAGGTTGAAGGAGGATTGGGCGAAACGGCTCTGAATCTTTTGGAGTTAGCCTACAAGGATTGGCAACAAGGGCAGCGTCCAATTTGGTCGGATGCGCTTCCCTTCTATGGTCAAAGTCCTGTTTGACACTCCCAGCTTTTGCCCTGTTCTTAGACCCTTTAACACGTCTTAACACGTCTTGAAACACGTCGCTGAGCTTGTCTTAACCGCCTGGTTCCCTTACCAAGAAACCGAGGATTGTCAACTGTTACAGCGTTGCTATAGCTAGGTGCTGAGTTCTGAGGACTGAGTGCTGAGTCAGGATTGATTGACCGTTTGCCTTTCAGCCTTTGGCATTGTCCTAACCACGCTGGCTACTGCTATAGCCATAGTCATATTGGTTAGGACATTTTTGTGGGGCGGCTCCGCCGCCCCACAAAAATGTCCATGTCCTAACCTAACTGACTACAGCTATACATCAGTTCACAAGTCGTTAAGTCCAACTTCTAAACCGATCGCCTTGCCCTTGCTCCTGTTTATTTGCCGATGCAGAAGCGGCTGAAGATTTGCTCAAGGACAGATTCAGTGATGTCTTCGCCTGTGATTTCTCCGAGGGCTTGAATAGCAACGCGAAGATCGATCGTCCAAAAGTCGAGGGGAAGATCGGCGGCGATCGTGTCTTGAACGTGGTGTAATGCAGTTTTGGCACGGGTTAAGGCGGCGGCTTGGCGCTGGTTGATGGCGAGATCCAGATTGGCGGCATGGAGGTTGCCGATCTGGATAGCATTTAGAATGGCTTGTTCTAGCTCGTCAATGCCTTGATTTTGCGCCGCTACGGTTTTCACGATTTGGGTGATTTTCGGGGGATAGTGTGAGAAGGCGATCGGCTGTCTTTCGATCAGGTCGATTTTGTTGATCACGAGGATTAAGGGACGGTGTTTTACCTGGTCATAAATGTCCTGATCGGCAGTTGTCCAGCCTGCTTCCGCATCGATCGTCAGCAATACGAGATCGGCAGTTTGGGCGACGCGGCGCGATCGTTCTACCCCAATGCGCTCAGCGTGATCTGTCGCATCCCGAATGCCTGCGGTATCTAACACTTGCACCGGAATTCCGCTCACGACGAGATGCGATTCAACAACATCGCGAGTGGTGCCCGGAAGTTCTGTCACGATCGCTCGATCGCTGCGACTCCATGCATTGAGCAGACTGGATTTACCTACATTGGGACGACCGACGATCGCTACTTTCAGCCCAGTTCGCAACAGTTCGCCTCGATCGGCAGTGGCTAAAATATGCTCAACTTCCGTGAGAACTTGTGCCATCTGAACTTTGATTTGTGCTTCATCCAAAGGCGGCAAATCGTCCTCAAAATCAATCCGAGCTTCCACCTCTGCCAAGATCTCAAGACAGGTCGATCGGAGTTGGCGAATCGGGTGTGCCAGCTTTCCCTGAAGACCCGCCAGTGCTGTTTGAGCCGCTTGTGGAGATTGCGCCCCCACCAGATCCGCAATGCTTTCCGCTTGAGTCAGATCCAATCGCCCATTTAAGAATGCCCGCAGCGTAAATTCTCCCGGTTCCGCTAATCTAGCTCCTTGCTCCAGACACAATTGCAACACCTGCTGCACCGCCATCATTCCCCCATGACAGTGAAACTCGACGACATCCTCACGGGTGTAAGACCGAGGAGCCAACATTAGCAACAACAAGGCTTCATCGATCAATTGCTGCGTTTCAGGGTGACGAATATGTCCGTAGAGAATCTGGTGACTTTGCCAAGACGGACGACCTGCCGCCTGAAACAGAGTACGGGCGATCGTCACTGCCTCCCCTCCCGACAGCCGCACAATCCCGACGCTTCCCTGCTGCGGCACAATCGCCGTCGCAATCGCAGCGATCGTATCACGGTGAAGAAGTTGAGATGCGTTTCCTGTCATGGGGATGGGGGATGGGGGGGATGAGGGGATGGGGG
>JAAUSF010000210.1 GCA_012033255.1 Cyanobacteria bacterium RU_5_0
CCTTCGTCGATCAGGGCCGGTGTTGTGGATAATGGGGTTGGGGTAGTTGTCATGGCTGATATTTAACGCTTTTAGTCTGACACTACCCTTCTTATAGGGACAATTCTCAATCTTTTCGATCTACTGAATCTATGAAAAATCTCGGATGGGAATATGGGTGCTTTTAAGTAGCGATATTGTTGAAGCTAAATTGCGTCAAACCCCTGATCTCCAACGAGTAGATTTGATTATCGCAGCATTAGCAATTTGCCAAATTAAAGCTAAATTAAGCGATGCTGTCAAAAAAAGAGCAGCCAGTTTGGTTAAGCTTGGGTTCAAGCCATTTGATGCGGCTCATATTGCCAGTGCAGAAGCAGCTAACGCCGATGTTTTTCTGACAACAGACGATCGTCTAATCCGCAATGCTCAACGACATTCAGACAGCTTCACGGTTTCGATTCAAAATCCTGTTTATTGGCTGATTGCAATTAATCAAAATGAGAGAGAGGACGACCATGAAAACACCGATTGAAATCAATCGCATGGGATATGAGGTGCTGATGACAGCCCTCGGCTTTGATGGCATGATTCGGTTTTTGCGCCAGTTTGATTTAGGCAAGGGTGACTACACCACCGAGCGGCATCAACGCCTTGACGACATAACCCTAGAAGAAATTTTTGCAGAGATCGAGCAACAATGACCCAGCAACCCCTCTATGGCCCCCACAACCCCCATCCGTTGTCGCAGATGCGGACGGAGTTGGTGTGGGAGGGCAAGTATGACGAGTATGGGCAGCGGCGGGAAGTGGATATTGCGGGCTGTGCGATGCCGATGCAGAAGATTGAGGGGATTGATGAGCCGAGGCGAGAGGCGGCGAATCAGCAGTTGACGCTATTTGAGCAGCAGAATCCACGGGTGGATGATTTTAGGAATCGGTTGGTGTGGGGTGACAATAAGCTGGTGATGGCTTCGCTGTTGCAGGAGTTTAAGGGCAAGGTGGATTTGATTTATATCGATCCAACCTTGGATGTGGGTGCGGATTTTTCGATGAGTGTGCCTTTTGGTGAAGAAGGCTCTGCATTAAAGGATCAGTCAACCTTAGAAATGGTTGCCTATCGAGACATGTGGGGAAAAGGACAAGACTCATATATTCAAATGCTTTATGAACGCTTAGTCCTTATCAAAGAATTACTTAATGAAAAGGGAAGTTGTTATATTCACATTGGTTTCCAAGTTTCACATCCTATCAAGAATTTAGCAGACGAAATTTTTGGCTCAGAGTGCTTTAACTCTCAAATCGTATGGAAAAGAACGACTGCCCATAGTGATTCCAAACAAGGATCTAAACACTATGGACGTGTTCATGACATTATCCTTTTTTATACGAAGTCGGCGGATAGTTTTACTTGGAACTCCCTCTTTACGCCTTACGAAAAAGAATATATAGAGACTTATTACAAGTATTTGGATAGTAACGGAAGACGATATTGGAAAGATAATCTGACTGCGGCAAAAGCAGGTGGGAATACTCGCTATGAATGGCGTATTAAAAGAAAATCAGATACTTCAGATTGGGAAGCTGATTTAGATGATGAGTATTTAGCTCCAAAAGATGGATGGGAGTATAAATTCGTGCGTCCATCAGAAAATCGATACTGGGCATACTCCTATGAAAACATGAGAAAGATGGCATCTCAAGGGCGTATTGTTCATTCATCTAATGGACTCCCTATGTATAAGAGGTATTTGGATGAGATGCCAGGTAGACCCGTTCAAGATTTATGGAATGACATTCGTAGCTTAGGTGGACTTGGAAGCAAGAAAGATGAGCGGTTTGATTACCCTACTCAAAAGCCCGAAACCTTGATTGAACGCATTATCCAAGCTTCATCCAACGAAGGCGATCTCGTTGCCGATTTCTTCTGTGGCAGTGGCACCACCGGAGCCGTCGCCGAACGCCTCGGACGCAAGTGGATCATGGCAGATCTGGGACGCTTCGCCATCCACACCTCCCGCAAACGCCTGATCGAACTTCAGCGCACCCTCCACAAAGACGGCAAACCCTACCGCGCCTTCGATGTCTACAACCTGGGACGCTACGAACGCCAATGGTGGCAGCAAGAGCGCCTGCAAGGAGCCGACACCGAACACCGCCGCGTCATCCTAGAATTCTTCCGGGCTGAAGTCCTCACCAGTGCCCCCTCGCCGCTGCTGCATGGTCGCAAAGCCGGGGCATTCTGCCATGTGGATGGCATCGACTCCATGTTCACCCGCGATGAAGCCAAAGCCGTTGCCCAAGCCACCGCCGCTGCGGGCGGACGCGAGTGCTATTGCCTCGCCTGGGAATTTGAAATGGACTTGCATTTGTTGGTCAACGCCCTGGCAACGGAACTCGGCGTAAAGCTGAAGCTGATCCAGATTCCCCGCGAAATCATGGAGAAAAACCGCAAAGCACCGCCGCCGTTCTTGGAAGTGGCGGTGCTGACGGCAGAAGCGGTGTATCGGAAAGGCTCTCATCCCCTAACCCCTTCTCCCTGCTTGAGAGAAGGGGGACAAGAAACTCCGGCTCCCCTCTCCCAAGAAGGGAGAGGGGCTGGGGGTGAGGGCAATTCTGAGGGCGAATATTGGGAAATCACACCCGCCCTCAAGAAAAAAATGACTGAAGTTGCCCGTGAATTTCGCAAAGAACCGACTCCTAGCGAAAACATTCTCTGGCAAGCCCTACGCGATCGCAAACTAGAAGGGCGTAAATTCAAACGCCAACAACCTATTGGGGCGTTTATTGTTGACTTCTTTTGTGGTGCAGAACGCCTCATTGTGGAAGTCGATGGGGGTGTTCATGAATCCCAGCAGCAGGCTGACCAGCAGCGGCAAGAATTGCTAGAGTCTTTGGGGCTGCGAATGGTACGAGTGTCTAGTGAATTAGTCGAAACGGATTTGGCTGCGGCATTGGCTGCGGTGCGGCAAGCATTTAACCCTCATCCCCTAACCCCTTCTCCCAAGCAGGGAGAAGGGGAACAAGAAACTCCGGCTCCCCTCTCCCCCTCTGGGAGAGGGGCTGGGGGTGAGGGTCTTCGCACGGTCGATATTAAGCTCACCCAATTTCTGCCTTCCCTCGCCGAAGTCCCCACCAAAGAACTGGAAGCGATTCGAGAACGAGCTATTCGTAGCGGCTTTGATTTTATTGACTTCTGGGCGATCGATTTCAACTGGCAACCGGGCAAACCCTTCACCCACGACTGGCAAGACTACCGCACCCGCAAAGACCGCAGCCTCAAAACCATCAGCGATGCCGCCTACACCTATCCGCAACCGGGCAAATACATCGTCTGCGTCAAAGTCGTCGATACCTTCGGCTGCGATACCTCTATTACTGTAGAGGTGGAGGTGTAGTGTATGTCGCGCAAAGATCAGTTTCATGATGCCGTCAAACATGCCCTTGAAAAGGATGGCTGGCTGGTTACCCACGATCCATTCACCATTCAGATTACCGAGACAGTCCGCCTGAAAATTGATTTAGGGGCAGAAACAACGATCGCAGCTCAACGAGATCAAGAAAAAATCGCCGTTGAAATCAAGAGCTTCATTACAGACTCGGATATTAGTGAATTCCATACTGCTTTAGGACAATATCTCAACTATATTCAAGCACTGGAGGAAGAAGAACCCGATCGCACCTTGCACCTCGCTGTTCCTCTAGAAACCTATAACGATTTCTTTCAAATTCCGTTTGTGCAAACGTCTCTCAAACGCCATGCTATCAACGTACTGATCCACGATCCCATTCAGGAGGAAATCAAAACATGGAAAAGCTACAGCAATACCGACAAATAATTCGTGCAGTTCTTACCGAACAGGCTCATCCTTACGCCTATTCTAAGGATGTAGAAACTAGCATTATTTGCGACACGGAACACGATCACTACCAACTCAGCTATATCGGTTGGCAAGATCAGAAACGGATTTTTAATGTCATCCTACATTTTGACATTAAGGATGGCAAAATTTGGATTCAACACAATGGGACGGAAGTGGCGATCGCCCAAGTTTTAACCGAAAAAGGAGTACTTGCATCCGATCTCGTTCTCGGTTTTCACTCTCCCTTCAAACGTCAATTTAGTGGGTATGCGATCGCCTAACATAGATACACTGAATTTGCAATTGCATAAGCCTTTGGTCGGGAAATCATGTAATTAAGGAGAATCCCATGTCTACTCTGATTCAGCAAGCTATAGAAACTCCAGAAGTTGGAGTTCCTGAAAAAAAAGTCTGGACTGATGAGGCGTTTATGGCATTACCCGATGACGGGCAGCACTATGAAATTGTTAATGGAGAGTTGATCGACATGGGGAATTCAGGGGCATTGCATGGCTATGTTTGCAGTCTTCTTTTGTCAGCTTTGATGAGCTATGTTCTGCCAAAAAAACTAGGAGTGATCCTAGACTCCAGCACCGCTTTTAAAATGCAGAATGGTAATAAACGCTCTCCTGATATTTCTTTCTTTGCGAAAGCACGCCTGCAAGGAATGACAGAACTCCCTTCTGGTTTTTTAGAAGGTGCCCCCGATCTCGCTGTTGAAGTGCTGTCTCCAGGCAATACTGTTGAAGAAATTGATGAAAAAATTGCGGAATATTTTGAGAATGGCGCTCGACTGGTTTGGGTGATTAACCCAACTCAGCACTACATCTTAGTTTATCGCTGTGCCCAAGAACCCGATCGCCTGCTCAAATCAGCAGATTCCCTCGATGGTGAAGATGTGATTCCCGGATTTACGCTTTCTGTCGCTGATTTATTTCAAAAACTCTCATTCTAAATTTTGGGCGTTCCATGACCTCCGATACCCTCAACTCCACTATCCTCGAACCCCTGTTTGCGCCTTGGGCAGAACCCAACGCCCACCGAGTCCGCGCCGAAAAAACAGGTGATCCAGCGGTGATTGTGCAGGGACGTAGAGCTTCGCCGATTGATTTAGTCAGCAACCTCCGCTCTGCCGTGCGAGACTGGCGCGAAGCCTTCTACATCGGCGCTAGTGACACCACGATTCAACTATTGAACCATTGGTTTGGGCGCGCCCATCGGCAAACTACTGCCAGCGGTGAAGAGTTTGAATTTCGCTACTATTTTTGTCAGAGAGAGGCGATCGAAACCCTGATCTACCTCAAAGAAGTTCGCCGCCTGGAATCCCTCTCCCAAATCATCGCCGAATTTGGCGGCGCAACCGCCGAACTGCAAGCCCTCGGCATCACCGAAGACGAAGATAGCTGGAGCCGCTACGCCTTCAAACTTGCCACTGGCGCAGGCAAAACCAAAGTCATGAGCCTCTGCATCGTCTGGAGCTACTTCCATGCACTGCGCGAATCCGACTCCGAAATGGCACGGCACTTTGTCGTCATTGCCCCCAACCTCACTGTCTACGAACGTCTCAAAGATGACTTCGGCAACGGGCGAGTGTTTGACACCGATCCGCTGATTCCCCCCGAATGGCGCGGCGACTGGAATCTCTCGGTGGTGCTACAAGACGAAGCCAGCGGCGCGGCGACAGGCGGAACCCTCTACCTCACCAACATTCACCGCCTCTACGAAAAACGCAGCAAGAAAGCCGCCGATGATGGCTACGCCTGGATGGGTTCGCCCGTCTCCAAGTCCAAAGCTCTCGATACAAGCGCCGCCTTGCGGGACAGAATTACCAGCCATCGCCCCGTTATGGTTCTGAACGATGAAGCCCACCACGTCTGGGACTCCGGTTCGGCTTGGAACGAAGCCATCCGCTCCCTGCACGAAACTCTTCTAGCCCGCAGTGGCGGCAAACTCGTTGCCCAACCCGACTTCTCCGCTACTCCCAAAGACAACAAAGGACTCCTGTTCAAACACATTGTTTGTGATACGCCCCTCGGTGAAGCCGTCGATGCCGGAATCGTCAAAACGCCCCTAATTGGGCAAGCCAGCCGCAAACTGATCGAACAAGCCGACGACAACGCCGCCTACCGTTGGGAACAGCATTTGCTATTGGGCTACGATCGCTGGAAAGCCAGCCGCAGCGAATGGTCAGCCAGCGGCAAAAAACCCCTGCTGTTCATCATGTGCGATGACACCGATGCCGCCGACCAAATTACCCAACGCTTCAACAGCGATCCGTTATTCGAGCAACTCAACGGTAAAACGATCAACCTGCACACCAACCTTAAAGGCAAACTCAAAAAGGTCGGCAAAGGCAATAACGCCCGCTACGAATTTGTCGAAGACGAAAAAGCCATCAACGACGATGACCTCAAAGCTCTCCGTAAACTCAGCCGCGAACTCGACAGCAACACCAGTCCCTACGTCTGCATTGTCTCTGTACTAATGTTGCGTGAAGGCTGGGACGTGCGAAATGTGACCACGATCGTCCCCCTGCGTCCCTACAGTTCCAAAGCCAACATCCTGCCCGAACAAACCCTCGGTCGCGGCTTGCGCCGCATGACTCCCTCCGGTCAAGCCAGCGAACTAGTGACCGTGATCGAACATCCAGCCTTTGCCAGTTTATATGCTCAAGAACTCGCCCAAGAAGGACTGCCGATCGAAATTGTCGATCTCGATCGCGTCCCCGCCACCACCATTTCCATCTTCCCGGATGAAGCCCACAAAGACGTAAACCAACTAGACATTCAGATTCCCACCCTCACCGCAGGCTATCGCATCGTCCCCAAACTGGAAGGACTCACCCTGCAAGATGTCAAAAAAGCCTTCAAACCTTACAAAGCCCTACCGTTAAGCAAACAAGGCAACAGCGAAATTCAATACGAAGGGCGACACCTATTTACAGGTGAAGTCATCCAAAAGCTGCAACTGAATCTGCCGCTACTAGAATTCGGTATTGGAGCCGTTTCCTACTATGTCAAACAACTAGAAACGATCTGCAAACTACGGGGACTCCATCCGATCCTTGCGCCTTTAATTCAGACCTTCTTAGAAACGATTCTGTTCGAGCAAAAAACGACTCTGTTCGATCCAGCCTTAGTCGCTCGTTTGGCAGATTCCGACGTGGGCGAACATCTCCGGGCTGTGTTCGTGCCCTTAATCCGCAGCCGCACCACTGCCACCGAAACCCGCTTAGCCGGATCGGCTCCTAAATCTCTCAATATCTGGAAACCCTATCAAGTCACCCTCAGCGAACGCCGTCCTGCTTTAGAAGCCAACAAGACGCTATTCAATCTCGTCACCTGCAATCGTGAATTAGAAGTTGCAGTCGCCAAGTTTTGCGATCGCGCCCCTGATATTGCTGCTTTTGCTAAAAACGCTGGATCGCAATGTTTAAGGGTAGATTATTTGGCAAATGGCGATCGCCTCGCCTTCTACACCCCTGACTTTTTCATCCGCACGATCGACAATCACTACTACCTGGTGGAAACCAAAGGACGGGAAGATCAAGATGTGCCCTTGAAAGCTAAAGCGGCGATCGCTTGGTGTGAAGCGGTGAGTTGCCCTCATCCCCTAACCCCTTCTCCCAAGCAGGGAGAAGGGGGACAAGAGGCTGTTTCTCCCCTCTCCCAGGTTGCTATCCATTACACACAAGTACGTAGGAATATTACAGGATATAGCTTTTAAGAACCAGGTGCAAAGGTTTGAGTTAACGTTGAAGAGTCAACTGGAGATGAAACATCATGGGAAATTGGGCTAGCT
>JAAUSF010000055.1 GCA_012033255.1 Cyanobacteria bacterium RU_5_0
CAAGGGGGCAACGCCCCTTGTGGGGACTTCGTCCCCACGCCCCTCGTTCTAGGCAGGTTCATAGAAAATTGGTATTAATTAGGGTTGAGTAGATTCGTTGAAGGGAGTAGACTGCTCGGATAGAGATTGTGTGAATTGGTTGAGCAAAAAACTAACGATCGCCACTGCACTCACCATGCCCAACGCGATCAACCCATACAGAAGCCGGGATTTGGGCGGCTGTGTTGTTGCAGACTGTATTGACGACGGCGTTGTGGAAGATAGTAGGGTGGAAGATGGTAGGGATGTCGTTGCTCTGGACAATTTGGAAACCTGAATAATGAGTGTTGGGGCTTCCTCCTCGATCGCAGCGTTCGGCTCTGGTTGAGACTGCAAATCGTTGAGCATGGCTTTGGCAGAGGAGTAGCGATCGCGCCAATTGTGCTGAATTGCCCGATCGAGTACTCTTGCTAAGTGATCACTGATATGGGAGTGCGATCGCCAATGAATTTCTCCCGTACTAAGGTCAGACTCTAGCTCATGCGGTAATTTGCCTGTGAGTGAAGCGATTGCTGTCATGCCCAAACTGTAGAGATCACGTTCGGGTCGAAATCTGCCAACACGTTGTTCTGACGGCTTAAAGCCGATTGCGATCGCTCGTGGTTCAAGATCGTCAGGCGATACCTGGAAGTCAAGAATGTCTTTCAAAAGGGTATTGAAACTGACTAGAACAGGTTGTTGATCCGCATGACGCAGAACGATCGTATGAGGCAAAATGTTGCGGTGAAGGTAGTTGTGGTTATGAGCATACTCCAAAACAGAGAGCAAACTGCTCAAGAGCCGTCTTACTTCGGATTCACTAAATTTTTGCTGATGTAGACGATCGGCTAGAGATTCACCCTCAATCCACTCTTCGACTAACCAGAACTGGTCTTCGTCTTCAAAATAGTCATACACCAGAGGAATTTGATCATTTCCCTCGCTAAGAGTTTTTAGGCTAGCGGCTTCCCGGAGCAGAACTTGTCGCATTGTTGGATATAGTTCCGGTTTGACCTGTTTTGCGTGATTCAATTCAAACTGCTTAATAAGGCATCGACGAGGGGAGGGCGATCGAGTGTCTTCGCCCAAAAAGGTGCGATTGTGAGAACCTGATCCGAGGCTCTTGATCAGGCGATAGCGATGATGGATAAGTGACGACATGGTCAGGACGTTGAGTAGGGGGCTAACTCAAGTCACCTGGTCGAATGGAGAATTTTCACCCAGGCGATTGATGCCATTAACCACATCACGAGTGTATGAAGTTTCGCAAATCCCCAAAACTCTTTTCGATCGGTCTCTATCGGTCGATCGACGTAGTTATCCTCAGCTGCCCTTTAGAATAGTAAAGATACTTAATCACGGTTTCGGGTTTATGTCAGTTTTAGCGGCGATAGGAGTTCTCGCACTTCTAATTGTGGTACACGAGCTAGGGCACTTTCTGGCGGCCCGTTTGCAAGGAATCCATGTGAATCGTTTCTCGATCGGGTTTGGTCCGATTCTCTGGAAGTACCAAGGAAAAGAAACAGAATATGCCATTCGTGCCATTCCCCTCGGTGGCTTTGTCGGCTTTCCAGATGATGATCCAGACAGCGAGATTCCGCCGGAAGACCCGAACCTGCTTCGCAATCGACCTATCCTCGATCGGGCGATCGTCATCAGTGCAGGCGTAATTGCCAATCTGATCTTTGCCTACCTTGTCTTTGTTACCCAGTTTTATGCCGTTGGTATTCCTGAAAAATTTGATTATCAGCCAGGAGTCTTAGTTGCAGAAATTATTGCTCCAGATGCCCCTGCTGCCCAAGCGGGCGTTAAACCAGAAGATGTGATTTTGGCAGTCAATGGCGAGTCGTTAGGCGCATCCGAGATGGCTGTGAAATCGCTCATGGAAGACATTCAGGCAAATCCTGATCAGCCGATCGAATTGACGGTGCAACGAGGCGATCAGCAAGTTGACCTGATTGTCACGCCCAAACTAGGCGAAGACGGCATTGCGCGGATTGGCGTTCAACTTTTACCGCATGGCAGCGTCACTCAATATCGCCGTCCAACCGGAATTATCGAGGTTCTGACGTTAGCCGCCGATCAATTCCAAACTACCTTTGTCCGCATTCTAGAAGGCTTCATTACGCTCATCACAAACTTCTCAGCCGTCGCGGGACAAGTTGCAGGTCCAGTTAAAATTGTAGAACAGGGCGCAGGGCTGGTTTCCTCCAATGCCAGTAGCCTCTTCCCCTTTACAGCGATCATCAGCATCAACCTTGCGATCATCAACATCTTGCCTTTACCCGCTCTTGATGGAGGTCAGTTAGCTTTCCTGCTGATCGAAGCTCTCCGAGGCAAGCCCCTGCCAAACCGCATCCAAGAAAACGTCATGCAGACAGGCTTAGTTCTTCTCCTCGGTTTGGGAATATTCCTCATCGTCCGAGATACAACCCAACTGGAAGTATTCCAAAATCTCTTCCAATAAAAGGTTCTTCATTCTTCATCCTTCATCCTTTATCCCTCGTGACCATCCCTCGCAAACTTGCGGCTAAAAAGCAACGGACACTGGAAATTCTGGTGCGCCTGAAGCGTCTTTATCCTGATGCAACCTGTACGCTAGACTACGAAACGCCTGTTCAACTTCTAGTAGCCACCGTTCTCTCGGCTCAATGTACGGATGAGCGAGTGAATAAGGTGACACCAGCGTTGTTCCGGTGCTTTCCAGATGCCGAAGCATTGGCAGATGCTAATTTGAGTGAAATTGAAGAGTTAGTCCGCTCTACGGGGTTCTATCGCAACAAAGCGAAGAATATTCAAGCGGCTTGTCGGATGATTATGGCGGACTTTGCTGGACAGGTGCCAAACCGGATGGAAGAGTTGCTGAAGTTGCCTGGAGTTGCCCGTAAAACTGCCAATGTAGTTCTAGCTCATGCTTATGGCATCAATGCAGGAGTGACAGTCGATACGCATGTTAAACGCTTAAGTCAACGATTAGGGCTGACAGAACACACTGACCCCATTCGGATCGAGCGCGATTTGATTGAACTGTTGCCTCAACCTGACTGGGAAAATTGGTCAATCCGGTTGATTTACCACGGTCGAGCGATTTGTGCAGCGCGGAATCCAGCGTGCGATGCCTGTATCCTGGCGGATTTGTGTCCGTCAGTCGATCGCACTAAAGTAACGCCTCCTCCCATCCCTGAAGTGACTTCTTTACCGTGATAAACGCGATCGAATTAGGGTTACACTTACTCGACTGGTTGAAACATCGGTTATCATGGAAAACGCTGTCTAAATCGAGGTTTCAAAATCCTTCATGGCAAAAAAGAGCATGATTGAGCGGGAAAAGAAGCGCCAGAACCTGGTTGAAAAATACGCTCAAAAACGAGAAGACTTAATGGCGCAGTTCGCGGCTGCGGAAACTCAGCAAGAGAAAGTAGCCGTTCATCGCCAAATTCAACAACTCCCCCGCAATAGCGCCCCTACTCGTCTACGAAATCGCTGCTGGCTGACGGGTCGTTCCAGAGGATACTATCGCGATTTTGGTTTATCTCGCCATGTGTTGCGGGAAATGGCGCACCAAGGATTGTTGCCCGGAGTTGTGAAATCCAGTTGGTAAACAACCAGACCGAAGGTTTTAACGATCGATTCTGGTATTGACTGATTTGAGGATAGAGATAGGTTTAGAGTAAGCCGAACTTTGCTGAAATCTTCTCCTGATTTCTTGCCAGTCTTCCTTAAAATGCTAAAAACTTTATTTTATAGTGGCGATCGCTTCTTCCAGATGACAGCGATCGCTTTGGTATATTCAGATGAATGAACTTGAATTTGATTCCATAGAAACAGCACACAAAATAGGGGCATGGAAACCACACCCCCATCAATGCAATGGGTTTCAATTGCGTCCTACGTATCAAACTTTTACGGGCATGATGTGCTGTGCCCCTTCGCATATTGCATTCAACTGAAAACAGCGGTAAATTTCTAAATTCGTTATGATGTTTGGCTGTGAGAAACCGATCGGATAAAGTTAGCCGTTTTACTTGTGGTTAATACTCAGTTCACGCTGCAATCTGCTCAGCATCCCCTTCAACATGGACAAATTTTCTACAGTTATGGGGGGCACTTTACCTACCGAGTAATGGGTACCTGCTGCCGCCTGTTCGATCGCGAAGAGCTTCCTTATCCGTGCTGTCGGCTAGAGTGGCATGGCAAAGAACCCAGTTGGCGACGAATTGGTAGACGGTTTGTACCAGATATGGCTACACAGAACAGCCCCTCTTATTCCGTGGAAGTTTTAGGACAAGACTATTCTGGTAGAACTTTTGTAGTCACACTCTACTCCGTCAAACTGCCACAGCCCATTCGAGAATGGTGGTACTCTAAAAAGCCGCGAGAGGCGATCGCTGATCCTCCTATGGTATTGACTCAAGGAATTAAAGCGCAGAAGAATTGATATAGATGCACCCTGGAAATTAAGGGCTATGGGAGAGACGCGGGTAAAGATGGGCTGTGCGTTGTTGTGTTGAACCTAAGCTTGGGGTTCTTCCTTGTGTTTCAGGAACTTGAGTGCTCCTGCTACCACCAGCGACAATGCAATGGCTGTGCTTGGTTCAGGTACTTCAACAGGTTTGGTTGGCTCTTCTGAGAGTACGGGAATGGAACCTGGAGTAGGTAGAGGGTTGATCACAACTGGAGCCGGAGCGGGTTCTGAGCTTGGTGCTGGTGCTGGTGCTGGTGCCGGAGCCGGAGGAATGGATACAACTGGAGCCGGAACGGGTTCTGAGCTTGGTGCTGGTGCCGGAGCCGGAGCGGGTTCTGGGCTTGGTGCTGGTGCTGGAGGAATAGAGACAACTGGAGCCGGAGCAGGCGAATTCACTGCTTTAGCAATGCTAGGCTCAGCCGTATTAGTGCCATACTGGAAGCGAATATTGGTGATTGACTGAGCGAAATCGAAATCGGTAGGGACGTTATTCAAGCCAAAACTAAAGACAACCGAACCCTGAATGAGGTCACGGTTAAGTCCACCATTGCCTGTAGCCTGATTGTCTCCAGCCGTAACAATTCCGTAGTCCAATCCGCCTACGTTCTCGATACCACTCAGATTAGATTGCGTGTCAAACCGATCGCCAGGACCAAACAAACCGAGACCTGAAGCACTGACACCGAAGTCATAGTGGACGTTATCGATCGCAGAGTCTGAACTAAATGCCTTAAATGCCCATTCACTGCTTACATTTTTGACGGTTGAACCACCCCCATAAATCTTAGATCCGTCGCTCAGCGAAGCAGAAAGCGGATTCAAAATGATATTGTCGGACAGGTCAAAGAAGAATCCCGTCAGAACATCAACCGGAACTAGCGAATCGGCTGAGCCAGTATTGATCAGTGTAAGGAACAGATTGTTTGCATCCCGACTGAAAGATGCCGATGCTGCTCTACCCAATGAGTCCGTGCCCGTGACGGTCAATAAAGATAGCAGCGCGGAATTAGCAGGTGTGGGTGCAGGTGCAGGGGATTGGGTTTTAGGCTGATCTGCATTGGAGGAAGGTTTAGCGATCGCCGGAGAAAGCACAGAAGAGGCAACCGCTACACCAACGATCGTCATCGCAGATGAAAAAAGTTTCACTGAAAAGGAAGATTGCATGACCTTCATAACCTCACTAAAACTGGATACAAGTTCTCTGTCTTGTATACAAAATTACCCAAAAAAGCTTGCCTCAAAATCAGCCATTGATCTTGAGTCGTTGAATCTTCTACAGATCTATACAATTTGAGGAAAATACTGATACTTTAAAATACTGAGAAACTAATGTTATTTCTTGATATTTCTATAAGTATAATCACTGTCTAAATTCTAATTATAGCTATCGCCATACAGGTTAGGACATCGGGATTAAAGGAGGTGTGGGGGCTTCGCCCCCAGCTAGGGGTTCCACCCCTGCACCCTTTACCTGCACCCTTTACAGGTGGAAACTTGTTGCAAATCAGCTGGATGGATCAGAGTGGCAAGCCCCATCGAACTTCCTTAACTAGTTTTAGAGATAAGTTGCAAGGAAACTGTGAAGGAAGAGAAGATAGTTAAAGTTTGGTAATCAAACCGAAATATTTTTAAAGTTAATCGCGAATGACGGAATCGAAGCGATCGCCCTCTACGCGAAACACCAGGATGAAATCAGGGTTGTGTTGATTGATGTCATGATGCCGAATATGAACGGAATAACTGCCGTTCGCACACTTCAGAAAATGAATCCAACTGTAAAAATCATGGCAATTAGCGGATTATCCGCTAACAGAGAAGCCGTTCTTTCCGCAGGAGCCAGGATGTTTTGGCAAAACCCTACATGACAGAAGACTTATTGAGGAATTTATATGACCTGATTCACAACGCTCCGAGCAAAAGATCCTAGGCATAGGCTCATCTCGATTCTGCCAAACCACTCGGTTGCTCAGATAGCTGTAGGGTATGCTGAATAGCATTTATCCGTTGAATTTGATTATCCATCAACCAGCCAAGCTCATTTTTAAATCCTGCTGCTTGCAACGCTCCAGTGGCGGGATCGACAAAACTTTCCACTCTGGCACACAACACTCCATCCACACCAGACTGGCTCTGACGCTGACATCGCTTTAAATTTTTGATGAAATCGGCTCCTGCTTTTGGGGCTTGCGTCCAAAGATCAATTCCTTGCACTACTGTCTCTGCATCAAGGGTGATGCCCTCCCGGTGCGCTTCTTGGAGTAAATATGGGATGATTTCATGACGAATCCAATTGAGTGCTTTTTGATCGGCTTCTTCCGGTGAGGATGCCTCAAATTGCCAGCTAAAGGTTCCTCGATTGACAGCACCATTCCCTGGATCAGAATGCTGTTCCCAAGGAAAGGTTCGATCGCCGTTGGGTGTCCGTGTCCCTTCTGCAACTCCGATCGCGATCGTTCCTCGGCTGTCTAGTGTAGCAAAGAGTTCATTCACTTGTGTTTGCAAGCCAGGTGGTGGTTCATTAAGAATCACTGACTGATCAGTAGGACGAGCATCGGATTTATGCTCTGCTTCCCAGGAGACAACTTGTTGAACAAGTCCTAAACAGAGTCCTAAACCCAACAGAGAGATCGCGGCGATCGAAACTGTGATTTTGAGAACCCGTCGCTCTACTAACATCGCACGACGGCGATGAACCCGTCGATACTGCTGATGAAATTCAGTGAGGTAATGACTATGACGATAATGATCGATCTTTTTAGGCTGACTACTGTACACGTGAGTTGCAAATAATCAACAACAAAGTAGGATTCAATGAAGATGCAATTTGGCGCTGAAAAAGATGAATTTTGATCTATCGCTCAGGGAAGACCTAACTTGTTTGAATTATGCCTTATGAACGACTGATGAACAAATTCATCGCTGACCCAGACATCGATCGAACCTCTACGCTTTCATGCCACAATACCTAAAACAGCCGCAGACGTGAAACGAGTTACAATTTCTGATACGCGCAGTGGAGCAATTAAACTGATCCTTTTGGTTCATTTGACGCCATGTGCTACTTCTTTCAATCTCTTGTGGGATGGATGTCCTGCCCGTCCGGCTAGGGCAGGCAAGATGCCTACCCCACGAGAACTTAAGCTGACAGCCACAAAGTTGTACATTGCGTGAATTTGATTCATTTGATTAAGCCGCGAGACGGTTAGAGGGAGGTCATGCAATTCTCAGGTTGTTTGTCATACTTAAAATTTTTTGTTAAAACTTTACAACGTCTTTAAACTTTAGTGTCTTACACAAATTCCTAATGCTGCTATCCTTAAGCCGTTGATCATTGCTTGTGAACGTTGATTGAGATGAATGGGCAGTTTTGTGTGAGTCGTTTGAGGAGTAAAGGGTTGAGGAGTAGAGTTCTAGCTGGATTGCTGGTGTTTGGGAGTGTGTGGGGTGGTGTTCCGGCAAGTGCCCAACGATCGATTCCGCAAGCGTCAGCGTCAGTGAGGGCGGAGTATCGACAGCAGCAAGAGCATCAGGTTAATCCTGACAATTATGATTTGAGTCGTCGCCCTGTAACTGCCGCCAACGAGGATTATTGGCGCAATATTCTGTGGACAACGGCGATCGTTGAGCCACAAGAAGACTATATATCAGAGACGATCGCGCAAATCATTTCCCTCACATCCCGGGCTGACCTTTCCAATCCGCAAATCCGCACGGTGGATATGGGGATACAAGTCGGAACACAACTTTATCTGATCAATCCGACTGTATATGCCAATGTCGGACAGCAATTCGTGCAGACGATCGAACAGAGCCGAGATCCGATCTGGGTATCGATGGCATTTTCAGCATTGGTACAATCGGGGATTAGTTTAGAGGAACGATCGCAACTCAGCCAACGCATCCAAGAACGGTTTCCGCGTTGGACACAAGATGTACATTTGTATGCAACGTTGAAAGAGGTAGAGAATCTAAATAGTCCGGCTGCGATGCCACCTCTGAACGAGTTGTTGAATTGGTCGATCGCGCCTCGCCAGATGCAAATGTATGTGATTTGCCGTCCCGATCGAGGGGTGCTGTGTCAGGTAGTGCTGAAAGATGCGAATGGAGAATTTGTAAGAGAGGATGACAAATTATGGTCGGTGCCGTTGTCGCTGCGATCGATTCATAACCTATCGTGGATGTTCACACGCGGTCAAACCCCGCAAGGCATCTATCGAATTGAGGGCACTGTTCCGCAGCCAGATACCGAATATTTCCGGGCATACGGACTGTTCCCACTCATAAAATTATTTGTCCCCTTTGAGGAGGGTGTTCGCGAATTTGTCCCTGGACGAAGCGGCACGCTGACCGGAAACTTAACCGCCTATCAAGCCCTGCTGCCTCCCTCATGGCGTAGCTATTTCCCAATTCAACAAACATATTGGGCGGGTAAAGGAGGGCGCGGTTTATTTCGGATTCACGGTACAGGGGACGCCCCAACGTTTTTCACCAGTAACAGCCGCTATCCGACGAGTTCAGAGTGGAATCCGACGATCGGTTGTCTCTCTGCATTGGAACTCTATGATGACACTGGACAACTTCAGCAAGCAGATATGCCTAAAATTATTGATGCCCTCAAATCCGTAGGGGGAGAAGCCTTCGCGGGATATTTGGTCGTGATCGATGTGCCTGGTTCCGCACCGATCGCGCTAGAAGAGATTGAAGCGGCGATCGCACTGCATTCCCCGTAAAGACTAATCAAACATGTGACGGATTTCTTTTCATTGACCAAAACTGCAATTCTACATCGGCTATATCAACGACAGTGACCACTTCAAATCCGTGTTTCTGATAAAACTGGATATTTTTTTCGTTAAACGTTTTGAGATAGCAAGGAATTTTTTCGGTGTCCGATCGCTGTAAAATTGGTTGCAGCAATGCACTGCCGATTCCTTGCTCCTGATATACCGGATCAACGCCAAGCAGATACAAATACCAATGCGGCATTGACATATCGTGAATGTGACATTCTTCTAATTTTTTCAACAGTTTAAGCACTCGCCTCAACGCGCTCATCCCCAATTTGAAGGGAGTCGCATACATTCCAATTCGTAGAATTCGCCATGTATTCAGAGGATACTGTCCTGGAGGAATCCAGACGGCGGCTCCTTTCAAGGAATTTTCTGTCGTATAGGTAAATCCATACGGCTGAGCATATCGCAGTGACAATGTGCAGAGCCAAGTGATGTGATGAAGTTTTCGTTCTTCTGTCTCTGGAAAGATATAACGGTATCCCGGATCATCGTAGAATGCTTGACCTAGAATGCGACTGATTTGATCAACTTGCGATTTTTCAAGAGGTACGATCGGGTTATCTGTCATGGTTGGTATCAGTTCGTTTACAATAACCACAAAGATAATGCTCTTTCCTGAGTGTCTTTGTGTCTTGGTGGTTCAAGATTTTTCATTCCAATGCTTGAGTCAGATCTGCAATTAGATCATCAATGTGTTCCAATCCGATCGACAATCGCAATAGGTTCTCAGGTGTTTTCGTTGCGGCTCCTTCGATCGAGGCTCTATGTTCGATTAAACTTTCGACACCGCCTAAACTGGTCGCTCTCGTAAAAATCTTGACTTTCGCCGCTACTGCAAATGCATTGGTTCGTCCGCCTTTCACTTGCACAGACAGCATTCCACCAAATCCGCCTATCATTTGCTGAGCCGCGATCGGATATCCTGGATGCGTCAGTAATCCTGGGTAATGAACCGTATCGATCGCGGAGTGTTGGCTCAAAAATTCCGCAATTTGCATCGCATTATGACAATGACCGCGCATTCGATAGGGCAGAGTTTGTACACCTCGTAACACTAGCCAGCAATCAAACGGAGCCGCGATCGCTCCACCTGATACTTGAATCTGGCGAATGCGCTGAAAAAAGTTTGATGGCTGTTGAGCAATCACCACACCGCCCATCACATCGCTGTGTCCACCAAAATATTTAGTCGTGGAATGAACAACTAAATCGGCTTTCTGCTGAAACGGTTGTTGCAAAACCGGAGTTGCCCAAGTGTTATCACAAACGCAAAGTGCGCCAGCATGATGAGCGATCGCCGCTATTTTTTGAATATCGGTCACTTTAAGCAACGGATTGGAGGGCGTTTCGACCCAAATTAATTTAGTATTAGGCTGAATCGCTTGCTGCACTTGCTCTAAATCGGTCATATCCACAAACGTCACCTGCAAGCCCCACGGGATGAACATCGATCGCAATAGTGTCCCTGTGCCAGAGTATGCATCTTGAGGTGCGATCGTATGATCACCCGGAGCGAGTGCCTGAAATATGCTAGCCGTCGCTGCCGACCCTGACGCAAATGCCGCCGCCGCTTCCCCACCTTCCAGTGCCGCCAAACAGCGTTCTAGCATTGTGCGATTGGGATTGTTATCTCGGATGTAGTGATAGCCCTGCGGATAGCTGCCGTCTATGTCCCGCTCGAAGGTGGTAGATAGAAAAATGGGGGGGGTGACGGCTCCTGTTGCCGAATCAGGAGGGCGACCTGCGTGAATGGCGAGAGTTTCGAGGTTCATAGAAGGATGAAGGATAAGGGATGAATGGGTTTCTAGAGTTTAGACTGGAGTTCAGTCGGGAGGGAAGTTGTCGCTGATGTTTTTGTTTTTATCGAAGCTGTTGCCTTTGTTTATTTATCCGTTGGGATTTGCAACGTTGATGCTGATTGCAGCACTCGTGACGCTGTGGAAGCGACCTCGGCTATCGGCGGTATTTATCGGGTTGGCGTTGATGGCGATCCTGATACCCAGTAACAATTGGATTTCCTCGCAGTTGGTTCGATCGCTGGAATGGCAGAATATTCCGATGACAGAACTGCCAAAAGCCGATGCGATCGTGATTCTAGGCGGCGCGACTCGACCTCAAGTCGCTCCCCGTCCGTGGGTGGATTTGACAGAGGAAGGCGATCGGATCATTTATGGAGTGCAGTTGTTCCGGCAGGGAAAAGCCTCCAGGTTGATCTTGAGCGGAGGACGGATTAAATGGCAAGCGAATACGGGATCTGAGTCGGCGGATATGGCAGCGATCGCTGTAACGATGGGGGTGCCGCAGTCCGCGATTTTGGAAGACCCAACTTCTCTCAACACCTATGAGAATGCGGTCAATGTCAAAAAAATTCTGCAAGATCAAGACATTAAGCGGGTTCTTCTAGTGACTTCGGCCATGCACATGCCCCGATCGATCGCCATCTTCAAAAAACAAGGCATTGATGCTATTCCTGCACCCACTGATTTTTTGATTTCCCAGGAGGAATTGCGAACCGATCAGAACACGCTCCAGGCAACTGTACTCAATTCACTGCCTGATACGAACAATATGCATCGATTCACTCGCGCCCTCAAAGAATATATTGGACTGGCGATTTATCGGCTACGCGGGTGGTTGTGACATATGCAAAGAATGATTGATTCTGCCATCATGAGCCGCCCAATGCGCTCTGAGCCAAACGACAGCCTCTGGTGCTAAGTTTAAGGTTAGTTGTCTAAGTTTTCACCGATCGATCGTCCCTCCCATTCTCAGGAGGCTATCTATGCCTGACTTCTCGCATTACATCATCCCAACACCTCATGCTGAAATGGAGGAGATCTTCGGGGTCTATCAGGCAACCCATGAGTTTTACCGAGAGGCGCAGCATCGGGAAGAATTTGAGGAATATTGCCAGTGGTACTATCAAGTTGCAGAACAACATCGCTGCGAATTAGCCGCCCTACAGGGAGATCTTAACCTACTCGGTTGGTTTTACCGACGGACTTAGAAGGATAAAGGGGTTCCCTTATCCCTATTCTTTACAGAGCTTCCACCTCATTCTCTCGCAAGTGAGCTTTAAATTTATTTTCAAATTTGACCACGATAGGAAAATTTGCGCTGATCGCTTTTCCTTGCCACTCGTTGGCAAACCCAATGACTTCACCCTCTTGACCTTTAATATCAAAGGGTTCATTGCGGTGAGTGGGGTGATGATACACAATAACAGATTCCTTTACACGCACACGATCGCCGACTTTCATAACCTCTGAGTGTTCTCCCTTCAAACTTGCGTCTTACCAAGACGCGGATCATTAAAACAATGGATTGATATGCCTTAATTATCTTTGCACATCGCCTTACACTTACTTGCACTTCATGATTGGGTAACGAAGGAGCCAACAATTTTCTGTAGGATGGATACTTGCCCATCAAAACTTGAAATGGTGACTCAACTGGCTTTGTGGGCGATGCCTACCCTGCAATTCAGGGTTTATATTATCTGAAAATTGCAATGAATGCGTGGGTTGCAATTGAGGCAGTCATCAGTGAGTGCGATCCACTTCAAGGACTCGGTGAACCTGAAGGCGGGTTTGAGTCTGCTCCGGGGGAATATCCTTCAGGTTGCGAGGAATTATCTGAGGAAGAGCGCAGAAGCCCAACAGCGACAATTCCAGCGATGAACATCACAACCGCTAGCGGGATGGCGACAAGCCAGACTTTCGAGGATTTCCGGGGTTTCTCAAACGCTGAAGGAGCAACAGTAGCTTGAGTCGCAACAGGTTCACGCACAGGTTCCTCGATCTCGTCATAGAGCAAGGCTCTAGAGGATTCCGTGAGTTCAACGTCTGGCTCGACAGGTTGAGAGGCTGATGGAGGTAGTTCAAGCGGCAGTTTGGGGATATCACCCACCTGAAACCGCATGAGCACCACAGAAGTATTGTCATGTCCGTTTTGCTGGTTGGCAAGATCGATCCAAGACTGAACTCCTTGCTGAAGCGAGAGTTTTCCTTGAAAAATCTCTTGGGTCGATCGCTGCCACGCCTGCTCTACCCGGTCATTGTCACTTAAGCCGTCTGAACAGAGCAGCAATAGCCCATTTTCTTCAACGATTAATCGCTGCACGTTGGGATAAAGGACATCCGCCTCACGAGTGCCAAGAGCTTGAGTCAAGGCTCCACCATCCGGACGCTCCAAGGCTTCTACGTAGAGACTGCGCCCCATGCGAACTTCTCGCGTCGTCACATCATCGTCTACTGTCAGCAAATGGCAGTAATGAGGCGTGATCCAATAGGCACGGCTATCGCCCACATGCGCCAAATAAAGTTCATGGGCATTTTTTAGCCCGATCGGAGTGTTCACCTGCTGAGGCAATTGCAGCGCCATGACGAGCGTAGTCCCCATGCGTTGCCGCAATTCGCGTCTTTGGGCATCGTTCTGCTCGGCGATCACATTGTTGGCGACTCGCACAATACTTTCTAGCTGCTCCTCAACCACCGTGGGAAACACAGGTTCCGCAGGGTCTTCAAATTCCCCTAGTAACGTCCGTAAGGGCAATTGTAGCGATCGCAAGGCTAGCTGACTGGCGACTTCTCCGCCTTCATGCCCCCCAATGCCATCACAAATAATCCCGACGTAGGGGAACAGAGGCTCATTAGAGGAGGAGTTCGGCTCTGTCAGATTCGGAAAGCAGGCATCTTCATTGTGTGTGCGCTGCGGTCCAGTGGTCGTTGCTCCAACGAGGTCTACCTTCAACGGGACTTGAGCCGCCTGTTCCAGCAAAAGGCAATTGAGTTGAATGGCGATCGATCGCATTCCCTGCTCATTTTCCTCAGTGGTCTGCATCTGCTGAGTAATGGTTCGCAGCGATTCCCGCACGGGTAGGTGTGCCATCTCAATCCAAGATTGCCAAACGTCTGCCAAATCTTTAAGACTAGGAGACAATCGCTCTGGTTCAGAAGATTCTTCTGTCAAGGGGGCAGTTTGAGGAATCTCTGTGGCTTCCAGTCCTGCCTTACCCAAAATCCGCGCCCTGAAATTCCCTGACTGCTCACCCTCTAGATGATCGAAAATCAGTTGATGTAAGTGGACTCGCCACCCTTCTACTCGCAAGTTTTCCGGCTTCAGCAAACTCATCGCTACCTGCTGCTGCTTCAGAGGTTCCCATAGTTGAAACATCTGCCACAGCCAATAGACTTGACGCACCGCTAACACTGATGACCAAGCCGAATCGAGAGACGGAAACAGCCGCCCAGTCGGGTCGATCGGCGCATTCTCCAGCAGCATCACAGCAGGCTGACCGCTCTGAAAGTGGAAGCCATACAGAATGGGGATATGGAGGCGGTGCGTATAAAGCCGCAAATAAGGCAGCGCCATCTTTGGCAACTGATCTGTTGGCACATCTGGCAGCAGCCCCGATTGAGTATCCAGCCAGATCTGCGGGCTTGTCACCAAATATCGATCCTCGATCACCGTATCGAGCGGAATTTGAGCAGCCATTTCTCCAACTGCCCACAGGTAGTGATATACCAACGGAGTCCCACAGCGATCGCAAAACTGCGCCCCCATCATATTGGCAGGATGCATACAGGTGGGATTAGAGCATTGAATGGGTAACGGTGAATGACTCATAGAGGCTTCGCCAGAAGGGTGTACCCTTAACGATATGAAAGATATCCTAACTGGGCAATGAAAACACAGAAGGCGAGATTGAATTGGGTCTAGGTATCCCTTTACCATCATCTCTGGCAAGCTTCTTGACAACTCATTTTGTAAAATTCGATCATCTTACGGTTTGCCGAGTAAGGTCAATCCTCACCTTGACAATTTACCGTAGCGTTCTAGCAACCGTGAAGGGGATTCGATCGCTCATCAGTGATGAACTGCCAGACGGCAAAGAATAAAGGCGATCGGCTGAATGCTCTGAAGAATCTGAAGAAAAAGGGTAGCCCTGGAGGTAGGACGTTCATGGCTCGATGCCAGCAACGTAAGAGCTAGTTACCTGAGGGCTACCCATTGGGGGCTTGATTAACTATCGGCAGATGTTCAAACAAATACGCAAAACGCAACTCTAAAAACCTTAAATCTGCCTTGTGTGCAATTCGTGGGTCGATGGGTGGATGAGTGAATGGGTGGACATCCAACACCGCTTGCCTTGACTTCCCCCATCGACCCATCGACCCATCCACTCCCAACCCCTCACTTCTAACGTTGACAGACCACTAGGTCAGGGCGATCGCATGATATCCTAGGCTCTGTTTTAAAAGTTGATTTTTCGTGCGCGAAGCGCACGAAAAATCAACCCTCCCAGTCAGTTTTAAAACACGCCCTAGGATATACTTTAGACATGTCGATCGACCGATTCCCCCTGAGTATTTGTAACCCCAACTTCCAATGAGTCTGGGTTCGACCGATTTTCAGAGTACTATCGTTTTGGACGGTCACGCATCTACCCTGCCTCCTACCCATCACCGTTTTGCAGTTCTAACAAGGGCTTTCAACGTTCAACAGGAAGTCTTCATTAGCGGGAGTCCGTTAGTTCCTACCTAGAGCGCCTTTCATGCAGACTGTTGTTTTTAGCGAATTATTCCCTCTCTTTAATGCTGCTAGCCCTGAAACCATTGAGTGGCTGCTATCCATCACGGTTGAACATGAGTATCCATGCGATCGAGCCGTTCTCATGGAGGATGCTTGGGGCAATGCCGTTTACTTTGTTGAATCTGGCTGGGTCAAAGTTCGTCGTCATGTCGGTGAAGAAGTTGTGACGCTGGCGATCCTCGGTCGCGGTGATTTTTTTGGAGAAATGGCAATTCTAGATGAGTCGCCCCGTTCAACCGATGTCGTAGCTCTGTCGAATGTTAAACTTTTGAGTATTTCTGCTCAGCGATTTATCCAAACGTTGTTCAAAGACTCTCAGTTACATCACCGGATGCTGCAATTGATGGTCAGGCGGTTGCGTCAGACGAACCTGCGTTTCCAACTGCGGCATCAACCTCCCGCGATCAAGTTAGCCAATACATTAGTATCGTTGGGTGAAAACTACGGGTTGCCCTCAGAACATGGTACGGAAATCTTCAATGTTCCGCTTAGAGACTTGGCGGATGTGAGTGATATCACCCTGGATGAAGCCACTAAAATTATGGACAAGCTGAACAGCAAAGGCTGGATTCGCATTGCTCCGGCTAATCAGGTGATCTATCTACTAAACATGCGGCAGTTGGCTCATCTGGCTGGAAAAATATAAACCCTGAATGATTAGGGCGTAGGGTTGGTCGATCGAGACTAGACGTACTACACTCAAACAACGAATTATCTCACGATCGACTGACGATGACAGAAGCCACTCAAACTCGCCCAACTTCGTTGCCTCGCACAAACCTGGATATCCATTATCAGGTGGCAATGCCGCAGCCCCAATCTCATCTGTTTGAAGTCACATTGCAGGTGAAAGGCTGGCAGTCTGCGGTGCTGGATTTGAAGATGCCTGTATGGACACCTGGCTCCTATCTGGTGCGGGAATATGCTAGACACCTGCAAGATTTTCAGGCAACGGGAGAGTCCTCTTTAGTCTGGCGCAAGCGAAGTAAAAATCATTGGCACATTGAAACCGCAGGGGCGACGGAGATCATGATCGCCTATCGCATTTTTGCCAATGAACTCACTGTACGAACCAATCACCTGGATACCACTCACGGGTATTTCAACGGAGCCGCTCTATTCTTCTACATCCCTGAATTTGAACGCCATCCGATCCGCGTGACGGTGATTCCGCCTAGTCCTGATTGGCATGTGACAACGACATTGCCAGCGATCACTGAAGCCGCTAACACCTTTGAAGCGGCTGATTTTGACACGCTAGTAGACAGTCCTTTTGAAATTGGGACGCATCAGTTGTATGAGTTTGAAGTGCTAGATAAACCTCATCAATTGGCAATTTGGGGGCAGGGAAATGCGGATCCAATTCAGATGCTTGCCGATATCCAGCAAGTTATTGAGGTTGAAGCTGACCTGTTTGGTGGATTGCCTTACGATCGCTACCTGTTCTTGCTTCACCTCTCCGCGCAAGGTTTTGGCGGCTTAGAGCATAAAAATTCCTGCTCCCTCATTTATTCTCGATTTGGATTTCATATCGAAGAGCGATATAACCGCTTCATGCAGTTAGTTGCTCATGAATTCTTCCACCTGTGGAATGTAAAGCGCATTCGTCCAAAAGCCCTGGAAGTGTTCGATTATGAAGGCGAAAACTACACCCCTTCTTTATGGTTCAGCGAGGGTACGACCAGCTACTACGATCTCAATATGCCATTACGGGCAGGCATTTATGATGCTAAAGCCTTCTTAAAAGCCCTGGGGAAAGAAATTACTCGCTATTTGACGACTCCTGGGCGATCGGTACAACCGTTGAGCGAATCCAGTTTTGATGCCTGGATTAAGCTTTATCGACGGGATACCAATAGCGATAACTCGCAGGTTTCTTACTACCTCAAAGGTGAGATGGTATCGCTGTTGCTCGATTTGCTGATCCGGGCGAAGTTCAACAATCAGCGATCGCTGGATGACGTGATGCGCCAAATGTGGCAGCAGTTTGGTCAACCGGAAATCGGCTTCACTCCTGAACAATTGCAAACTGTGATTGAGTCTGTTGCCGAGGAAGACCTGACCGATTTCTGCAACCGCTATCTTGATACCACCGAAGAACTCCCCTTCAACCAATATCTGGAACCCTTTGGACTGCGACTTCAGCCAGAGGATACTAACCCTCTTCCTCCTTTTTTGGGAATAATCGTGCGATCGGAACACAGTCGCGAGTTAATCAAATTTGTTGAGTATGGTTCTCCCGCACAGGAAGCCGGATTGGATGCGGAGGATGAATTGCTAGCGATCAATACGCTACGGGTCAAAGCGAGTGAACTGAGCGATCGACTCAAGGACTTCCTTCCCGGTGATACGATCTTCATCACCGTTTTTCATCAAGACGAACTCCGCACCTATCACGTCACCTTAACTGAACCTCGCCCTACCTCCTACCAACTTGTGCCCGTGGAAACTCCTTCGCCGAGTCAACAAAAACAGCTTGAAGGGTGGTTGGGTGCGCCGTGGGAAGCGATCGTTTGAAGGCGCACTGAACACTGCGATCGCTCCTATTGCTGCAACCAAGCTTGAGTCCGTTTTTGCAATCCGCGTGTCAAGAACCAGTAGAGGAGACGAACACCAATACTGGTGCAGACGATCAGGGTAGACATGGCGGCAGCCGCAGCTACATCACCAGCGTCATCCATATTGACGATCGCCACAGCCGCTAGGGGCAATGTGGGTGGATAGAGGAAGATGATGGCAGAGATCGTCACCATTGCGTTGATGAAGTAATAAATACCAATCTCTAAAATGGCGGGCAGGGAAAGCGGAACAGTGACGCGCCAGAAGGTTTTGTAGAAGGGCACTGACATTGATGCGGAGACGGATTCAAATTCAGGATCGATCTGTTTAAGGGATGTGTTGGCAGTGAGGAAGCAAACGGTGTAGAAGTGAATAACATTACAGACGACTAAAATTGCCATCGTGCCGTAAAGCCAATGGAAGGGGTTGTAAACGGTTCCATTGAACCAAGTTGGGTTGTTGAAAAAGAAGACATAGGCTAAACCGAGTACCAGTCCTGGTAGGGCAAGTGGGATGGTGGATAGGAAATAATTGATAGCGCGAAGCCACCCTAATCCTCTGCCCTTTTCGACCAAATAAGCGCCAATAAAGACGGCGATCGTCCCGAAAATGGCGGTATAGAGTGACATGCGAATGCTGTTCCAGTAGGCAGCATAACCACCCCCCCCGACTCGGCTGAAGTCATAATGTTTCAGTCCGAGGGCGAGGTTATAGGGCCAAACTTGCACCAACGAGGCAAAGATAATCGTGGCGAACACAATCACTGCGAACGCGGCAATTAGAGTACAAATGCCAAACATCGTCCAGTCTAGTACTGGATTGGGCTTGGGCTGGAAAGGAACAGCTTTGGCACTGACTAACGCTGTTTGCCGTCGCTGGACAATCCGATCGACCACAAACGCGGCCACCGTTGGGATGAGCAGAAAGACGCTGATCGTTGCCCCCATCGAAAAGTTTTGCTGCCCAATCACCTGTTTATAAATATCCGTTGCCAAGACATTAAAATTTCCACCAACGACTTTGGGGACGCCAAAATCGGTGAATGCCAGGGTGAAACAGACAAAAATCGCACTCATCAAGCCATACTTAACGCTAGGAAGCGTCACCGTGAAAAAAGTGCGGAGTGGAGAACTGCGAAGCACGTCAGCCGCTTCATAGAGTCGGGCATCAGTCAAGCTTAAAGCGGTAATCATAATCACGACAGCTTGCGGGAAGCAGTAGAGCGATTCACCGATGATGATGCCGTTTGCGCCATACAGGTTAATATCCCATCCTGGCAGCCAACCTAATACCCCTGTCGTAACGAGTCCCTTGTTGCCAAACAAATAGATTAAGCCGATCGCATGAGCTAATGGGGGAATGTAGAGTGGCAAAATCCCCAAAATCCGGAACACAGGCTTGCCAAACATCCGTGTGCGGGTGAGGGCATAGGCGTAGATGAAGCCAAAAATGACAGAGACCAAAGTGCTGGCGATCGCGATGTAAAAGGTGTTGACCAAGGAAATCGCCAACGCAGGCGTACTGAGATACCTGGCATAATTGGCAAGCCCTACCCCATTGCCGCTCGTATCCTGGAAACTCCGCATCACCATCGGGTAAAGCGGAAATACCACACCGACCAGCAGCCACACCGTACCCAGAATCAGCAGGACACGCATAAACCAGTCTTCGCGGGTGGTAATTTGCTTCACCTGCGGCGGGAAAAGGCGTTGTAAGAAGGTTGGATGAGTCGAGGGAGATGAAGTCATACTTTAGTTATCGAATCATGGGTAGGCGAACCGACGATCGCCCATACATAGACATAGTTATCGAATCATGGGTAGCGAACCGACGATCGCCCTATCAGAGATTGGAGTGATCAAAAGTTGTGCGGGAATACCTGAATCAATTCGGGAGGAAGTTGAACCTTCAGAGAGGCACCCGGATTTAGATCGAGTTGTCGGGCTTGATGGATGGAAATCTCGCTGGTGATTAATTCTTTTGAGTTGCCATCTGGACGCAACGCAACGCGATAGCCCGCTCCCAAAAACTCTGTTCCCTCCACTTCCGCCGTCACGATGTTAGGCAAACTGGAGTTCTGTGCGTCTTCCTGGCTCAACACTCGGATATCTTCCGGACGGATGGCGATCGCCACACCTGCATTCGGCTCCACTTGATTTTGGGGCGTATTCAGAAGGATATTGCCACAGCGCACCTGTTTCGGAGCCGCAACCATACCTTGCAAGAAGTTCATGACGCCAATGAAGTTGGCAACGAACGGGGTGTCGGGTTTTTGATAGATTGTATGGGGTGTTCCGATTTGAGCAATGCAGCCTTTGTCCATAACAACGATTCGGTCTGCCATTGCTAGGGCTTCGGCTTGATCATGAGTCACCATTACCGTTGTAATGCCCAGTTGCTTCTGAAGTTGAGTGATTTCCGATCGCAGTCTCACCCGCACCTGTGCATCCAAGGCGGAGAGCGGTTCATCCAGTAGGAGCAATCCTGGTGAGAGTGCCAATGCCCGTGCTAGCGCCACCCGTTGCTGCTGCCCTCCTGACATCTGAGCCGGATACTTTTGCTCCAATCCTTCCAATCCAACGGTTGCCAACAATTCTTCGACTCGCGCCTTAATTCGCGACTTCGATTCTTTGGTGTTTTGCAGCCCATAAGCGATATTTTGCGCCGCCGTCAGGTTTGGGAATAGGGCATAAGACTGAAACACAATGCCGAAATCCCGCTTGGAAGACGGCAATCGGGAAACATCCTTATCCGCCTGAATGACGCGCCCACTGGTTTGTTGCTCCAGTCCGGCAATGATCCGCAGCAGGGTTGTTTTACCGCAACCACTTGGACCCAATAAACAGACAAATTCGCCAGGGTAAACATCGAGGTAAACATCTCGTAAGGCAACGAATTTACCGAAGACTTTGTGAACATTTTCAACTTGCAGATAGGGCTTTCCGCGATCGATCGTGGCATCTGAATCGGGGACAATCGATCGGGCGGTTTCCCGTTGCAAAGTTGGACTGATCGGCGGATCAGGTTGGGGCGATCGAATGGCAGGTTGCTCTGAAGAGTGTGTCATAGAAAACCAGGAATGAAGAATAGACAGGCAAAATGCCCGTCTCACAAGCAGGATATGCAGTCAGCATCAGGAAGACTTGGGTTCAGACTTGGAATCGTATCGCTCTGTCCATTCCGTTAAAATGGCGTCGCGGTTTGCTGCCGCCCACTTGAAATCATTGGGAATCAATTGTTTCAGAGGGTCAGCCGGATAGCCTGCCGGAATGGGCACATCCGTTTGCACGGCTGTAATAGGGAAGCTTTCGGCATATTTTTTAGACACCTCATCGGAAATTGCCCAATCCAGGAAAGTTCTAGAGGCTTCTTTAATGTCTGCCTTTTTCACAAGCGCGTTCGCCTCAATATCCCATCCCGATCCTTCTCTGGGGAACACGGCTTCGATCGGCTCTCCGTCGTTCTTTTGCTTGATGGCGCGATAGTCGAAGGAAATGCCGATCGGATATTCACCTGCCCCAGCTGCCTTGCAAGGCTTAGAACCGGAGTGCATATACTGAGCGACATTTTCATGCAAAGCATCCAGATACGTCCAGCCTGCTTCCTCGCCTTTTAGCTGTAAGATTGCCGAAACAGATAGGAAGCCCGTGCCTGATGAAGCCGGATTCGACATGACAATCTGCCCTTTGTACTCCGGCTTAATCAAATCGTCCCAAGACTGAGGAATGGGCAGGTTTTTCTTCTCCGCCTCAATGGTATTGACGCAAAAAGCAGACATCCATGCATCAATCCCAACCCAATGCGGCGGATTAGCTTCATCTCGGAACTGCGCCTGCACTTGCTCTAATCCTTGCGGAGCATACGGCTCCAGCATTCCTTGCTCATCAGCAACGAGCAGACTGGACACGGCTAACCCCCACACTACATCGGCTTGAGGATTATCTTTTTCGGCTAATAGCTTTGCAGTCACAACCCCCGTAGAATCCCGCACAATGTTCACTTCTGTATTCGGATTCGCTTGCTCAAACGATTCTAAATATCCTGAAATTTGGTCATCCTCTAAAGCGGTATAGACCGTGATTGAATCGGCTCCGCCAGCAGGAGAGTTACCTGTTGTAGGAGATTGTGAATTCGTTGAACTTCCCGTGCAAGCGGCGATCGTCAGTGTTAGGGCGAAAGCGGATAGAAAAATGGCAATAAATTTGGACCACTGCTTAAACATTGCTTTGCGTTTGAATAGGAAATGTTAGAAGTAAGGAATCTTAACAATGCGCCATACAGCGCAGCAGATGACAAGTCAATTAGCTGACGAATTAGACGGCTTGCCTTAGAAGATTACTGTTAGCAAATCAGGTAATTCGATTAATACTTTTGCTTCCGTTGAACCTTTAGCAATAAATCTGCTGCATTATTCTGTATTTTGCATATCAAGTCTAGATATATAGCGATTCATTTAAGAAGTGGTCAAGCTTAGATTAAGTCTAGATTATTAGAATTACTTGGCAGCAAATTAACTAGATTTTCTGCCGCTCAGAAACAAGACTTTAATAATTTCCAGTTTTTAGGTAGGGGGCACAGCATACCGTGCCCATGTAGAGATTCGGAATCGTGCAAGTTACTTAACTTAAAGTCCTTCAGAGACACTATTAAAGAAATCATTAAACTAATCCCGAAGCAGGAATTTGCGGTATAGGCTCAGAATTATCTTCACTCCAACTCTAGCGAATGGCAAACGTTCAGTTAATTGTCTTTGATATGGCTGGAACGACCGTCAAAGATGAAAATGAGGTTCAAGATTGCTTTTTTGTGGCGGCTGAAAGCACCGGGTTGAAGACGGAGAACGATCGCATCACTGCCATGATGGGATGGTCAAAAAAGCTCGTTTTTCAAACGCTTTGGGACGAACAGATTGGGAAAGATCATCCAGATTATTTAGCCAAGGTTGAAACGTCCTACGCTAAGTTCGCAGATGTGCTTGAGAATCATTATCGAACTCGATCGGTTCAGCCAACAGAGGGGTGTTTAGAGTTATTTGCTTGGCTGAAGTCTCACGGTATTCAGATTGGGTTAAATACAGGCTTCTATCGAGAAGTTACTGATATCATTTTGAGCCGATTAGCTTGGAATGAAGGCTTAGACAGTGACTACGTTGGATCAGGAAATACGGTCATTCAAGTCTCTGTAACTCCCTCAGAAATTTACAATAACGAAGGTCGCCCAGCACCCTACATGATTCAAAAAGCCATGTACAAATTAGGAGTTAAAGATCCCCTGACTGTGATTGTTGTGGGTGATACTCCCTCTGATTTAGCAGCTGGAATTAACGCTCATAGCCTCTTATCTTTGGGCGTTACAAACGGAACACATACTAGAGAACAATTAGAACCTTATCCAAACCACGGATTACTGAATTCCTTGATCGAATTGAAAGAAATAATCACCAATTTATAAACTATTCCCCATTCCCCATTCCCCATTCCCCATTCCCTACTTCCTCCTCCAATGAATCATGCCGATGTTTTGATTGTAGGTGCTGGTGTTGTCGGTTTAGCTCATGCTTTAGCAGCGGCTAAGCATGGATTGAAAGTTGTGGTGTTTGAACGAAATATTCATGCGGTTGGCGCTTCGATTCGTAATTTTGGCATGATCTGGCCCATCGGGCAACCGATCGGTTCTCTCTATCAACGAGCCTTAAAAGCCAGAGAAATTTGGACAGAAATTGCACCAAAAGCTGGGGTTCATCTCGATCGATGTGGCTCCCTGCATTTGGCATATCGAACTGACGAAATGGCTGTTTTAGAAGAGTTTTTTGAGACAACGCACAGCAAGTATTCAACCCAATTATTGACCCCATCTGAAGTAGCAGAGAAGAGTCCAGCTGCGATCGTGAAAGGTCTGCTAGGGGCAGTCTGGAGTCCGACAGAAATGACTGTTGATCCAAGAGAAGCGATCTGGAAAATCCCTGGTTTTTTGTCTGAAGCCTATGGTGTAGAGTTCAAATTTGGCACGGTAGTAACCGAGATTTCAGATGGGAAAATGATCGCAGGCGGTGAACCATGGACAGGCGATCGGATTTTTGTTTGTAGCGGAGCCGATTTTGAAACGCTCTATCCAGAAATTTATAAAACGAGTGGTATCACTAAAGTCAAGCTGCAAATGATGCGATCGGTTCCTCAACCGAACCACTGGCGATTGGGACCTTCGTTGTGTGGAGGGTTAACCTTAACTCACTATGCCGCTTTTGCTCATTGCCAATCCTTGATTGCATTGAAGGAAAGAATTGCCAGCGAAACGCCTCATTTTCTCCAGTGGGGGATTCATGTCATGATGTCTCAAAATGGCGCTGGCGAACTGGTGATTGGCGACTCTCACGAATATGGCTTGAATCCTGATCCGTTCGATCGCTCCAAAATCAATCAATACGTCCTCGATTACTTGAAAAAATTCGCCACTGTTCCTGCCTTAAACATTGCCGAAACATGGCATGGAATCTACGCCAAACTCCCCGGACAAACCGACCTGATCGTGCATCCAGAACCAAACGTCACGATCGTCAATGCGTTAGGTGGAGCCGGAATGACGCTATCCTTTGGATTAGCCGAAGAAATCATGGCGAATCTGACCTAACTTTAGTTGTGTGCATTACCCGGTTGCCAATGCGTTTAACCATTCCAGAAATCCGTCAACTTTACAAGCTTGTGGGGCACGATCGCTACGATGGTGAATCCGTCAGCCAGCTAGACCACGCCCTCCAATGTGCCACCCTTGCCGAAGCCGCCCATCAACCCGATGAAATGATTGTGGCTTGCCTGCTCCACGACATGGGGCATTTACTTTCTAAAATCGGCGGCTCAGAGCATCACGAATATCGATCGATGTCATACTTGCGATCGATATTCAGTCCGGCAGTCACAGAACCGATTCGACTGCATGTTCAGGCAAAACGGTATCTTTGTGCGATCGATCGAGCCTACTGGGATGGCTTATCTCCAGCCTCAAAACAGAGCTTAGCCGCGCAAGGTGGCATCTTCTCAGAGACAGCCGCCGCCACCTTCATCGCTCAACCCTATGCCTCAGAAGCCATACAACTGCGACGCTGGGACGATCAAGCCAAGATCATCGGCTTAGTAACACCCGACCTAGAGCATTTCACCCATTCCCTACAGAATTGTGCCTAATACAATTGTGCCTAATACAATTAGTTTTCATTGGCAGACAGGCAAGATACCCATCCCACAGGAATGATAAAAATAATAAAAATTTGCTACCTGTAAATTTTTCGTTGATTTTGCAATCGGTCGGAGCAAACCAACGGGTCTGCTCTCTAAGCCAGGGCAATCACGTAGGAATTTACAGGTGGAAAATTTGTACGTGATTCAGCTTATCAAACATCCCCCCATCCCCCCATCCCCCCATCCCGTGTCCTCCCAACGCCTCATCCCTTACCTCTTCCTCCTTCCTGCCCTACTGATCCTGGGGCTAACGGTTTTTTATCCGGCGCTGCAAGCCTTCTACCTCAGTTTCACTCAGTATGAATATGACATCACTCAGCCGCCCTTGTGGATTGGGCTAGAGAATTTTCAGC
The DNA here is from genome assembly GCA_012033255.1 of Cyanobacteria bacterium RU_5_0. Lineage (GTDB taxonomy): Bacteria > Cyanobacteriota > Cyanobacteriia > Elainellales > Elainellaceae > JAAUSF01. The sequence continues at coordinate 26,015 of JAAUSF010000055.1, forward strand.
GGCTTCTGGCAGATTCGGTTTTCTGGAAAACGCTGCGAAATACGATCGTCTATCTCATCGGCGTCGTGCCGATTTTGGTGATCGTTCCGTTGGGGCTGGCGATTCTGGTAAATCAGGTAATACCGGGGATTCGCTGGTTCCGAGCTGCCTATTACACGCCCGTAGTAATTTCGATGGTAGTTGCTGGGATTGCATGGCGATGGCTCTATGCAGAAACCGGATTGCTAAATCAACTGCTGCGATCGCTCCATCTGTCTGAAGGGATGCCCTGGCTTACCAGTCCCAAATTTGCTCTGTTCAGCGTCATGGCGGTCACGATTTGGAAAGGCTTGGGCTATTACATGGTGATTTATCTAGCTGGATTGCAGTCGATTCCGGCAGATTTGTATGAAGCAGGGGCGATCGATGGTTCGGATGGGTGGCATAAACATTGGGATATTACCGTCCCTCTGATGCGTCCTTATTTGTTTCTCGTCGCGGTCATTTCTGCCATCTCAGCCACCAAAGTATTTGAAGAAGTTTACATCATGACGCAAGGTGGACCGCGCAGCAGTTCCAAAACTCTCGTGTATTACGTCTACGAAAGCGCCTTTGCCGACTTGGAAATTAGCTACGCCTGCACGATCGGACTTGTCATGTTCCTACTGATTCTCAGCCTCTCCGTCCTGCGTTTAGCGATCAGTCGTCAACCAACCGATTTCAAACTGTAGTTACCGTTCGCGGAACTCGACTTCATTTTCTCGAATTATGACATCGTAATTGCCGAAGAAGTCATGACCGAGCAGCCCTACACCGAGTTGTGGTCCAGCGATCGCCACCAACACATTTCGGGCAACGGCTCCATCCACTTCGATCGTGTTGACATACCCAAGCGGCACAGATACCCCTCGTTCGCTGGCAGTATCGACAAAAGCTGTTCCCACAGTCACGATATCCAACGCTTCCGCCATCTGTTGAGTGATGAGTGTCCCGCTTGCACCCGTATCTACAATCATTTCAAAGGTTTGATTGCCGTTAAAGGTGACTTGAATCACAGGCGTATTGCCTTCCCGTCGAACAATTGGCGCATAAAAGACTCGTCCGTCTCCAGAGGTCTCAGGCGATCGGGTTGCGGTTGTATCGCTAGGAGGCAACACAGGAGCGATCGGGGCTATATCTTGAGAGGGCTGAGCGTGAACAATGATCGTTCCATCTGGATTTGGAGTTGTCGTCGGTTGGTTTGCTTGCTGCTGAGCATAAGCCAGGTTAGTACGATATTCTTTCAGCTTCGTTTGGGCCTGAGCATATCGAGGATTAGCAGCCGGAACAGAGGTCAACAGATCGATCGCCTGCTGCCAACGTCGAACCACTAGCATCCAATCATCTTGGGATTGGGCAGACCGACTTAAGATAAACGCACTAGATGCCCGATCGATGGCTTGCTGATAGAGGTCAGATTGGGTAGAGGGAGGCACACTCGCTGGAGAGGCACCCATCACCGGATTGGGCGAAGGTGGAACAACAGCCTCTATTTGAGTTGAAGCAACGGCTCCATCGGAACTCGTGCTGCTGAAGAAACGGCTATCACAACCCGCACTGACGAGGGCTAGCAGGCTAGTGAGTGTCAGAAAGGCACTGAACTGAGAAAGCTTAGGCATCGCTATACTCGATCGATATGAATTCCCAAAGGGAGCGTTGTTGCGGCTTGGAACATCCACGACTGCTACAGGGGAGGTGATAGGGAACACAGGGGGCAGTGAGTTGTTATGGATCACCTTTTCGATCGCACCTTACGCCAAATCTCGAAGTAAATTACTTCGGTTGAGCAAAAAATCTAAACATAGATCCCCCTTTCCTAGTTTGCCCTTAAATGTTGATTTGCGTTACAGCGATATGACCAGCGAAACAAACTTCAACATCGGAACCAGGGTCACGGGCACGTTGACTATACTCACCGATGTAGTATAAAACACTTTCCTCAATTCGGTAGTTAATTGGCAAGGGCTGAGTGCAAAGGGGGCAAACTATGATTTCTGGTTCCGGTGCGTTGGGTTCTAAATGAGGCAAATTGACGTTCCAAAAAGTTCCGGGTTCGATCGGTTGATTGCACAATTTGTCTAGAACCCGCATGGTGAGATGAGTCGCGAGTTCCCAGTCGATCGGTTGTCTACGATGGATGTAGTGAGAGATGGCAATCCCTGGAATGCGATGAAATGCCGCTTCGCGCACAGCCGCAACTGTGCCAGAAATGTAAACATCTGCGCCCAAATTGCCACCAGCGTTGATGCCTGAAACGACCCATTCTGGATTGGGGCAAAGATGATTGAGGGCAATACGAGTGCAATCTGCCGGAGTTCCGTCTATGGCAAACTCGATTTCGGAACGTTGTTCGATGTGAATTGGGCGGATCGTCGTAACTTGATGACCGCAGCCAGAGTGAGGGTTTCTAGGAGCCACAATAACGGCTCGATCGCCCACAGCTTGCTGGAGCGATCGCAACCCCGGTGCATCAATCCCATCATCATTGGTCAGGACAAAGACCATATGACCTCAACGTCCGCAAATGACTTGTCGCATCCGGCGCATATTGGATGGCAGATCGAGCCGGATGGCTTCTTGAATCAACTGCGTCGGCACGGGAATGCTCGGAGTGGCTTGCACAGAATAGGTTAACAGCGTTCCTGTGTTGAAATCTTGTAAATTCAGCGTTGCGGTAAAATCTCGAAAACTACCGCGCTCCAGTTGAAACTGAATCTGCTGCCAAGCGGTTTGGTGAGCCGTCTCAACGACCTTCAGATAGATTTCAACTTGAGCCGTGAACAAAAAGAAAGCTTTACTAGCAACCTGGTAAAGCCGTTTGTATGCTCGTGAATGTCCGTCGGCGCTGATTATTTCGCTGCGGGTCAGGTCAGGAAAATACTGTACCCAACGAGGATAGTCTGTTAATTGCTGCCAGACGTGCGATCGCCCCATCGGTAAATACATTTGAGCCGTGACGGCACCGCCCCAGGCAGAGTGCGATCGAGTTTGGAGAAAAATTTCGCCGCGTAACAGCGACTCTTGATGGTTCATATTTACACCTGTGATGAATGCTGAATCAACGGCGGCGATTGTCATTACTCCAGTCATATCGTTCTAATGGCTCCTGCACCAGGGATAATTCACAGTTTGCGCGAGTTTGACCGACTCAGGGTTCGAGGATGGCAATCCTTCATAAACATTCTTTTTTCTCTACGATGTTCCCTTCGGTATTTACGCAAAGCTCAACTGAAACTTCATGGAAATCCATATTTAGTTGTACCCACTGCTTCCTCAAGAAACAACTAGTAAACAATTGTACCTTTGTAAAGATCTTGAAAAGTGTGAGTCACATCTCGCGCAAATACCTATGTCACAATAGGGGCGGCAGTGCTGTGGTGTTAGGAGGGCTGAAGTCTGTGAATCGTTCCCCCAATTTTGGTGTCACGATTTTCCTATACGTTGTAGGGACATTGTTGGTGTTCATGGCGATTGTGCTGTTGCTTCAGGCATTTGGCGTGGTCGTGCCTCAACCGGCCATTTATGCCCTCGTGTTGCTGGCGATCGGGTTTGGAATTCTTGCTGCCATTCGCAGACGAGCTTAGGCAACAAGAACACTCATGTAATTGCATATAGCGTTTTACTTATAGGCTCACAAAGGCAAACAGGCAATTCGGTTAAACCAGTCTGCTTCGCCTGACATAGCAGTAGCCAGCGTGGTTAGGACATTGCCCAAGGCTGAAAGGCAAACGGTCAATCAACCCTGACTCAGCACTCAGTCCTCAGAACTCAGCACTTAGCTATATCTTTATGATCCTTCCAATTTAACCTTGCACAACCCTAAAATTCTTTTTTCTGTTTTGTCACCTATTCAAACTAAACCTTAATAGAACGCCATGAGCAGACGCCTCCGACCTGACACCACGGTTTTCCTGACGATTTTGTGTATCACAGCGATCGTCTGGGCACTCCGAGGCTTTGGTCTTTTCACCTTCTTCCCAGGAATCGTCATCTGGGTTCTGATTCTCCTGACGATCGGCGCAGGCGTCTATAGCGGAATTCAAGGGACAAGGCGGTAGAGAGAGTAGGGGATGAGGGGAAACTCGGATTTCTGGCTCTCATTCCTGACGACGGGTTCCCAGGTTCTGATGCTCTTATCCTTCCCCATCCCCCATCTCCCCATCTCCCACTCTCCCATCCC
>JAAUSF010000211.1 GCA_012033255.1 Cyanobacteria bacterium RU_5_0
GGAGAAAAGGTAAAGTGGGGGGGGAGTGGACCAAAACGGAGTGGGGAGGTTGGGATGTGGTGTACCTCTCTACGTGGCGGAAGAATTCATTGTGCTGGAGAATTTGGGGTTCAGTTGCCTGATTGGTTTGCTCTATGAGGATGTGATACTTGATTAGTCTGAGAAGTACCAACAGCCGTGGGCTTCAGGCTACGAATAAACTCTCGAATCACGTCTGATTGGGTACGTTGGGTAACTTCGCAGTAGCTTCTCAAGATTTCCATCTCTGCGAGAGGAATCCGAACGTTCAAATGTTCTATGTTACGTTTTCCTGTTTTGGGCATTCTGTAACTGACTCTGAGTTACTCTATGGGCTACTTATTGTACAAAGACTAGGGGACAGATAGGGTTAGCGTTACAGTGCCACGCATCTTTGACAACATTGAGCAATACTTACTGCCTACTCTGCGAAGTGCTTTGGGCGTTGCAGAACGGGCAGATTTTTGTGTTGGCTATTTTAACCTTAGAGGCTGGCGTAAGGTTGATGATCTGATTGATAAGTTTGTGGGTGGAGAGAATGCCTGCTGTCGTCTATTGGTGGGGATGCAGAAGTTGCCGCAAGAGGAGTTGCATGAATCGAGAACTCTACTCGCCAGCAGTAACGGAATAGACAACAGCAAAGTGCTCCAATTCAAGAAGCAGGTGGCAAGGGAGTTTCGGGAGCAACTGATAGTCGGTACACCAACCAATGAGGATGAACAGGGATTGCGTCGCTTAAGTGCTCAACTTAAGGCAAAGAAGGTTGTCATCAAACTCTTCCTGAAACATACGCTGCACGCAAAGCTTTATCTTCTGCATCGGAACGACTCACACAACCCTACAATTAGCATCTTGGGAAGCAGTAACCTAACTCTGTCAGGTCTGGAATTTCAGGGAGAGCTAAATGTTGACGTTCTGGACCACGATGCTTGCCACAAGCTGCAAAAATGGTTTGACGATCGCTGGAATGACCGCTGGTGCTTTGATATCTCTGAGGAACTGGCTGCTTTAATTGATGAGAGTTGGGCACGAGAAGACTTAATTCCGCCCTACCATATCTACCTCAAAATCGCTTACCACTTATCGCAGGAGGCGAGAGTTGGGCTGTCAGAGTACCGCATTCCCCGTGATGTGGGAGACACCTTATTTGAGTTTCAGCGGGCGGCCGTTCAGATTGCGGCTCATCATGTCAATCGACGACGGGGAGTGCTGATTGGGGATGTGGTGGGTTTGGGAAAGACTCTAATCGCTGCAACCCTGGCTCGAATTTTGCAAGAGGATCTGTTTTTAGAAACCCTAATCATCTGCCCAAAGAACTTGGTGTCAATGTGGCAGGACTATGTAGATCGTTATCGGCTCCTGGCAAAAGTGCTTTCTCTTAGCCGGGTGCAGAATGAACTGCCTGACTTACGGCGCTATCGGGTGGTACTGATTGACGAGAGTCATAATCTCCGAAATCGGGATGGAAAGCGCTATCGAGCGATTCAAGAATATATTGCGGCAAACGAGAGTTTTTGTATTTTGCTCTCAGCAACCCCATACAACAAGACTTATCTTGACCTATCGGCTCAGTTGCGGTTGTTTGTGCCCGAAGACAAGGATCTAGGAATTCGTCCAGAAACTTTACTGTCAAAGTTGGGAGGGGAGTTAGCATTTCTGCACGAATATCAAGTGCCGGTTAGAACGCTGCGCGGGTTTGAAAAGAGCGAGCACGCAGACGACTGGCGAGAGTTAATGCGGCTCTATATGGTGCGTCGAACCCGCAGTTTTATTCAGGCAAACTACGCTAAGGTTGACGACCTGTTGCCTTTGGAAAAAGAACAAGGACAGCCCCGAAAGTACTTGGAATTTCGGGATGGCAAGCGAGTGTACTTCCCCAACCGTGAACCCCAAACCATTAAATTTAGTTTGGGCGAGGGAGATGACCCTTACGCCGCTCTCTATGCCGATGAAGTGGTTGACACCATCAATCAACTCAGCTTGCCGAGGTATGGACTAGGCAACTATATGGTGTCTTTAACCCGGAAGAAGCTGACGGAGGCAGAGGAACGCCAAATCAAAGGCTTGTCTCGTGCCGGAAAGCGGTTAATGGGATTTAGCCGGACGAATTTATTCAAACGACTGGAGAGCGGTGGACCTGCGTTTATTCAATCAATTGATCGTCATATTTTGCGGAACTACATCTTTCTGTATGCCATTGAGCAAGGGTTGGAATTGCCCATTGGTGCTCAGGAGGCGGCGTTACTGGATAGTCGAAATAATGATGAGGATACTGAATCAATTCTGTCGGCTTTACAGGACCCGGAAACTGATGAAGAAATTGAGTTAACAGCGGAAGCAGTCCTGAATCAGGCGGAAGTGGATTATCGCCAGCGCGCGATCGCGGTTTATCAGTCCTATGTGGATCGTTACAAACGACGATTTAAGTGGATTCAACCGGGATTATTTAAGCCCTCGCTGAAGAAGGATTTGCAAGCGGATGCCAAAGCTCTAACGGCGATATTGAGTCAACACGGGCAGTGGATTGCGAATCGAGACACAAAGCTGGCGGCGCTGGTCGAATTACTGACAAAGCGGCATCCGAATGAGAAGGTGTTGGTTTTTACCCAATTTGCCGATACGGTTCGCTATCTGACAGACGAACTGAAGCGGCTGGAACTAGACAAGGTGGAGGGAGTAACGGGCAACTCTGAGAATCCAGCGGCGATCGCTGGCATTTCAGTCCTGTCAGCAACCATAAGCCCATCCCCAAAAGTGATGAGCTGCGGGTTTTGATTGCGACAGATGTGCTGAGTGAAGGGTTGAACCTGCAAGACTGCGCCATCATCGTCAACTACGATTTACCCTGGGCAATTATCCGATTGATTCAACGGGCCGGACGGGTGGATCGCATTGGGCAAAGGGCAGAAACGATTCTCTGTTATTCCTTCTTACCGGCTGAGGGGGTAGAGCGGATCATCCGGTTGCGGGGTCGGCTGCGGCAACGATTGCAGGAAAATGCGGAGGTTGTGGGTACAGACGAAACCTTCTTTGAGGATGAGATGGATGAGCAGACGTTTCTGGACTTGTACCACGAGAAGGCGGGGATTTTTGATGGGGATGAGGACAGTGAGGTAGATCTAACTTCGGAAGCGTATCAGATTTGGAAGAATGCGACAGATGCTGAACCCAGTTTAAGGAAGGCGATCGAGAGCCTGCCGCCCGTGGTTTACTCGACTCGTGCCCATACACCAATGCCTGCTCAGCCTGAAGGTGTGCTGCTCTACCTGAAGACGGCGGAGGGGAATGATGCACTGGCACTGATTGACCGTCAGGGCAGGAGCATTACCCGAATCTCAACTGGCAATTTTGCGGTTGGCGCAGTGTAGCCCGGATACTCCAGCGATACCGCGAGATGAGCAACACCACGAGCTGGTTAAAGCCGGGACAAAGTTGATGATTGAGGAAGAAAAGAGTACGGGTGGGCAGTTGGGGCGTCCATCAGGGGCACGGTTTCGCACCTATGAGCGGCTGAAGAACTATGCTCAATCGGTGAAGGGAACGCTGTTTGAATCGCCGGAATTGCTGAATGCGATCGACACCCTTTACCGCTACCCCTTGCGACAGTCGGCGATCGACCAACTCAACCGCCAGTTAAGAAGCGGGATTAGTGATCAGCAACTCGCTGAACTCGTGGTGGCACTTTACCTGGATGAACGCCTGTGCCTGATTCAGGAGGAGGCTAGCATAAGGGAACCACAGATTATTTGCTCGATGGGGCTGTTTGAGGAAGTAAAACGTAAAACGTAAAGCGGTAGACGTTGGAGAAGGAAGGTTGGCAATGGTACAGACCATTCAAGCGCATCTAGTGAAATTGTCTGATTTGAAAAATAAATTTGGATTAACGCTTGTTCGTGATCCGCTATTTTTTCAGAGTGGTCAAATGTATCGATAGAAACTACTGATCTGGAGCGATTTTGGCTCGATCGCGTGCAAACCAATTTTTCGTCATTGATGGAAAACCCACCCATTTTGGAGAATGGGGTCAAAATGCTTGCTCTTTCACCATTACTGGATCTGGCGGGTTTTTATCAGCCGCCCTATCGACTTAAAACAGAAGCCAGCATGAAAATTGAGGCAGAAGACGAAGGAGAAATCATTCGGGGGCAAATTGATGTTCTGGTACTTCGAGAAAGCTTCTGGTTAGTTGTGATTGAATCCAAGCAAAGTGATTTTACTGTGACAAAAGCTATACCGCAGACACTAGCCTATATGTTTGGCAATCCTAACCCAGAAAAAACAACATTTGGCATGATCACCAATGGTAATGATTTCCTGTTTTTGAAATTGGTTCGGCAGCCCACTCCACAGTATGGCAATTCTCGGTTGTTTTCTTTGATTAATCCTGGGAATGAGCTATACGACGTGCTGGGAATTTTGAAACAAATTGGAGCACTGATTTCTTAATCCATCTCTTCATCAATCTGGAGAACGCGCAATGGTTTCAACAGCCTCTTCTGCTACCACAATTTCCCTAGAAGACTTTCTGCAACTGCCCGAGACAAAACCTGCTAGCGAATATATTGATGGTCGCATTTACCAAAAGCCGATGCCACAAGGAAAACATAGCCGTCTACAAACTCGTTTCCCTGCTGAAATCAATCAAAGAATTGAATCTAAACGGTTAGGTTGTGCTTTTACTGAGCTACGCTGCACCTTTGCCGGACATTCCATTGTGCCAGATATTTCTGTGTTTACCTGGGAGCGGATTCCGCGTAATGCCGCTGGTGAGGTTGAAAATACGTTTATCATTCCTCCCGACTGGGTGATTGAAATTCTCTCACCTGATCAGCGTCCAACACGAGTGATCAACAATATTCTGTTCTGTCTAAACAACGGCACCAGTTTGGGTTGGCTTGTCGATCCAGAGGAAAAAAATGTGATTATTTTCCAATCGGGGCAGCAGCCCATCGGCAGGGAGGAACCAGACGATCGCCTCATTCTGTTGCCTGTTCTAGAAAATTGGCAACTAACCATTGAGGAAATGCTTAACTGGCTTAACTTACCATGAAATCAAAGAATACAGTGATATGCCCTTGATTTTTCAGAAAGCCCAGAATTTGCTGTATGAGTTTCGCTTGCGTGACCTGTTTACCGATGAGTTGGGCTGGTCGCAGCCGTCCAGTGCTCGTCCGGAGGAGTTGGAGATTAAGGGGCAGACGTATTCCCGCGTTCGGATTGCGGAGATGTCGGGCGTGCCAGTGTTTGAAATTACAGCAACGGATGGAGAGATTCCCACAGCAGATACTCGGTTGGAGATTTATCGGGCGATCGCCCAGCAATTTGCTGAAAACCTGCTGATTTTTATCAACCAGAGTCGGACGCATTCGCTTTGGTATTGGGCAAAGCGAGAAGGCGCAAAGATTTATCCACGTGAGGCTTCCTATTTGAAGGAACAGCCTACTGACTTGATTTTGAGCAAGATCGGTGGACTGAGAATTGAAATTGAGGAATTAGACCCAGCGGGCAACCTACCTGTGGTCGATGTGGCGGCTCGGCTCCAGCGCAGCCTGGATGTGGAAAAAGTCACCAAGGACTTTTATAAGGAATTTCAAGTAGCGCATCAGCTATTTCTCCAGCATATCCGGGGGATTGATCAGGAGTCCGATCGCCGCTGGTATACATCGGTGATTCTGAACCGACTGATGTTTGTCTACTTTTTGCAGAAGAAAGGCTTCATCGGCAATGGCGATCGCGATCCCTTGTTTTATCTGGAAAACAAGTTAATCGAAAGTCAGCAGCGAGGACCCGATCGCTTCTACAGCGAATTTCTGCACAACTTATTCTTTGAAGGCTTTGCTAGACCAAGCCGTACCAATGCAGTTGCATTAATGATCGGACAAGTTCCTTACCTGAATGGGGGGTTATTTCTGAAGCATCAGGTTGAGGATGATAAGCGATACCGGAATCAGATTGCCATTCCAGACATTGCATTTGAGCAGATTTTTGCGCTGTTTAAGCGGTACTCCTGGCATCTGGATGATAGAGAAGGTGGCAAACCGAACGAAATTAACCCGGATGTATTGGGCTACATTTTCGAGAAGTACATCAACCAAAAGGCGTTTGGGGCATACTATACCCGTCCGGAAATTACTGAGTATCTGTGCGATCGCACGATTAACAAACTGATTCTGGATCGAGTCAATGCCATTTCACCGCGCCACTTTGATAGCATTGGTGATTTGTTAGTAAAACTGGATGTAAACTTGTGTCGTCGGTTAGTCTATGGCGATGATGCAATTCTCCGTACTCTATCGCTACTTGATCCAGCCTGTGGTTCGGCAGCGTTTCTGATTGCGGCGATGAAAACGCTGATTCCGATCTACAACTCAATCATTGGCACCATCAAGCTCTCCACCGATCCGCAACTCACGAGTTGGCTACGGCAAGTGGAGCGCGATCATCCCTCGTTGCCCTACTTCATCAAAAAGCGGATTATCACCGACAACCTCTATGGCGTAGACATCATGGAGGAGGCAGTCGAAATTGCCAAGCTGCGGCTATTTCTGACACTGGTCTCCTCAGCCCAAACCGCCGATGACCTGGAACCCTTGCCTAACGTGGATTTCAATATCATGGTGGGCAATTCACTGATTGGGCTGATTCGGGTGGACGAAGAGGGGTTTGATTTAGTCGGGAACAAGGGGAAAGCCAAGGGACAAACCGAAGAAGTGCTACAAGGCAATTTGCTGCAACCCTTAGCCGCCAGTCAGTATCGCTCAATTCTTGCCGAAAAGAATCGCAGCATTGCCCTGTATAAAGAGCACTCCTTCAAGCCTGGAACAGTAGAAGGAACCGAGCAAGACGATCGCCTGCAAATGTTGCGGAATCACATTGATATCGTGAATCGAGAATCGCAAGTAAATCTAAACGAATTGTTACTCGATGAATTTAGCATCAAACTAGGCATCAAATATGAGGAAGACCAACTTACAGGAAAACCTAAAAAACGACCACTGACCTTAGCCGATATGGAAGACTTAAAACCTTTTCACTGGGGGTATCACTTTGATAAGGTAATTGAAATACGAGGCGGATTTGATGCAATTATTACGAATCCGCCGTGGGAAACATTCCAACCCGATGATAAAGAGTTTTTTACTCCGTACAGCAGTTCAATATTTAAAAATAAAATTGACATTAAGAAGTTTAAATCCGAAGTAGAGCAATTGTTGGTTGATAAGGCTATTGAGAAAGCTTGGTTAGATTATAAAAGTAAGTTCAATCATCAAAGAAACTATTATCGATTTGCATCTCAATACATCAATCAAATTCCAATTATTAACGGGAAACGGCACGGTAAAGATGTCAATCTTTATAAGCTTTTTTAGAACAATGCTTTAATCTATTGAATTCAAAAGGTGAGTGTGGAATTGTTATTCCCAGTGGAATTTATAGAAATCTCGCGTGAAAACCCCGGTCTTTCAAGCCGGGGATGAAACGCAGCCGCAGGCTTTAGCCTGCCAGTTACTTTCCGGTCTGGGACTCAATGTATTGCCTGACAATCGCTGTTGAGAC
>JAAUSF010000056.1 GCA_012033255.1 Cyanobacteria bacterium RU_5_0
CATGAAGCCATCGGTACGTAAAACCAATTGGGTTGGGTTGTACAAAACATTTGTTTCTTGTACAAAGATTCCGTGGGATATCAGGAATCTCTAAACTGCCTGTGGAGGAACTGGAACGGGTCAACACTGTTGGGAGATGCATATCGATAAAACCAACAACTGATAGGGAAGGCCGATGAAGCAGGAAATTGATCAAGAGCGATCTTGAGAAGCTCACACCATACCCGTCAGGGTTGGTGTGTGGAGAATGTCACGATTCGTATTAATCATGTTTATGCTGAGGAGGAACGATCGCTTTTTTCCAGATGCACTACACCAATTTATCAACAAGTTTTGCAACAAGCAGGGGAATTAACAGAGTAGCTTTCAGTAGAAGAGCGCATCATTGAGAATGCAGGAAAGATAAAGAATTTACCTGACTTTCATGAACCTTGCGGAAAGAGGCAGGATGAATCAGTGGAGTTAGGTAGTTCCAAAAACTGGGATTCCTAGATCTATCAATCCTTCTGCTCACTCAATGACTATGCAATACCCTCTAACCCTGACATTTAAATTGTGGGCATTTGCGCCTCAAATTTCGGTTGTCGATCCGCAAGAGCGCCTGATTTTCTATGTTCGGCAAAAGCTTTTTCGGTTCAAGGAAGCCATTAATGTGTTTGCGGATGTTAATCGTACTCAAGTGCTTTACAACATCAAAGCCGATCGCATCATCGATTTTTCGGCGCTCTACACTTTCTCGGATGCCAATGGCGTGTATGTAGGGGCGGTCAAACGGCGCGGATTTCGATCGCTCTGGCGTAGCCGTTACGATATCTTTTATGGGGAACAAGTCCTGATGACGATTCGGGAAGAAAACCCCTGGGTGAAGATATTCGATGCGTTGTTTGCGGAAATCCCGATCGTGGGCATCTTCACTGGATTTGTGTTTAACCCGGTCTACTTGGTCACGCTCCCCGATGGTCAGGTGGTGATGCGTCTGGAAAAAGTCCCGGCGTTTCTCTCTCGGATTTTCACCATCAAGCAGCTTGCCCCCATGCACTCCCATGATGAGACCCGCGCTTTATTGAGTTTGCTGATGATGCTTTTGTTGGAGCGAACACGGGGTTAAGGATTAACCGTTTCGCCCCCTAAATCCCCCAAGCTTGGGGACTTTGCATTTCAGCGAGGAAATCTGCAAATGTGGCTAGCTGAATCAAAGCATCCAGGTTCAGCCCCACAAATTGGGCAATTTCTATGTCATGCTCTACTGTCATGACTGGAGATTTCGCCAACGGATAGGATGTTGTCATGGCTCTGGTTCCTCACTTGTAAGATTGCCCAACTAACCTCAACCGCCTCATAGCGCCTCCTTTCATGCTTCGATCGCCCGGTCGCTTTGAGGCTATGCCACAATAAATGGGGTTATCGATCTGGCTTGGGCGTTCAGCAATTCCTTTTAATTTTTATGACTAGATTTGTATTTGTCACGGGCGGTGTCGTCTCCAGCATTGGCAAAGGCATTGTGGCAGCTAGTTTGGGGCGGTTGCTCAAATCGCGAGACTACTCGGTTTCTATCCTGAAGCTTGACCCCTATATTAACGTTGACCCCGGCACGATGAGTCCGTTTCAGCATGGGGAAGTTTTTGTCACGCAGGATGGGGCAGAAACCGATCTCGACTTAGGACACTACGAGCGATTTACGGATACTTCGATGTCGCGCCTCAATAGTGTCACGACGGGTTCGATTTATCAGGCGGTCTTGAATAAAGAACGACGGGGAGACTACATGGGCGGCACCGTGCAGGTGATTCCCCACATTACAAACGAGATCAAAGATCGCATTTTGCGGGTTGCGAAAGATACCAATCCAGATGTTGTGATTACGGAAATCGGCGGCACCGTTGGCGATATTGAGTCGTTGCCTTTCCTGGAAGCGATCCGACAGTTCCGTAAAGAGGTAGGACGTAAGAATGTTCTCTATATGCATGTCACGCTAGTGCCCTTTATTTCATCTGCCGGAGAGATGAAGACGAAGCCCACACAACACTCGGTGAAAGAGTTACGATCGATCGGCATTCAGCCTGATATTCTCGTGTGTCGCTGCGATCGTCCCCTTGCTCCGGGTCTGAAAGAGAAAATGGCAGAGTTTTGTGATGTGCCTGTCGAGTGCGTGATTACCTCCCCTGATGTCAGCAGCATCTACGAAGTTCCTCTCATTCTGGAGCGGGAAGGCTTGGCGTATCAGGCGATCGATTTGCTTCAGATGGAGCAGCGAAAACCCGACCTAAGCGACTGGCAAACCCTGGTCAATCGTCTACACCAACCCAAACAGCCGATCCAAATTGCGATCGTGGGTAAATATGTTCGCCTCAGTGATGCCTACTTGTCTGTTGTTGAAGCCTTGCGCCATGCAGCTTTAGAGATTGGTGGAGATTTAAACCTGCGCTGGATTAACTCTGAAGATGTCGAACCGAACACCGTCGATCGCTACCTTGCTGATGTGGACGGTATCGTTGTACCAGGGGGGTTTGGAACACGGGGAATTGATGGTAAAATCACAGCCATTCATTATGCCCGTAACCATCAGATCCCGTTCTTGGGGTTATGTTTAGGAATGCAGTGTTCCGTGATCGAGTGGGCGCAGAGTGTGGCAAGGCTAGAGGATGCGAATAGCGCTGAGTTCAACCCCAACTGTCGAAATCCGGTGATTAACCTGTTGCCGGAACAGCAAGACATTGTGGACTTGGGCGGTACGATGCGCTTAGGGCTATATGCCTGTCGAGTGGTGCCCGATACGCTAGCCGAGCGGCTGTATCAAGAAGAAGTTGTATACGAGCGTCATCGCCATCGCTACGAGTTCAACAACGCCTATCGCACCCTATTTCTGGAGTCAGGCTATATGATCAGTGGCACCTCACCTGACGGTCGATTGGTCGAAATGATCGAACTGCCCAACCATCCCTTCTTCATTGCGACGCAATTCCACCCAGAGTTTCAATCCCGCCCTAGCAAGCCCCATCCCCTCTTCCAGGGATTTGTGCAAGCGGCGATCGTCACGACGAAACCTGTTATTCAGCCTCAGCCTTCCTTCAGTGCTGAACTGAGCCATTAAAAACCCTCCCTCACACCGCACGGAACAGCAGATCACATGCAGACGAACCAACCACCTAAACTCCGACAGACCGCAATTTCTGAACTTCCCTGGTCAGATCTTAACCTCCGTCAACTCACTCCTGATCACTTTCAATACGTTGCCTGGTTAGGAGTCTTGCCAGATGAGGCATGTTTGACGGAGAGGATGGCAGCAACGCTGTGGGATGTCGATCGCCAACATGCCAGCGAGATTCTGCATGATCTCTGTGCCAAATGCTTGCTATCCCTGGAATCTAGTTCCTATCAGCAAGTTTATCGCCTGCCCGATCGCACCCATCAAACCGCCCAAATTTTGCTGGTTCACCCGCTAACGCCGACCCATCCAGAAGGCTTGTCTGGCTTAGGATTAACGCTGCCTGACGCTCATGCGGCACTGTTGAAGCGATATCGGGCACGAACAGAAGGAGAGCAGTGGCATACGTTAGCCGATGATGGGTATATTCATACTCACCTAACCTGGCATCTAGAGCAAGCAGGTTGGTTAGATGAGATCCATCAATTGCTGCAAACTGAAACCCCAGACGGGAAAAATGGTTGGTATGAGATGTGCGATCGGTTGGGTCGTGTCACCCTTTTTGCGAACGATGTTGCTCGTGCGTGGCGCTTAGCGGAAGCTCTCTATCCACATGATCCGTCGCAGGCGATCGCCCTTCAGTGTCGCTATGCGCTAATCACATCTACCCTCAACAGCTTGGTAACAATGCCTGCGGTTTCAGTGGAATTATTGACGGCTCTTGTGCAGCACCAAATCTGGACTCCGGCTCAAGGATTGGCACATACTCGCCAAATTCAAGGACAACGGCAACGGGCGTGGGCGATCGGTTTACTTGCGCCGCATTTGTCAGAATCGTTGTTTTTCAAAACCCTCGAAATCATTCATACCATTCAGGATGAGTCCTCCTATACGGATGCCTTGAGTGGACTTGCCCCCTATCTGCCGGAATTCGCGCTACCAAAGACATTAGAATTGGCAAAGGCAATTCAGAGCAAGTATCACCGAGCTAGTGTCTTCACAAAATTAGCGCCGCGATTCCCTACGCTGCTATCCGAAGCCCTGGCAGCAATCCAAGCTATGCCTGATGAATACCCGCGATCGGATCTGCTGAAGGAACTTGCGCCGCACCTGTCTGCTGATCTCTTGCCAGCGGTGATCACGCTAGCTACAGCAACCCAGAATGAAACCGATCGAGCAAACATCCTAATTGGGTTAGCTCCTTACCTGCCAAAACCCCTTCTTAGGCAAGCCTTAGACATTGCTCATGCCATCCAAAATCCATCCGATCGGGCAAATGCGCTCCGAGAACTCGCCACTCCATCGGATGCCCTCGCTGCCCTACATCTGATCGAAAATGAGTCAACCAGAGCGATCGCCCTGGCTCGATTGGCGGCTCACCTGCCAGACTCGTTGTTGCCACATGCTCTAGAGATTGTGCGATCGCTGCAAAGCGAATCTGATCGGGCGAGCGTCCTCAACGAACTAGCACAGCACAATTCTGCCATTCTCCCAGAAGCGTTGATTGCGATTCGATCGACTCCTGATCCCTATCATCAAACCTTCTTCTTGCGACAACTCTCTTCGCAAGCACCAGAGATTCTAGGAGAGGCTCTAGCCACGGCACAGGCGATTCAGGATGAATATTACCGAGCAAAAGCCTTGAAAGAATTGGCTCCTCATTTAACAGAGGCACTCATTCCAGACGCATTGACGACAGCGCGATCGATTCAGGATGAGCATCACCGAGTCGTGGCATTAAACGGATTGGTTCCTCACTTGCCGCCATCGCTGATTCCAGAGGCACTGGCATCCGTGCAAGACTTGATGGAAGAGTCCGATCGGGTGGATTGCTTGAGCGGGATAGCTCTTTACTTGCCAGAGGCGTTGATTCCAGACGCGCTAGCCATTGCACAGACCATTGATGATGAGTATTATCGGGCGAAAGCGTTACGGGGGTTAGCTCGTCGTTCATCCGATATCTTACTAATGACATTAGCGGCGATCGAAGCTATTGATGATCCGGCTTGCCGTGTTTTTGCTCTCAAGGAACTCGCACCCAATCTACCAGAATCCTATATTCCTCAAGCGCTAGCTGTTGCTCGTCGGATTGAAGAACCGTCCGATCGTGCCAATGCCCTGCAAGAACTCGCATTTCATGCTCCATCTCTCTTACCCGAAGCCCTCGCAGAAGTGCGATCGATCCACGATTCCTCTAGTCGGGCACTTGTCCTGCGGGAACTCGCACCTCGCTTGCCAGACATTTTTCCCCAAGCCTTAGTGGCAACCCAAGCGATTCAAAATGAATACCGGCGAGCCAAAGCCTTAAAGGAACTCGCTGCTCGTCTGCCAGAGTCGCTCCTACCTCACGTCTTAGAGGCGATCCGCTCGATTCAAGATCCATCTTATCGGGCTGATACTCTGCGAGATGTGGCGCTATATTTCCCCATTGCCTTGCCAGACGCACTAGAGGCAGCACACGCGATCGAAGATGAATCTAGCCGAGCCGATGCCTTGCGGGAACTTGCATTCTGCTTCCCTGATACGCTGCCAGAGGCGTTAGAAGCAGCACGAGCGATCGAAGATGAAGTCGAGCGGGCGGATGCTTTGCGAGAGCTAGCTCTCCATTTCTCGGAAACATTGCCAGAGGCATTGGCAGCCGCTCAAACGATCGAGGATGAACCCGATCGGGCGAATACCCTCCGCGAACTCGCTCTCCACTTGCCTGAATTGCTCCTGTCAGATGCGCTAGATGCCATCGCCACCCTGCAAAATGCAACGGATCGATCGGATGTCCTCCGGCAAATGGCACTACGCTTCCCAACCGCCCTTTCAGACGCACTAGAAGCGGCACGAGGAATCCAGGATGAAACTGAGCGTGCTGATGCCTTGAGAAAACTGATTTCTCACTTGCCGGATATCTTGCCGGAAGCCTTGGATACGGCACGAGCGATCAAGAACGAATTCGATCGAGTCAATGCCCTCCGTGCTCTGGTTCCTTACTGTCCAGAGTTGCTCTCAGACGTTTTAGAAGCAACGGAGGCGATCGCGAATCTGTCCGATCGAGCCACTGCCTTACGCGAACTTGCTCCTCACTTATCAGAAGATTTACTTCCGCAAGCCCTAGAAATAGCGCGAATCATCAATGATCCTTTCCCTCGCGCAGATGCCCTCCGAGGGCTTTCCGCCCACTTCCCGATCGTGTTACCAGAGGCGCTAGAGGCAACGTTAGCCACGCAAGATGCGTCCGATCGAGCAAACGCGCTCCGAGAACTGGCTTCCTATGTTCCGGAAGACTGCTTGGGGCAAGCACTGGAAGCCGTCCAAGCGATTCAAGATTCATCGGATTGTGCCTATGCGCTCCGGGAACTCGCGCCTTATCTGCCAGATGCCCTGCTGTCAGAAGCCCTCGAATCGGTTCAAGGAATTCAGTGTGGCTATTGCCGTGCCGATGCGCTCCGTGGACTCGTGCCTCATCTCAATATTGCCACGATCGACTTCTCCTCCTGGTGCGAAGCATTGCATATTTTGTCATACTGCAACCGTCCAGACTTGCTGGCAGACATTCCACGTCTCAGTCCTGCGATCGTCACATTGGGAGGAATAGACGCATTAGCCGCAACGGTCGAGGCAATTCAGGCGATCGGACACCAATGGGCGTGAAAGCACATCTGTCAAAGTCCCACCTGTAAATTTTCTGTTGGATGGCGCGGTGTCGGGGCAATCCCGGTGTGGTTGCCCTGAATTAGAGGGCAGACACGTGGGTCTGCCCCTACCGATGGCAACAACGTGGGTCTGCCCCTACCGATGGCAAACCCGCCGCCGCCCAATTGCTGAACAATTTCGTAGCGCCCACCCAGTTTATCCACTGTGACTCCAGGAGATTGCGATCGCCCAAATTATCCATAATTATGGCAAACCCTAGCGGTTTGCAGTTGCATCCATCGATATTTATCGCTTGATAAAGTATTACAACCGATCGAGGAAGATCTAAACTATGCCATATCCCTCCTGAAACCCTGGCTATGACTCAGATCGATCGCTCAACTGCCCTCAAGCAACTTTATGATCAGGATTTCGCCCTTTGGGTGGAGGCGATCGCGGCTCACCTCAAAGCACGGGATACTACTCATTTAGACTGGGATAACTTGATTGAGGAAGTTGAATCGTTGGGGAAATCGCAAAAGAAAGAGTTGAAAAGCCGCTTAGGAGTTTTACTCATTCACATTCTCAAGCGTTGTTATTTGCCCATGCCCGAATGTTACAGAGGTTGGGTTAGCACGATCGATGAGCAACGCCGAGAGTTGCAGCTCCTCCTCGAACAGTCTCCCAGCCTCAGACGATATTTCGTAAACGAATTTGATGATGTGTGGGTTTATGCCCTGCGTCAAATCCGCAAAGACTATCCTGGAGCCAATTTTCCTGATCTCTGGCAATTTAATCGCGATGTGGATGCCATCCTTTCGGATGAATTTTGGCAATCGTCTGGATTGATAAGCTAATCAGCATTTTACAGCCGTTTCCCCTTGCATAAGCCACCCATCCACCCATCCACCCATCCACTCATCCACTCATCCACCCATCCACCCATCCACTCATCCACACGCAATTGTGGTTACTCATCTGAAAATCGCCGTAAGTTGCCTGATCTGGGCGGACAAGATGCCCACCCCACCAGAATTCAAAAAATTGCCAAGGCAAAAATGAATGCCGATTAGCTTAGCCTGAATCTAGCGTATTTCTTTTTCTAACGCTTCAACTCGACGTTTCGCCTCTGCCAATCCTGCTCCCGTTTGCTGACGGAATCGGCGGATCGCTTCGACTTTCATACCCGATCGCACCAATTCCTTCACCAGTTCCAGACCGCTATCTTCTGATTCCTTAATGTCAAGATGCTGAAGGAGGGTGTCAACCTGATGCTCTAGCCGCTTGAGTCGCCATTCTGACTGGATGGCTTTGGCATTCGATCGACTAAATTTGTGCCAGAGCAAAAACGTCCACGCCAGATTAACAACGAGGATAACCAGGATTACGATAGTCATCAAGGTCATAGAACTTATCCGGGGTAGGTATCAATCTATGGTTCTGCGAAAATCGCCCCTTGTCCGGATAGATATATTTACACTGTTCCATATCTCTCCTCAAAATTGAGCGGTGACTCTTGCAGATTGCAATAATCGGTTACGAAACTTAGTCTGCTAAATGAATCAGATAAAGTTTCCTAAATCGATTTCCTCGTAAGGTTATGGTCGGGTTAATCTGAAGAATAAGCAGTAGCCAGTACTGTTTTAGAAGTAGCCATTAGTATTCACCACACGCGATCAGCTTTGCGTCAACCCTAAAGAATCGCTCATTTGCCACCTCAACATTTTGCTATCAAACGCTGATTGCTCACTCCGGAATGCTGATTGCTTAGTGTCTTAACTTCTGAGCAGAAGTTAACGTTTACTGCTTCAGCTTTGTTGTCAATTTTTGTTGAAACCAAGTGAGTGTATTTATGAGCGAAAATGTTCTCTCTGGCTCACGAAATGTGGCGATCGTAGGTCCTTATCTGAGCGGCAAAACCACCTTACTCGAAAGCATTCTGTCTGTGACTGGAGCAACCACACGCAAAGGCAAAGTCGTAGATGGAAATACTGTGGGAGATGGCTCGCCAGAAGCTCGCGATCGCCAGATGAGTGTCGAAGTCAATGCCGCTAGTACTGAGTATGGCGGCATTTGTTTTACGTTTTTAGATTGTCCTGGTTCGATCGAATTTGCTCAAGAAACATTGAATGCGCTAGTCGGTGTTGATGCCGCAATCGTCGTGTGTGAATCTGATTGCGATCGGGTTCTTACTCTCGCACCTCTATTCCAATTTCTGGATGACTGGGAAATTCCCCATTTGATTTTCATCAACAAAATGGATCGCACTCGTGCCCAGTTTGCTGATATTTTGCAAGCCTTAAAATCGGTTTCGAGCCGTCCATTGGTTCCGCATCACTATCCCATTTGGCAAGGCGAAATCCTGACTGGCTTCATCGATCTGATCACTGAGCAAGCCTATCAATATCATCCTGGCGCACCGGCTGACCCCATCCCTTTGCCGGACAATCTGAAAGAGCAAGAACACGCGGCACGGGCAGAAATGCTAGAAACCCTGGCTGATTTTGATGATCACCTGCTCGAAGAACTGCTGGAAGACATTGAGCCGCCCCAAGAAGAGATTTTGCAAGATCTGAAGATGGAATTGGGGGGAGATTTGATCGTGCCTGTGGTGATCGGGATTGCCGAACAAGATTTTGGAGTCCGTCCGTTATTAGAAGCATTGCTGCGAGAAGCCCCTGAAGCCGCTGTCACCGCCGATCGCCGAGGCATCACGAGTGCCGATCAAACCCCCATCGCCCAAGTCTTGAAGACCTATTGTACTCCTCAAGGCGGCAAACTCTCGCTGGTGCGCGTCTGGCAAGGCACTCTCACGGATGGTATTGTCTTGAATGGCATTCGCACAGGCGGCATTTATAGAGTGTTCGGGCAGCAGCAGCAAAGCCTGACAGAAGCCGGAGCCGGGGCGATCGTGGCTTTGGGTCGCCTGGACGGGATCAAGACAGGCAACACACTCAGCCCTGATGCTCAACTGGTTGATGCGCTACCCAAAGCAGAACGGCTTGAACCTGTCTATGCTTTGGCGATCATGCCAGAGAAACGCAGCGACGAAGTAAAACTCAGTACGGCGCTCAGTAAAGCCCTGGAAGAAGATCCGTCGCTCGTCTGGGAACAGCATGGAGACACCCACGAAGTCATTCTTTGGGGACAGGGTGAAATTCATCTTCGGGTGACACTCGATCGCCTCCGTCGCAAATATGGGTTGCCCATGACCACGCATGCCCCCCAAGTTCCCTACAAAGAAACGATTCGTCGCTGCGTGAATAACATTCACGGACGCTACAAGCGGCAAACGGGCGGACATGGACAATTTGGAGATGTCTATATTGACATTAAGCCGCTGCCGAGGGGTGAGGGCTTTAACTTCAGTGAGACGATCGTGGGTGGCGTTGTGCCCAAGCAATATATCCCTGGCATTGAGATGGGAGTGCGGGAATACCTCACACACGGTCCGCTTGGCTTCCCTGTGGTAGATGTGGCTGTCACATTGACGAACGGCTCGTATCACACGGTAGACAGTTCAGAACAAGCGTTTAGGCAAGCCGCCCGGATTGCGATGCAGGAAGGCATGGCAAAGGGTCAATCGAGCTTACTAGAGCCAGTTCTATTTGTCACAATTTCGGTTCCCAGCAACTTTACATCCAACGTGTTGCGATTGGTAACAGGACATCGCGGTCAAGTCTTGGGCTACGAAGCCAAACCCAACTGGAGTGGATGGGATGAAGTCCAAGTTCATCTGCCACAAGCCGAGATGCAAAACCTGATCGTCGAGTTGCGATCGCTAACGATGGGCGTCGGGACGTTTCGCTGGCAGTTTGATCATCTGCAAGAAGTCCCTGACAAGATCGTCGATCGCGTTCTCGCGCATACCAACAACGGCAAAAGCTAATCCGTGATCAGCGGCATTGAAGTTGCAGTTTGTTGAGGTGGGAATGGGGAATGGGGAATTGACGTGATGGGCAACTAAAAACCTAGAATCCTTGACTTTTCGTGGAGTAGGCAGCTTGCCTGCTAGATTTGGACGGGCAAGATGCCCAGCCCTACGACGACTCGTTGCATCCTCGGCAAAAGTCGCACGACTGCCCAGTGATGCGATCGCTTACGATAGGTCACAATTTGTGGTGTCTCCATTGCAAATGAAAGCTAGAGCCAGTGTCGAGGAGGAGTAGCTTCTATACACTGGCTTTCTAGCTCTTCAGTGTGTGTCATACTGTTCCTTTTCACCGTTGGGTGTATGAAATTGCTGATCCTGTAGGCGATGCAATCCTTGAAATTCGGGATGCCCGTGAGACCATTAATCCTGAAGCGGCAAAGGAGTTTACTCGGCTTTATTGGGGACGATCGATAGACGATCGCTAAGAATCTCTTACAGCAATTTTCAAATAAATAAACCACAAATCGTAGGGTGGGCATCGCCCATAACGCTTGATCAATGGAGCGTTTATAATCTGATGGGCAGTGCTCACCCTACTGGAAATCGCTGTATGTAACTGCCAATTTCCGAAAACTTCTGTGAAGCTTTGGAAGTTGCTCTAGAGAGCCATGCTGCGTCACGAGACAATAAAGCCTGTTATCGAAATTTTGTGTCAGTATCGACTCAGGTGAGGCTAGAGGAATCGTATGATGGGTACGCTGGTAGATGGACGCTATGAGGTTGTCAAAGTCCTGGGTGGAGGGGCATTTGGGCAAACGTTCCTGTCAAAAGATTTGCGTCGTCCAGGGCATCCCGACTGCGTGATTAAGCAACTGCGCTACTTCAGTACGAATCCGCAAATCCTTGAACATGCTCGTCGTCTTTTCAAAAAGGAAGCAGAAATCCTGGAGCGATTGGGACATCATGACCAAATTCCGACGCTTTTAGCCGATATTGAAGAAAATCAGGAGTTTTACCTGGTGCAGCAATTCATTCCAGGTTATCCCCTGTCAGAAGAAATAACGCCTGGATTGCCTTGGACAGAAGCACAAGTGATTGACTTGTTGAAAGAAGTTTTGACTATCCTGGTATTTGTTCATGGACAGGGTGTGATTCATCGGGATATCAAACCTGCTAACTTAATGCGCCGTCAGTCGGATTACAAGATTGTGTTGATTGATTTTGGGGCAGTGAAAGAACTGGGAACGCAAATTGCTCAGGGCAGTCGGACGATCGCCGTTGGCACGCCTGGTTATATGGCGATCGAACAGTTCAACGGACAACCGCAGTTTAACAGCGATCTGTATGCCCTTGGTGCGGTTGCGATTCAAGCCTTGTTAGGGTTAGCGGCTGATGAACTCACCAATCTCAAAGATCGCAACAATCCCCATAGTGGTGAATTGATTTGGCGCGATCGCAAATCCATCAACCCCAAATTGGCAGATGTGATCGATCGTATGGTGCGGGCAGATTATCGAGAACGCTATCAGTCTGCATTGGCTGTCCTGGCTGATTTAGGTGCCATTGCCACAGACACTACAGACACTTCGGCAACATCCACCATCATTGTCACCCAACCTAGTCAAACCGATACCTCTCATCGCCCCACGACGATCGCTCTGCCTGAAACGCAGCAGGCGTTACCGCGCAGACGGAAACGGATAACCACAGGCATTGCAACGTTGGCGATCGTCGGTGGATTAGTGGGAATCGGCTATAGCCAAAAGGGACAGGTTGCGGCTTATTTCTTCAACCAGGGACGACAAGCCGCTCGATATGGAAACTTGAAGAAAGCGATCGATAGCTACAATCTCGCTATTCAAATTAATCCTCACTATGCGGAGGCATATGCTCGTCGCTGCGGAACTCGCTTGCGGTTGGAGGATGATCAGGGCGCGATCGAGGATTGCAATCGTGCGTTAGATCTTGATCCAAATAATGCAGTCGCGCATCTCAACTGGGGCAACATTCGCACAGAGCAACGCGATCGAGAGGGTGCAAATAGAGACTATGCGCGATCGATCGAACTGAACTCGCAGGCGATTCAGCTTGATCCGCAAAACCCTGATCCTTACTACTATCGCGGCTCGGCTCGTTTCCGCTTGGGCGATTATCGCGGAGCGATCACAGATGCCACACAAGCAATTCAACTGGATGCAGAATTTGCTGATGCGTATGTCACTCGTTGTCAAGCCAATGGATTGTTGGGTGAACACCAGAAAGCGATCGATGATTGCACTAAAGCAACGCAAATTAACCCGAATCATTACGTGGCGCATACCAGTCTTTGCAACAATCTAAGCAACGTGGGCAACTATCAAGCCGCGATCGACGCTTGCACTCAAGCATTGCAAATTAACCCAAATGATCCACATGCTTACAACAACCGAGGGGTCGTTTGGTCCCGGTTGGGCAACTATCAAGCGGCGATCGATGATTACAATCAGGCGATTCAACGCGATGCAAAAGATGCGGCTGCCTATCACAATTTGGGCGATGCGCTTTCTCGTCAAGGCAATCCACAAGGGGCGATCGATGCTTATACGCAAGCGATTCAAGTGAATCCAATGATTGCCGCTTCGTTTCTCAATCGAGGGCTGAGGATGGCAGAGTTGGGTCGAATGGAAGAGGCGATCGCAGACTTACAGCAAGCTTCTAATCTCTATGCTCAACAGGGACAGAAGGATGGAGTTACCCTTGCCCAAACCTACCTGCAACGCTTACAACAAGGGGCGATCGCTCAAGGCAACGATCAGCCTCAATCTCAAGAACCTGTCGCACCTACACTTGAAGCCCCTCCAGAATTTTCTCCTGAAAATCCCTCTGTCATCACAGAGCCACCCCAACCTGCGGCAACTCCAGGTTTTATAGAGAATCCGCCTGCGCCCATCATACAGGAACCTGCCCCCTACACTGAGGAACCGCCTCAAGCTGAGCCGTATATTCCTTTCAATGAGGAACCGCCAGTCTTTGAAGAACCCGTGATCGAGGAGCCGCCTGCGCCTGTTGAGCAAGAACCGCCAGTCTTTGAAGAACCCGTGATCGAGGAGCCGCCTGCGCCTGCATCTGAGCCTTTACCTCCTCCCGTGATCGAGGAGCCGCCTGCGCCTGCACCTGAGCTTTGATCGGGTTGTTTCCGCACAGAACAAATGGGGGTCAAAGGGGCAAGCCCCCTTGTGGGGACGGAGTCCCCACGCCCCTCGTTCTAGGCAGGTTCATAGAAAATTGGTATAAGATACTTTACTGTCATCCAAGTTTTCAGATTTAAGTTGCTCTTGATCTACCTTTTTGATCGCTAACCTGTTTATATAGATAAACAAATGGGCTAATGGTCATCCCTAATAGAAATGCCATTTCGCAGGCAGCACCTAAATCGGTTTTACTGTGATTATGGTGGTTGATGAGATGTAGAATTAGCCTGCGTAAACTGCCTGAAAATGTTTTGATTAGGATGATAGGTTTTTCCCAGGGTTTAGCCGCAGCTAAGCGAATTTCGCACGTACATAATCCATAGAGACGAGCTAATGAAATCAGGTAGCTTCGTTCCATCCGATGTGCTGGAATTCGATGCTGAATTTGCATAGATGGGTTATACCAAATTTCCCAACCTTGGCGGTGTAGACGCACTGAAATTTCATAGTCATTACCGCCACGAGTGATACGAGATAAGCAAGGTGGAATGCACTTTAACCATGCTTGTCTCCGAACCACTAATCCGGCACCAGCCGGTAGTCTAAGCTTTTCGGGTTCATACAATTTTGGCTGATCGGCGTATTTTTTGATTGCCAATAAAGCTTTTACCTTTTCAATCTCTTTGGGCGGTGAAACTTCAAAATCACCCTCAGTTTGCCCTCCGTAAGCGCCTGCATTGGGATGCATTTGACCAAACTCATAGGCAGCATTCACCCAATCAGGAGCGGCTAAATTGTCGTCATCAAGAAATCCAACAAAGGTGCCAATGGCTTCTTCGATCGCCTTCTGGCGGGCATGAGCAAGTCCTTGTTTTGGCTCAAAACAATATTTCAACGGAATATGAGGATGCCAGTTAGTTTGGAAGGATTGAACCACTTGAGCCGTAGTATCTGTACTGTTGTTATCGACAACAATAATTTCCCAGGAGATTCGTTCAGTATTGACTTGCGATCGTAATCGCTCTAATACCAAAGGCAATCGATCGGCTCCGTTATAAACAGGAATTGCTACCGTAAAATCAATGTTCATCGTAAACCTGGTTGTGTAATTTTATCAGGTGGGCAGATTCCACCTTGCTCAGACTATTCAAGCACTTAGTGTTAGCTTCTTTTTCGCTTATTCAAATACCCTTTTCGCCACAAATAGATCGGACTCATTAAACTACTGACGAAGAGTTCCATCTCACAGGCAACAACTAAATTTGTTTTGATCTGAGTTCGATATTTTACTAGATGCAGAATGATTTTTCGTAGATCGTTTGCCATGTATGCCAGAAATAGAATCGATCGCTGCCACGGTTTAACTCCGATCGTTCGTGTGACATGACGACTTAACCCAATTCCTCGGAATAATCGAATTAGATAGGCTTTTTCAAATCGCCAAACCGGGATTTTATGGAGAACTTTCATGTCCGGGTTATACCAAATTTCCCATCCTGCTTGTTGAATGTAAGATAATACTTCGGTGTCTTCTCCGGCTAGCATGTCTTTCCCGACTCTGCCAATTAATACTGGATGTTTAGGAACGTTGTCTAGCCAAACTTTTTTGCGAACGACTAATCCAGCAGATGGAGGCAACAGTTTCTTTTGAGATTGATAGCAGAGCGGTTTAGAACCTCGTTCTGTAATGGCTAAGAAAGGAAGAATTCGCTTAAATTCTTGGGGAGGTTCAACTTCAAAATCGCCTTGAATTAAACTGCCAAATGCGCCTGCTTCAGGATGAGTTTGAGCAAATTGATAAGCAGCCACTACCCAATTTGAATCAGGCACATTATCGTCATCCAGAAATCCAATCAAATCACTTTGAGCTTCTTGAATCCCTCGTTGACGGGCATAGGCACTCCCTTGTTGCGTTTCTAAGGAGTAGCGGAGTGGACAAGGGAAATTAGCTTGAAACGATCGAACGATATTAGCTGTTCTATCTTGGCTGTTGTTGTCAACAACAATGACTTCCCAAGAAAGCGTCTCAGTGTGGAGTTGCGATCGCAATTGCTCCAATACATCAGGTAGACGAAATTCGCCGTTATAGGTAGGAATTGCGACAGTGAAATCAACCATAGTTATCTCGCAGAGGTCTTCTATCGCATGAGCGAGGCGGTTAGTAAGCCGCTTGTGTTGTGTTTTTCAATTACTCTGGGCTTAGTATTCCCAGTTCTCAATGGTTGAGCCACAAAAAAGGGAAAAAGGAAAAGAGGATCAACGAAACCGATCGCAATAAAAAAGGGCACCCATGAAGAGTGCGCCAAGGTTCGTCAGATTATAATGACGTAGCTGTTATGACTCGATCTTGCTCCAAGATACGGGTTGCATTCAGGGTTCTCTGTAAAAAGTGATACGAAAGTAAGTAAAAGTAATGTAGTTGAGTCTTGTTTGATTTCATTAACAAAACGCAACAACTTCTCAGAACCCTCCATTCTGACTTGATCTACATCTGCAAACTTCTTGCGATATAAGCATCTTACCGCTATGGACGAGACGGCTGATTTGTATTATTCTCCTAACAATTCAGATTGCTGTAGTTGCAATATTTAGCGTTATATGCTTCTACTTCACTCCTCTACATCACCTCTGGGTTTAGAGAGCCTGAATGAGGAAAAGTATTACAAAATGTTGCGATTAGCCTAAGAGTGTGAACTCAATGCCGGAAAATGTTTGCGGAAGACGACTGAGTTTAGACTCGCTCGATCGCTGGTAATGCAGTCATGCGTGCCATGCTATCTGAGTCAAAGCAGGATAGGGGCTTAGACGTTGACTGAGAGCAGCAATTGGGCTGTTTCCGGGTAGCGTTGCTCTGAGGTTTTGTGTTCGGTCGTTTTTATGAATGCCAGTTAAAACATCCCTGGTTACATTTTGCTTTTCGGAGGAATCCATCAATGAGTATTGTCACGAAATCAATCGTGAATGCTGATGCTGAGGCTCGCTACCTGAGTCCTGGCGAACTGGATCAGATTCGTGGCTTCGTCACCTCAGGTGAGCGTCGCCTACGGATTGCTCAAGTTTTAACCGACTCTCGTGAGCGGATTGTGAAGCAAGCAGGCGATCAATTGTTCCAGAAGCGCCCAGATGTGGTGTCTCCTGGCGGTAATGCTTACGGCGAAGAGATGACAGCAACTTGCTTGCGTGATCTGGACTACTATCTGCGTCTGGTCACCTACGGGGTAGTGTCCGGTGATATCACCCCCATCGAAGAAATCGGAATTGTTGGCGTCCGTGAGATGTATAAGTCTCTGGGCACTCCGATCGATGCTGTGGCAGAAGGTGTTCGTGCAATGAAGAATGTGGCACTGTCACTGATGTCTGGTGAGGATGCAGCTGAAGCTAGCTCCTACTTCGACTATGTCATCGGTGCGATGAGCTAATGGAGTTTTAAGCGTTGAGTTTTGAGTGTTGAGTTAAATAATTTAATTCAAAACTTGAAACTAGGAACTCGAAACTTCTTTAGGTCTGGTAGACAACAACGAATTTAAGGAAGCGAAATCATGCAAGACGCTATTACTGCGGTTATTAACTCTGCTGACGTTCAGGGTAAGTACCTGGATGTAAGTGCATTGGAGAAACTCAAGGGCTACTTCTCTAGCGGTGAACTGCGTGTTCGTGCAGCAACCACCATCAGTGCTAATGCGTCAGCGATCGTTAAAGAAGCGGTTGCTAAGTCTCTCCTCTACTCTGATATCACCCGTCCCGGTGGTAATATGTACACCACCCGTCGCTATGCTGCTTGCATCCGCGACCTCGACTATTACCTCCGCTATGCCACCTACGCAATGTTGGCTGGCGATCCTTCCATCCTCGATGAGCGGGTACTCAATGGTTTGAAAGAAACCTACAACTCCCTCGGTGTACCCATTTCTGCGACTGTGCAGGCGATTCAAGCCATCAAGGAAGTTACGGCTAGCTTAGTGGGTGCAGATGCAGGTAAAGAGATGGGCGTTTACCTCGACTACATCAGCTCTGGCTTGAGCTAATTAGTAGTTTTAAGTGTTGAGTTTTAAGTGTTGAGTTTTAACCAACTGAGAACTTAAACCTGAGAACTTAAAACTAAACTGGAGGTCTGGGAAGTCTGAAGTGAGTATTAGATGGTCAATGGCGGCTCGATCGAGTTAGCTATGGCGATCTAGGATTGACTCTAGACTCCCAGCCTTGAACTAAGTAGCCCCGATAGAGATTCATTGATTAAATCTCGATTCAACAAAAATTTTCCAGTCTACACAGAAGAGGGATAAACTCATGGCACGCTTGTTCAAAATTACAGCCTGTGTTCCCAGTCAGACTCGGATTCGCACCCAGCGGGAACTGCAAAACACCTACTTCACCAAGTTGGTTCCCTATGACAATTGGTTTAAAGAGCAACAGCGAATTCAGAAGATGGGCGGCAAAATCGTCAAGGTTGAATTGGCGACGGGCAAGCCCGGTGCGAACGCAGGACTAGCCTAATCGCATTGACGATCGCATGGAGTTCGCGGGCTTGCACACCCAAATATTTTCAATTATTTCTGCTTATTGGCTTGGGTCTTCGCTGATGATGGCAATTCTCAATTAGATAAGCCACTGGGGGTGCAATGATTGTGCCCCTGTATGTTTTATAGAGAGTCGCGTAAAACCCACTGTCCTTTAGCCGTGGGATATAAGCGAGGGCGATGGAACGGAGCGGAGTCGCCGATAACTTACATTTTTGGTGATGGCAATCGTTTGATGTAATCCCGTAGCACTTCAGCCGGGGTAATCTGTTTTGATTCTGCGTAAGTCATTAACTTCATCCATTCTTCATCTGAAAGTCGTAAATTGTATACTTTAGGTCTACTCATTGTCGTCTCCATGTGCTACAACGAGTATAGCAGGAACGGGAATCGACCTGTCTAAAAACCTTAAGCTGACTTCGGTGAGAGTGTCAAAACGGTTTTCTAGTCGCGTTCAATCCATCAAGACTTGAACGGGCACAGTATACTGTGCCCGTTCGCGGTTCGCATTCAACTGAAACCTGCTGTAAATAGAGATTCATCGTCCTGATTCAGCCAACTTACGCTACTGTGATAGGCGACCTTGAACGACTTGGGTTGCTGTGAAGCTACGATACCTGATTCCTTTTGTTGATACTTCCTCAAAAGACTGGGCATTGGACGCTCGACTGCTGCGTTGGCTGACGTTTCTATGGCTGTCGATCGGGCTAGTTGTGATGTTCTCCGCCTCTTATCCTGTTGCAGATGCCACGTTGGGAGATGGGCTTTACTATTTCAAAATCCAGTTGCTCTGGATCTCTCTAGGGATGATTGGGTTTAATATCCTGGTTCACTCGCCTTTACGCTACATTCTGGGAATCACAAATTGGATTGTCTTGTTCCTATTGGGACTGATCCTGATGACGTTGTTACCCGGACTCGGAACTTCGGTGAATGGGGCAACTCGTTGGTTAGTAATTGGTCCTGTAGGAATTCAGCCATCCGAGTTGATCAAGCCGTTTCTGGTATTGCAGAGTGCCCGAATTTTCGGACAGTGGGAACGGTTAAGTTGGATGGTTCGCCTCTCTTGGATTGGCGTATTCGTGCTGACGTTGGTCGCCATTCTGCTGCAACCTAATCTGAGTACAGCATCGCTGTGTGGCATGATGCTCTGGCTCATTGCCTTAGCTTCAGGATTGTCCTATTCCTATTTAGGGGGAGCCGCCGGAATCGGATTATTGGCGGCAGTGGTGAGCGTCAGTATCAAAAGCTACCAGCGACGACGGTTGATCTCGTTTCTCAATCCGTGGGCTGATCCAAGGCAGGATGGCTACCAGTTGATTCAGAGTTTGTTGGCGATCGGCTCTGGTGGGCTGTTTGGCACAGGCTATGGGCTATCCCAACAAAAACTGTTTTACCTGCCGATTCAATATACTGATTTTATCTTTGCCGTCTTCGCGGAAGAATTTGGGTTTGTCGGCTGCTTGCTACTGATGCTGATGTTAGCGGTTTATGCCACGTTGGGCTTGAAAGTTGCTGTTAAG
The DNA here is from genome assembly GCA_012033255.1 of Cyanobacteria bacterium RU_5_0. Lineage (GTDB taxonomy): Bacteria > Cyanobacteriota > Cyanobacteriia > Elainellales > Elainellaceae > JAAUSF01. Next base: position 19,854 of record JAAUSF010000056.1, read on the forward strand.
GCGAGTAACCGAGTTCACCAATTAGTGGCGATTGGCGTCATGATCTTAATGGTGGGGCAGTCGCTTCTGAATATTGGTGTCGCTACAGGGGCATTGCCAACCACCGGGCTACCCTTTCCGTTGTTTAGCTATGGTGGGAGTTCCATGATTGCGAGTTTGATGGCGGCAGGGCTATTGATTCGGGTGGCGCGTGAAAATGGGGCTGAGGTGGTTTCGCTAAATCGATCGTCCACTACAAAACCCACCATCGAAAAAATCGGAATCTAACTCAGACTGAGTTGACGTTTGACTTCATCAAGTGGAATAGTTTGGGTTTGTCTGGCTCGTTGCTCCAGAAATGTCATCAATTTCTAATTTCGACATGTTTGTGCGATCTCAATATCGAAATCATCAATTGCACCAATTTTTGAGTTCCTATGAAGCACTGATTTCAGCCTGGAATGAATTGCGAATTAAAGGAAATTAGTTATGTTACCGACGAAAGCCAAATTATGGACAGTAGACAACTATCACCGCATGCTTGAAACCGGAATTTTGACAGGGAGCGATCGCGTTGAGCTATTGGAAGGGCATATTATCGAAATGAATCCGCAATTGCACCCCACGCAGCAACCACTCAACGCGCCTTTCGTTACCTGGATCGATTGCTGGAAACCGTTGCCTATGTGCGGATGCAGTTGCCTGTGACGCTGAAACCCAAATCAGAACCTGAACCTGATATTGCGGTAGTTCGCATTGATGCCAATGAGTATGGCGATCGCCATCCAACCCCGGATGAAATCCTGCTGATTATCGAGGTTGCAGATTCTACCTTGCTGGGCGATCGTCAGCACAAAGCCCCAATCTATGCCAGAGCCAGCATTTCTGATTACTGGATTTTGGATGTGAATACCCAACAGGTCTATGTCTTTCGAGAACCAACTCCAGATGGCTATCAGCAGGAAATGATCCTCGCCGCAAACACTGTGCTTGCCCCAGTGGCGTTTCCTAACATCACGATTCCACTCAATCAACTCTTTCTCCAAAATGCGTTCTAAACCTCTGAAACCGCATGATTATCAGCATCATCCAGAACGGAGATTAAACTTCAGCATCTCATTACCTGGCACCGAGTGTTACACAGTGAATTCACCCTGACCGATCGCTTCACCTATGCCCAAGCCACTGACGATATCTATCACTGAAGTGAGTTGATGTGTATGCGACGATCGCCTTCTACCTCCATCCATTACTTTAGAGGAGTTTCTGAAGCGTTATGTAGGTGAATCCGATCGCCCCGACAACGATCGCAGTCCCCCACCAAGGCTCTGAAGATAAATACCGCCGATCGTCCCCAAAAACAGCAGATAGCCGATCGCTTGCGCTAAATAGAGCGTTTGCGTGTAGCCAAAGAAGGCTTTCAGGAGAATACCGGGAAACTGGCGATCGGGTAAAACGCCACTGGTATTCCATACGAGCGGTCCCAAAATACAGGATGCACTGGTATCGGGGCAGAGATCAGCAAAGTCTGGATTAATTTGTGCCAAAAGCGCGATCGCCTGATCAAAATGTCGCAGCGCCGTCACGACCAGTCCAGAGACGATTAGCAACAGCAAAATCCCCATAACCTGAAAGAACAGGCGGAGGTTGATTTTGACACCGAGTTGAAATAACAAAACGCCGATCGCCACGGCACCTAACAATCCAGCAACCGCACCGATCGTCGGCATCCAGCCTTCCTGAAATTTAGCCGCAATAAACAAAACAGTTTCAAAGCCTTCCCGCAGCACCGCAATCATCACTAAACCAAACACTCCCCATCCAGCACCACTCGACTGCTGAAGAGCCGTTGTGATTGCCCCTTCTACCTCAGCTTTCAGAAAACGCGCTTGTTGCGTCATCCAAACCAGCATCCAACTGAGGAGGACGATCGCCACGACACTAAATCCTCCCTCCAAAATCTGCTTCACGACTGGCGCATACACCTGATCCGACATTTCCAGCGTCAATAGCAGACCCTTAAACAACACTCCGACTAGAACACTGGCGACAAGACCCACACCCACACCTGCATAAACCCAAGGATTCAGGCGTGCTTGGTCAGCCTTCTTCAGGTATGCCAGCACAATGCCAACAACCAGCGCCGCTTCCACCCCTTCTCGCAAAGTAACAACAAACGTCGGTATCGCTGCACTAACCTCTATCATCTGAATTTTGAGTTAAAAGCTTACTCTGAATAAGGTACACAGATATTAAGATGCAGTGCCCACCCTTCATCCGTCATCCTTATAATTTACCGCCTGACTCAACGCTCCTGAGAGATAGTTAGCCGTTGCTTCTACCATAGCGATCGTATCCTCATACACCATTCGCGTTGGTCCCAACATTCCAACACTGCCAACCGGCACTAATCCTCGCTGATAAGTCGCAGAGACAAGGGCGCAAGTCCGGATAGGTTCCAAAGGATTTTCAGAGCCAATCCGGACAGTGACACGCCGCCCCGTTGTTTCAGAGTCAGCCGATTCAAAAATGAGTGACCACAATTGATCTTGCTCAGACTCTAAAAGCTGCATGATGGTTTGAATTTGATGGATCTCCGCAAATTCCGGTTGGCGACGCAGTAGTTCGGCAACGCCATTAATCAAGATTTGCGTTGAGATCGAAAGTTGGCTACGACGGTGTAGTTCTGACAGAGAGAGGCGGAGGAGATCCGCATAACGTTCAAACTCGCGTCCGAGTTCGCTCCAATCAAGCACGGAGATTTCTTTGAGCGATCGCCCCCGTAGCTGCTCATTCAGGAAGTTAGAGAGAATTTGCAATTCACGATCGATGTGTTCTGGATCAGAAGGAGTCTCTCTAGGGACTTCGGGAATCGACATCAATGCGGACTGTGTTTCGTAAGAGTCCAGCACGACAATGAGCATGGCGCGTCCAGGATCAATCTGCACCAAATGCAAATGACGCAGTTGAGCCGTATCAGGCTGCGGCATTGTCACAAGAGCAATATAACCGCTCAGCGTAGATAGAATCTGGGCTGCGCCGCGCAATGCGGCTTCAATTCCTAACTCTTCCCAGTTCAGTTGCTCCGACAGAATCTGGTCAACTTGACGGGAAAAAGTATCTGAAGGCGTGATCAACTGATCGACATAAACTCGATAGCCAGAATCCGAGGGAACCCGTCCGGCAGACGTGTGGGGTTGATAGAGCAACCCTACCTTTTCCAGAAATCCCATTGCATTGCGGATGGTGGCAGGGCTAACTCTAGGATGGAACTCATCCACAAGCGCCTCAGAGCCAACGGGTCGGGCAGTGGCAATGTAGTGACGCACGGTTGCCCCAAGCACCTGTTGCTGACGGACACTGAGCTTCATTGGCATGGACATGATACGGACATCTAGGCAGTTGGACTGGCAGTTGTTATTGAATGTAACCGAATCCAACCCGTTTTGTCTGGTTAGTGGAGAGATTAAAAGAAATTATGGAGCAAATTAGTAGTGGGGAACCGCCGGATTAACAACCGTTGCATAAGCCTCAATTCCTCCAGTCACATTCTTTACCTGTGTGAAGCCTTGGTTAAGCAACCAGTAGCACATTTGCGCCGATCGCATTCCATGATGACACATGACGATCGTTTCTACATGAGGATCAAGACGAGTCTGAATCTCTCCTGACCACTCCGCAAATTGGCTTAGAGGCAGATTGACAAAACCTTCGATATTGGCGATCGCAAGTTCTTCCGGTTCGCGTACATCAATCAGTTGCCGGCAAGTCGTTTCAGCCATGCGACGCGCTAACTCTTCGACCGTGATTTGATCAATAGGTTGATTAAATGATTGAGCAGACATCAGGGATATCAAAAATAGCTTTTCTAGAGGAAATTCTAAATATAGCGTGACTCATGCCCAGATTATCCAGCGAATCGCGGCTATTGCAAGTCCTACACGTAATTATTTAGTTTACTGTAAAGCAATGTAACTGTTACCAACCGCAACACTACGGATAAAAAATAACTTTTTTTTGATTGCACGGACGCAATGGGCTGAAGTGCGGATGTTATCTGGAAGTAGACTGTCCAAAATGATCCCATGAGTGGAGAGCATTGGAAATGCTGAAGAAACTGATTCAAGCGGCAACAATAACCTCTATGCTTTATCTAGTAATGGGGATGAGCAGTCCGGAGTCGGTTCAAACAGTTACAACTGCCACATTTCAGCCGCTCACAGAGCTTAGAACGCTGATTGACTAACCCAAAACAGGCAAATTCTTTACCGTTCGCGATCGCGTGATTTCGGCTGCGACTGTACCGTTAAAGTGGGGAATGGGAGGTGTTAGTTTGATGACTCGGACACGGACTTGGGTGATGTCATCAGACTTCAGGAGATGATGTGCGATCGTTTCCGCCAATGTTTCAATTAGCTTAAATTTTGCCGTCTGGATCAACTGTTGCACAACAGTGACATGGATTTGGTAATCGTGAGTGTCTTCTAGGCGATCGCTCTTTCCGGCGATTGATAAATCGAGCCACAGTGTCAGGTCTACCTCAAACCACTGCCCCAGGGTTTGCTCTTCAGGTAAAACCCCGATATAGCCATAGGCGCGAATTCCTGCGATGTGAAGGGAATCCATTTTATGCGAAATCCCGGTGCGTAAAGGCTTTCGGATTCGCTCCAGTGTAGGTGCCGACAATGTGACCGTTGCCGATGAGTTGATATTTGTAGGTGATCAGTCCTTCGAGTCCGACGGGACCTCTAGGCGGCATTTTCTGGGTGCTGATGCCCACTTCGGCACCGAAGCCATAGCGGAAACCATCGGCAAAGCGAGTGGAGCAGTTGCGGAAGACGCCTGCGGCATCGACTTGGGCAATGAATTCGGCGGCAGCTTGGCAGTCTTCGGTGACGATCGCTTCGGTATGGCGAGACCCGTAGGTGTTGATGTGCAGGATTGCATCGGTTAGCGAATCGACGACTTTGATCGATAGAATCAGGTCGCTGTATTCAGTTGCCCAATCGGATTCAGTCGCCGCAGGGATATCCAGGATGTCACACGTGCGATCGTCTCCCCGCAGTTCAACCTCGTGCGATCGGAGTGCTGAAGCGACCTGTGGCAAAAATTCAGAGGCAATGGTGTGATGTACGAGGAGGGTTTCGATCGTGTTGCAGGCAGAAGGATATTGAGTTTTGGCGTCAATGGCGATCGCGATCGCTTTTGGCAGATCTGCGGCTTGATCCACATAGAGATGACAAATTCCATCCGCATGACCCAAGACCGGAATCCGCGTATTCTCTTGCACAAACCGCACAAACGCATTAGAGCCTCTAGGAATGATCAAATCTACATATTGCTCTAATTTCAAGAGTTCTAGCGTTTCTTCTCGTGTTGTGAGCAAGCGCACAACGGCTGGATCGATTCCGACTTGATTCAATCCTTGATGAATCGCATGGACTAAGGCTTCACAAGAACGCACGGCTTCCTTACCACCTTTGAGAATGACGGCATTCCCAGATTTCACAGCAAGAGCAGCAATCTGCATCACAGCATCAGGGCGGGCTTCAAAGATTACGCCTAACACTCCCAAGGGACAGGTGATTCGTTGCAAAATCAAGCCATCGTCTAGCTCTCGATGAATTTGCACCGTCCCGACTGGATCAGGCAATCGTCCGACATCTCGCACTCCAGCGATCGCCCCTCTCAGCTTGTCGGCATCCAGTTTCAGCCGTCCGTAGAGCGATTTTGCTAATCCCTCTGCAAGAGCAACGTCACAGTCGATTTGATTCGCCGCCGAGATCTCGGAAAAATGAGCTTCGAGAGCAAGGGCGATCGCTTCAATTGCTTGATTGCGTTGCGCTGTTGATAACACTGCCAACTTACGAGCGGCTTCACGGGTTTGACGAGCCAACACGGGTAGGGAGAGTGGGAGAGTTTGGGAGATCATACGAGAGTTTGATGCACTAGCGCCAATCCTTTCGATCGATTCTAGCGCGGTGGGGCGACTTCGCTCCCCATCCCCCCATCTCCCCCCATCCCTCTACTTAAAACCGACTACTAGAAGATCGTGATATTGTCTGCACTGATCTGATTGAGATTCAGACCTTTAGGCAATTGCAATAAGGGAACATCTTGACCCCGTGTAGGGTTGTAGTACAGAATCCCAGATTCACTTTCGTAAATCAGAAAAGCTGTAGTATCTTCACCGGATACATCAAGGCTTTCAACAACCTGAAATTGGAATTCTGGCAAGCTGCCCGGTCGTAATCTGGAACCTGGTAACAGTTGCCGATCCAATTCGAGGGTGTCGTTTCCTTGAAAATCTTGGATGGTATCTACTTTCCCTGGACCCGTGGAACCTCTGGCAAACCGGAAGATATCTCTCCCTGTTCCCCCTTTTAAGGTGTCTGCTCCCGTTCCAGCGACCAACACATCGTCCCCTGCGCCGCCAATCAGGATATTCTTTCCGGCACCGCCGACGAGGGTGTCTGCCCCCGCCCCACCGACAAGGCGATCGTTCCCCTGATCCCCTGCCAGAAAATCGTCTCCAGCCCCTCCGAAGAGAGAATCGTTGCCGCGACCTCCGGAAATACTGTCATTGCCAGCCTCCCCAATGAGAAGATCATTGCCAATACCGCCGCTCAGAGTATCATCAGCAAGCGCACCAGTTAGGGTATCATCCCCAACTTCACCGAGTAACTCAAACCCAAGGGCGGCGGTTGGATCATCGATTTCGATAAAATCATCCTCAGCGCTGCCGATCGCGATCACGAAATTGGTATCTCCACGAATCAGCGTGACAGGCTCCTCGTTGATGACCTCTAGCCCAAATACGGGATCACCGACTGTACCGGGAGGAGATACACTCACAACCTCAGACATAGCTTGCTACTCCTGTTTACCTAGTACCTGTTTACTTAGTGTTTTTCGAGACTTATCAGCTCTTCATGCCCACTTGCTTTCTAGGAAGATGTTTCGCAAGGCTTTCAGGAACTAACCCAATATCAACCCCACTATCAATCAGGTTGTACATCGTGGTAAATGCATCCCGAAATGCCAAACGAGATGTGTTAACCGGAACGGAATTAGTTTTAGCGAGGATTTCGATCGATGACGGGTTTTTATTTACAAAAAATCAATAATCTTAATATTCAGCAATGTTTCATTTGTTGCCTCCGGCTCGAAGCGAACGCATGAAAATGCTGACTCCCAACAGATGGCGATAAAGTAGATCAGCGATCGTTGTTTACGTTTACATGAGCAGTTCCTTTGAAAACCATCAGACTGATCCAACTCGGAAAGACCAGGATGACCAGGTAAATTCCTCGCCCAATTCTGATGATGAGGCGATCGAGCCAGCCCAGTCTGATCTAGAGGAAGAGCTTGCTGCTGTCATCTCTGATCTGACACTCCCCAATGAACCAGCCACCCATTCATCAGCCGACCCATCAAAATCACCCACGGCTTACGTAAGGACGGTCACGCCACCGCTCGTTATGGTGGAAACGGCGTTTTTAGCGAGTACTGCCAGTTTGCTCTGGTTGGTCAGCTACTATCTGAGCATTGGGCCTTGGATGCGGATTTTATTTCCCACGCCGATCGCGCTCGTCTACCTGCGATGGGGCCATCGAGCCGCATGGATGGCAGCGCTCGTCTCTGGATTATTGCTATCTGTGTTAATGGGACCCTATCTCAGCCTGCTGTTCTTCATCCCTTATGGGTTGCTAGGAGTCCAGTTGGGCGCAATGTGGAAGCGACAGTCTCCCTGGCTTCCTTCGATCAGCATCGGCACGTTAATCTCCACCTTCGGCTTTTTCTTCCGAATGTGGCTGTTGTCTATTTTTTTGGGCGAAGATTTGTGGGCATACCTGACCAATCGAATTGCCGATTTGATCCAATTCGTGCTAAGTAAGCTGGTCGATTGGGGGTTGCTGGGGCTAGATGTCTTGGGGCAAACCAATCTCACCGCCGTTCAGTTCGCCACGATCGGAGTGGTGATGTGTAGCGATGTTGTGTACTTATTTACGGTTCATCTCGCCGCATGGCTGCTGCTAGAACGCTTGGGCAACCCGATTCCTGAGCCGCCGACCTGGGTGCAGGTCTTGATGGAAGAAGAAAAATAAAATGATTCGAGTGTATAGTCAAATTGAACAAGGGCAGGCATGGCTGGAGCAGTTTCGGGGATGTTTACCTGTGTTCGCCTGTGTATTGGGATTCACAGAGACAGGATTAATTCCGGGGATTTCGGCAGCCGGGGCAACTCCAGCCGATCGACGATATACAGCGATCGCGGATGCTGAATTCCTTCATCATGGCGTTCAACCGTGTCCTCAGTATCCCCTACCGCCCCTCAACGCTGGAGCTTCCCCTGTTCTGATTAGTCGTGCGATCGTCGAAGCCCAACAAATTCCGGTGTATCTATTCAATGCCGGATTACCCCATCCGCCCTCTGTTCCATGCGTTGACTTGGGTGGAATGCCTGCCCGTTGTCTCACCAGTGGAGGGGCGATCGACCTGCCTGTGGTTGAACATTTGCTAAAACAAGGGTTGTACTGGGGGAAAAAACTAGCGGCTGAACTCTCAGGCGGCTACTTAATTCTCGGAGAGTGCGTTGTCGGAGGGACAACAACGGCTTTGGCAGTGTTAACCGGATTGGGATGGAATGCGGTTGGCAAAGTAAATAGTAGCCATCCGACTTGTAATCATCAGCAAAAGTGGCAAGTCGTGAGGGCAGGACTGTCAACGCTGACAACGGAAGGGAGAGCAGGAGAGGGAGAGAGGGGGAGAGGGGAAGAGGGGGCAATTCAGTCCTATGCCCTAACCCAAAACTCAAAACTTCTAACTCAAAACGTTCCTCATCCCCTTATCGCCGATCCACTAAAACTTGTCGCTGCGATCGGTGATCCGATGCAGATTGTGGTTGCGGGAATGACGATCGCGGCTAGCCAAACCTGTGGGGTGCTACTGGCAGGCGGAACGCAAATGCTGGCTGTCTATGCGCTGGTTCAGGCGATCGCTCAGACTTACGGGTTGGCGTGGCAAGCTGAGCGGGTGGTTGTGGGAACAACTCGTTGGGTTGCAGAAGATCTCACAGGAGATACTGTGGGATTGGCACAGATGGTCAATGCGCCGCTAATGGCAACTTCATTGAGCTTTGCAACTTCTCAATATGCTCAGTTTCGAGCCTATGAGCGCGGATATGTCAAGGAAGGCGTCGGAGCAGGGGGATGTTCGATCGCAGCATCTCTCTATCAAGGCTGGGGGCAGACGGAGTTACTTCAGGCGATCGAGACATTGGCTGAAAAAATGGCTGAAAAAATAAATACTACTGAATCCGCTTAGCGAGGAGTTGTTCCTCTAAGGCGGCGATGCGGTTGTAGGCAGCGGTCAACTGAGCGGTTAGGCGTTGAATCTGCACTTCTGGTGTGAGGATGCGTTCACCCCCCTGTGTCTCGGATTCTAGATAATTGTGATCCGACAAGACATCTTTGTGTTTCATTTCACTATCAAAGCTGGTGCGACTCTGGTAGGAATAGTGCCCACCGCCGATACCATTACTAGGGTGATGCAAATTTCTTCGATCGGCAGTAATTGATTTTAGTTCTCCTAAAACTTCAGCAAGATTGGTTTTGAACTGCTCGATCGTGTGTTGCAGCGCGTCAACCTTATTATTCAAAACATCAACTTGATCCTGGACTAAATCCATTTGACGCTCTACTTCTCGATAAAATATTCATCTTATATTAGGAACGGAATTGTCACGTCTCCCTAATATTCCTGAATCATTTAACTTTTAATCGCCCACGATCACAGAGTCGATCGAAATTCCCCTGGTTGAATCTAATTAATGTTCCGCTATCGTCATACAACAGGTTTCAGTTGAATGCGAGATGGGTAGGGGCAGGGTATGCTGTGCCCCTATGCGATTGATCCATACTAAACGCAATTGAAAACCGCTACAAGTTTTGCTACCTCTTTCTCGTTCTCATAAAATGGACATGATTATTGAGAGATTTGTGAAAGTAAAATGCTAAGTTTTCAAGACTTTTTTATTGCCTGTGCAGGGTTTTGGAAAACCGAAAGAATCTATCATTCTGTGCTTTCAGACGAAATTGAGCGATCATATACAGAATTTAGAGTTGAAAGCCTTAATTTAGACGAAAAAACAGCGAATTTTGTCTGGATCTT